>NZ_JAUXZW010000437.1 GCF_030693805.1 Phenylobacterium sp.
GAAGGGTTGCAGGTCGTCGATCCCCTCGCCCACCCCGATCAGCTTGATCGGGGCGTCCGAGGCCTGGGCGACGGGCCCCAGAACGCCGCCGCGCGCCGTGCCGTCCAGCTTGGTCATGACGATGCCCGAGACGCCGATCTGGTTGCCGAAGATGTTCTCCTGGGCCAACGCGTTGCGCCCGACCGTGGCGTCCAGCACCAACAGGGTCTCGTGCGGGGCGTCCGCATCGACTTTTTTCAGCACCCGGATGATCTTGTGCAACTCGTCCATCAGCCCCTGCTTGTTTTGCAGCCGCCCGGCGGTGTCGATCAGCAGCACGTCATAATCCTCGGCCCGCGCCTTCTCGAGCGCGTCGTAAGCCAGGCCCGCGGCGTCGGATCCGGTAGGCCTGGACATGAAGTCGGCGCCGGCGCGGTCCGCCCACACTTGAAGCTGCTCGACGGCGGCGGCGCGGAAGGTGTCGCCGGCGGCGATCAGCACCTTGGCGCCGCGCCCCTTCAGCTCGGCGGCGATCTTGCCCAGCGTCGTGGTCTTACCCGAGCCGTTGACGCCGATGAACAGCACCACGAACGGCTTGGGGCCGCTCAAGGGGTCGAAGTCCCCCTGGCGCGCGGTGAGCTCGTCACCGATCGCCTCGGCCAGGGCCTCCTGGATTTCCCGCTCGTCGACGCTGCGGCCGAAGCGCTCCGCCCCGAACCGCTCGACGATGCGCGCGGCCGACTGCGGGCCGAGGTCGGCCTCGATCAGCATCTCCTCCAGAGCGTCCAGCCGCGCCTGGTCGAGCGGCGCCTTGACGAAGGCGCCGGTAAGCTGCTCGGTCATCGCCTTGGACGAGCGCGACAGCCCCTGGGTGAGGCGCTGGAACCAGCCCTTCTTGGGTTCGGTCATGGGGCGCCTTTTAGCGCGGTTTCCGCCGTCGAGGGAACCGCGCCTGCGCCTGGGGGCGGAAGGGGCAGGGGATGGACGGCTTCGAGACCGCGCTGATCTGGCTCGACTACGCCGCCGTCGCGGTGTTCGGGGCGACCGGCGCCCTGGCCGCCGCCAGGCGCAAGCATGACATCGTCACCTTCGGATTCTTCGCGGCGGTCACCGGCGTCGGCGGCGGCACCTTGCGCGACCTGCTGCTGGGCGCACCGGTGGTCTGGGTGCATCAGCCGGCCTACCTGGTCGCCTGTCTGCTGGCGGCTGTCGCGGTGTGGCTGTTCGGGGCCAAACGTGGCCGCTACCGCCTGCTGATCTGGCTGGATGCCCTGGGCATGGCCGCCTACAGCGTCGCTGGCGCAGCGAAGGCGGGAGCCCTGGGCGCGCCGGCGCTCACCGCCGTGGTGCTGGGCGTGCTGACCGCGACGTTTGGTGGGATCGTTCGCGACGTGCTGGCCGACGAGCCGTCGGTGCTTTTGAAGCGCGAGATCTACGTCACCGCGGCGCTGGTCGGGGCTGCGACCTACGTGGGCCTTGGAATGCTCGGCGTCGGCGCGGCCGTAGCGGGCTTGGCGGGCTTCGGCGCGGCGCTCGCCTTGCGGGCCGGAGCCTTGGTGTTCGGATGGAGTCTGCCAGGCTTCCCCGGTCGCGCCTCGGCGGAGGACTAGGTGTCGTGGTCTGGGTGCTGGTGCGAGATGATCCGATCGAAGTAGCCCGGCGGCGCGACCTCGACCGGCAGTTCGGCGAGGTGGGCCACCCAGGCGGGTGAGCGCTCGGGTTCGAGCTGGATGACGGGCGTGATCTCGCCGACGCGGTCGAAGGCGAAGATCGAGAGGTCTGTCGAGCGGTCGGTCTCGAAGGTCAGCGGCGTCCCGCACGCCGCGCAGAAGCCGCGGCGTACGATGTTCGAGCTCTGGAAGCGCTGCGGCTCGGCGCGGGTCCAGGTCAGGTCGTCCCGCTTCACGGTGACGAAGGCGCCGAACGGGCCGCCGGTGGCCTTCTGGCACATCCGGCAATGGCAGATGCTGGCGCGGCCCAGCTCGCCCTCGACGCGGAAGCGCACTGCGCCGCACTGGCAGCCGCCGGTCCAGGCCATCTAGGCCGCCCCGCGGTCGAGCGCTTCCGCCATAGCGCGGCGTCCGTCGTGGCCGGTGACCCGCATCGCCACGATCTCGCCGGCCGGCGCCGCGCCGGTGAACGCCAGTTCGGTGAAGTCGGCGGCCCGGGCCACGCCGGGGCGTTCGACGAGGGCGTCCAGCGTACGCCCGGTCTGGCGATCGAGATGGCGGGCCAGCGCCGCCTCGCCGGCCGCGCGCAGACGCGCGGCGCGTTCGCGGATCACCTGGCGGGACAGTTGCGGCATCCGCGCCGCGGGCGTGCCGGGGCGCGGGCTGAACGGGAAGACGTGCAGGAAGGCCAGACCCGCATCTTCGACCAGGCGCAGGGTGTTAGCGAACATCGCCTCGGTCTCGGTGGGGAAACCGGCGATCAGGTCGGCGCCGAACGCCACGTCGGGCCGCACGGCGCGCACATCGGCGATCAGCTTCAGCGCGTCGGCGCGCGAGTGACGGCGCTTCATGCGCTTGAGGATCATGTCGTCGCCGGCCTGCAGCGACAGATGAAGGTAGGGGGCGAGCCGCGGCTCCTCGGCCAGGCAGCGCATCAGGTCAGGGTCGATCTCGGCGGCGTCGATGGAAGACAGCCTTAGCCTCGGCAGCTCCGGCGCGTGCCTGAGGATGCGCGCCACCAGCTGGCCCAGGGTCGGCGCGCCCGGCAGGTCGGAGCCCCAGCTGGTCACGTCGACGCCGGTCAGCACCACCTCGCGGTACCCCTGCGCCACCAGTCTGCGGACCTGGTCGATCACCACGCCGGCGGGCGCGGATCGGGAGTTCCCGCGGCCATAGGGGATCACGCAGAAGGTGCAGCGGTGGTCGCAGCCGTTCTGCACCTCGACATAGGCCCGCGCCCGGTCCTTCAGGCCGTCGACCAGCTGCGGCGCGGTCTCGCGCACGCTCATGATGTCGTTGACCCGCACCCGCGCGCCGTCGGCGTCGGGCAGGTAGGCGCCGGGACTGGCCTTGTCGGCGTTGCCCAGCACCAGATCCACCTCGGCCATGGCGGCAAAGGCGGCGGGGTCGATCTGGGCGGCGCAACCGGTGACGATCAGCCGGGCGCCGGGGCGTTCCCGGCGGGCCTTGCGGATCGCCTGGCGCGCCTGACGCACCGCCTCGCCGGTCACCGCGCAGGTGTTGAACACCACCGCGTCGGTGAGGCCGTCCTGCGCGGCGCGGGCGCGGATCAGCTCGCTCTCGTAGGCGTTCAGCCGGCAGCCGAAGGTGACGACATCGACGTCGGCCTGCGTTGCGGGCGGCGGGACGACCGGCGCGTTCACGGCAGCACGCCGGTGAAGTCGATCTGCGCCGGCCCGGTCATGATCACGTGGTCGTCGCTGGCGCGCCACTCGATGTGCAGGTCGCCGCCGTCCAGTTCGAGGGTCGCCGTGCGATCGACGAAGCCGCGTCGATGGCTGGCGACCAGCGCCGCGCAGGCGCCGGTGCCGCAGGCCTTGGTCAGGCCCGCGCCGCGTTCCCAGACCCGCAGGCGGATGCGGTCGCGCGCCTTGATCTGGGCGAAACCGACGTTGACGCCCTCGGGGAACAGCGGGTGGCGTTCGATCAGCGAGCCAACCTGGCGGACCGGGGCCACGTCCACATCGGGGACGAAGAACACCACGTGGGGATTGCCCATCGAGACGCAGCCCGGCGTGTGCAGCAGCGGCGCGTCGATCGGGCCCACCTGCAGCTCGACGCCGCGGGTGTCCATGGCCTCTGCCAGGGGGATGTCGGTCCAGGAGAGGCCGGGCGCGCCCATGTCGACGCTGATCTGCGTCGGCCCGGCGCGGCGCGCGGTGAGCACGCCGGCCTTGGTCTCGAAGGTCGCTTCGTCGCGCCCCGAGGCCTGCATCAGCAGCAGGCCGACGCAGCGCGAGCCGTTGCCGCAGGCGTCGATCTCCTCGCCGTCGGCGTTCCAGAAGCGCACGAAGGCGTCCGCCGTGTCCGACCCCTCGATCAGCACCAGCTGATCGCAGCCGACGCCATTGGTCCGGTTGGCGATGGCGCGCACGTCTTCCGCGCTGGGCGAGAAGGGCGCGCTGCGGGCCTCGACGACGACAAAGTCGTTGCCGAGCCCGTTCATCTTGAGAAACGGACGGCTCATGGGCGCCGTATATAGGCGAGAACCGCCCGCCGATCACCTCGGCTGTAACAAGAGGTCGCTCAGACCCGCTCGATGGCGGCGGCGGCCTCGTCGATGGCGCGCGCTATGGCGTCCACCTGGGCCTCGGTCACCGCGCCCTGGGACAGCCGGATGCGCAGGGCGGATCCGAGGTTCTCCATGGCTCGGCGGACCCGCGGGCCGGTCTGATCGGATTGGGCCGCAGCGTCCGCCATGCGGGCGAACACCGCCTTCACGGCCGGGCCTTCACGCTCGAGCGCCTCGCGGCCGGCGGGCGTGATCTCGAACAGCTTGCGCGCGGTGTCGCCGGCGGACGGCTGGATGAAGCCCTCGTCGTCGAGCAGCGACAGGGTCGGATAGACCACGCCAGGGCTTGGCCGGTAGGCGCCGCCGGTGCGGGTCTCCAGTTCGCGGATCAGGTCGTAGCCGTGTCGCGGCTGCTCCGCGATCAGCGCCAACAGCACGAAGCGAAGGTCGCCGTGCTCCAGGAAGCGGCCGATCCGCGATCCGCCGTGGCGGCCGCCTCTGTGTCCGCCGCCCATATGACCGCCGAACGGGCCGCGGCCGAAGCGTTCTCGGCGGTGGTGGTTATGAAAGAGTCCGTGCATAAATAGATCCTGTTTCGATATGTCGATAGTGCAGATATATCGAAGCTGGACCGGATAGCAATAGATATATCGAAACTATTTTTCGGGCGGCAGGAACGCCTGCTTGCAAAGCTCGTCGCCGAACGCGTCGGAGAGCTGCTCCTCGGCTTGGCCCATCACCACGATCGCAAAGCGGCCGCCGACGATGGTCTTGCCGATCTTGTAATCGGCGACGACGGCGCCGGTCGCCGGGTTCACCAGCCGGGCCTGGCCGCGCAGCACGTTCGCGCCGGCGACCACCGTGGTCAGCACGGGGTTCGCCTTGTCCAGGCGATCGAGGGTGACCTCCAGCGCCAGAGGCGTTGGTCCCTTGGCGCAGGCGTCGAGCTTGGATTTGACCCGGCTCTTGAAGATCTCATCGAACTCTGAGGTCACCTTGATGTCGCCCTTGGTCAGGGCGATCGTCTCGATGCGTCCGGTCCTCGTCCAGTTGTCGGACAACGGCGACACGGTCTCGCTGCGCGACATGCCCACGCAGCCGCCCACGACGAGGGCCGCTGCGGCCAGGCTGATCGATGATCGGATCACGGATGTCTCCTCAAGAGGTGGTCTGGTGTCCCCGAAGGGCGCGCAGGGTTCCACTCAGCTCTGTTTGAACACGTCGGCCAACAGCCGGCCTTCCGCCGCGCGGCTCGATCCGGCGCGCCAGACCACCACGATCTCGCGGCTGGGGCGATCGGCCGCCAGCGGGCGCACGACGATCGGCGCGGTGTCGGCGAGGCCCGCGTTCACCGCCATGGCCGGCAGGAAGGTCACGCCCAGGCCTGATCCCACCATCTGCACGATCGTCGGCAACGACGTCGCGGCGAAGTGCTCCTCCTCCTGCATCGCCTTGGGCGGACTGATCCCGCAGGCGTGCAGCACGTGATCGCGCAGGCAGTGGCCGTCTTCCAGCAGGATAAGGTCCTGGGCGTCGATCTGCGACGGCGCCACGGTCTCCGACTGCGCCCACGGATGGTTGGGCGGGGCGGCGGCCAGCAGTTCGTCGTCGGCCACATGCGCGCTGGCGAGGCCGGCCATGTCGAAGGGCAGGGCGATCAGCGCGGCGTCGAGCCGGCCCGCCTTCAGCGCGGTGAGCAGGCGCTGGGTCAGGTCCTCACGCAGATAGAGCCGCAGCTTGGGGTAGCGCTCGCGCAGGGCCGGCAGGGCGCGCGGCAACAGATAGGGCGCGATGGTCGGGATGACGCCCAGGCGGAACCGGCCGGTCAGCGGCTGGCCGGCGTTCTTCGCCGCCTCCACCAGCTCCTCGGCCTCCATCAGGATGCTGGTGGCGCGGCGCAGCGCCTCGACTCCGACCGGGGTGAGGATCACGCCGCTGCGCGCCCGGTCGACCACCGGGGCGCCCAGGGTGCGCTCCAGTTCCTGAATCCCGGCCGACAGGGTCGGCTGGGTTACGTGGGCGGCCTCGGCCGCGCGGCCGAACGAGCCGTTCTCGGCCAGCAGCTTCAGGTAGCTCAGTTGTCGAAGGGTCGGCAGCATCGCGGCGTCGTTCCAAGCACGCCAGCGTCCCGGCGCTTCGCAGAAGATAGAAATTATCTATCGAAAATGCAAATTCAATCAATTGGCGCTTTGAGTCCCCGGTCCCTATCTCCACTCCCGACGGGGCGTCCTGCCCCGACGCAGTTCAAGGAGAGTAATGAGATGCTGACCGTTGGAGACATCCTCCCCGACTTCAAGGTCGTCGGCGTGAAGCCGAAGTTCAACCGCCACGAAGAGAACGGCGAAAGCGCGTTCGAACCGATCACCAAGGACAGCTTCCCGGGTAAGTGGAAGGTCATCTTCTTCTATCCGAAGGATTTCACCTTCGTCTGCCCGACCGAGATCGCCGAGTTCGCCCGCCTGAACAGTGAGTTCGCGGATCGCGACACCGTGGTGCTTGGCGGCTCGACAGACAACGAGCACTCCAAGCTGGGCTGGCGGCGTGAACACGCTGACCTGAACAGCCTGTCGATCTGGAACTTCGCCGACAGCTCCGGGAAGTTCGCCCGTGCGCTTGGCGTGCTCAACGAGGAAGAGGGCGTCGCCTATCGCGCCACCTTCGTGGTCGACCCCGACAACACCATCCAGCACGTCTACGTCACCAACCTGAACGTCGGTCGCAACCCTGCCGATACGCTGCGGGTGCTGGACGCGCTGCAAACCGACGAACTCTGCCCCTGCAACCGTGCGGTGGGCGGCGAGACCCTGAGAACCGCGGCTTAAGGCCCCGACGCCCTGATCCGCGACGCCGGAAGGCGCGCTGCTCCCCCAGTCGCGCCTTCCGGCCACGTCTTCGAATTTGGAGAAATATGATGTCCCTCGACGCGCTACGCGAAACCCTGCCAGTCTACGCCAAGGACCTGAGCCTCAACCTCTCGAGCCTGGCGTCTGAGACCTTGCTTACCAACCAGCAGAAATGGGGCGCGTTCGTCGCCTCGGCGCACGCGGTGGGCGCACCTGGCGTGATCCGCGCGCTGGAAGCCGCGGCGACCGAGGCGGGCTTGTCGCCCGAGGCGCTCAACGCCGCCAAGGCCGCCTCGGCCATGATGGGCATGAACAACGTCTATTACCGCGCCTTGCACCTGCTGCAGAACCCGGAGTACCGCACCCTGCCGGCGCGCCTGCGGATGAACATCATCGCCAACCCAGGCGTGGAGAAGGTCGACTTCGAGCTCTGGTGCACGGCCGTCTCGGCGATCAACGGCTGCGGCGCCTGTCTCGACAGCCACGAGCAGGAACTGAAGAAGCACGGCGTCCCCAACACCGCCATCCAGGCGGCGCTGCGGATTGGCGCGGTCGTCAACGCGGTCAGCCGCGTCGCTGACGCGGAAGCCGCGCTGGCCGCCTAGGTCTCAGGTCGACGCCGCCGCGTGCGGGGCGTCGTACTGGGCCTTGGTCACCGCTTCCGACGCGGACTCGAGCGCGCGATCGCGGCGGTGACGGCTGGCGACGGCGTAGGCCGCCGCGACCACCAACACCACGAACACCACCAGACCCACGGCCATCATGCCGGCGCTGGCCGCGCCCGCGCCGCCCGGCGGCGGGGTCACCGACATGATGCCGACAAGTGTCCGGGCCGCGAACGGGAAGAACCAGGCGGCGGTCAGCGCCCACACAAGCCATAGAAAAATAACGTCCGACCCAGCGGATCCGCGCGCATTCGACGAATAGGCATCATGACCAGCCATGCTGAAGCTCCTGTGTGCGGTGATCGATGCACGCCGCCTGTGCAAGTGCAACTGTTCGCCGGACGCCGCGGTTCCCCTCAGGCCGCCTCGAAGCTCAACGGCGCACCCCAGAACGTCGCCACCAGGGGCGGCTGTGGGCCAGGATTGCCGGTGGTCAGGAACCGCCGCAGCCCGCCGTCGCCGGCGTCGAACTCCGGATGCCGCTCCAGGTATCGCGCCAGCGCCTCGGCGGTGGCGTCCGGCTGATGGATCAGCGGCGTACCTGGCGGCAGGGCGGCCCGGAAGAGGTCGGCGATGATCTCGTAATGGGTGCACCCCAGGATCGCGCGGTCCGGCGCGCGGCCGATCCGCTGAGTGATCGCCGTCACATGCCCTTGGACGATCGGCGCGAGGGCCTCGGCCGCGGCGCCGGCCTCGATCATCCGCGCCAGTTCAGGGCAGGGTTCGGAGAACACCGCCACGTCCTGGCGGCGCTTGTCGATCTCGATCTCATAGACCCGGCTGGCCGTCGTGGCCGGCGTCGAGAACACCGCCAGCACGTCCAGCTTCTCGACCTTGTCGCCGCGCCGCTCGGCCTCGTGCTCCCAGGGCAGGCCGGTGGCCGCTTCGATGGTCGGCACGATGATGCCCAGGATGTTCACCGGTCGCCCCAGCGCGCGGCGGTAGCCGGGCAGCCACGTCTGCTGCAGCCGTCGCAGCGCGATGCCCGAGGCGGTGTTGCAGGCCAGCACCACCAGGTCGCAACCTTGGTCGAACAGTCGGATGCAGCCGGCGCGGGTGAGATCGACGATCTCCTCACCGCCCCTGCCGCCATACGGGGCGTTCGCCTGGTCGGCGAGGTAGATGAAGTCCGCGTCCGGGAAGCGGTCGACGAGCTTGTGGTGGACGGTCAGTCCTCCCACTCCGGAATCGAAGACGCCGATCGACATGGCCCGGCTTTAGCGGCCTGATGGCCTTGCGCCTAGCCCCGGGTGCGGCGGATCCATGACGTTCATGTCAACTGATCCAAACGGGGCCGTGGCGCGTTACGGGCCGACAACAACACGCCAACAGTCAGGGAGCCTCTATGCATCGGCGCAGTTTCCTCTTCGCGTCCGCTGCATCTGCAGCCATGACCCTCTCACCCCCGCCTGCCGTCGCCGCGCCGTCCGAACTGCTAGCCCCATGGCGCGGCGCATACGGCGGCACGCCGCCGTTCGACAAGGTCAAGGTCGCGGACTTCGCGCCGGCGATGCAAGCCGCGATGGCCGAGGAAATGGCGGAAGTGAGGGCGATCGCCGCCAATCCAGCCCCACCGACCTTCGACAACACCTTCGCCGCGCTGGAACGCAGCGGCAGAGCCTTGAACCGCGCCGGCACGATCTACGCCATCTGGTGCGCGAACTTCTCCACGCCGGAACTGCAGCCGGTGCAGGTCGAGCTGGAGCCCAGGCTGGCGGCGCATGAATCGGCGATCCTGCAGGACGCTAAGCTGTTCGCCCGCGTCGAGGCCGCCTACCAGGCGTCGCGCAACGATCCCAAGCTGACCGCGGAACAAAAGCGCGTCGCGTGGCGGCGCTGGAACGCCTTCGTACGCGCCGGTGCGAAGCTGGATCCGCAGGCCCGCTCCCGCGTGGCGCAGATCAACGCCGAGCTCGCCACACTGTTCACCACCTTCAATCAGAACCTACTCGCCGAGGAGGGCGGCCAGGTCCACTACCTCAAGCCTGATCAACTCGGCGGCCTCCCGGCCGACCTGCGGGCCGCCGCCGCCGCGGCGGCTGACGAGCGCGGCCATCCGGGCGAGTTCGCGATCCTCAACACCCGATCTTCGGTCGACCCGTTCCTCACCTATTCCGACCAGCGGGCGCTGCGCGAGGCGGTGTGGCGCACCTTCTACAATCGCGGCGACAACGGTGACGCCCACGACAACAACGCCGTCATCAAGCAGATCCTGAAGCTGCGTGCAGAGCGCGCCAAGCTGCTCGGCTATCCGACCCACGCCCACTGGCGGCTGGAAGACGCGATGGCCAAGACGCCGCAGGCGGCCATGGACCTGATGCTGCGCGTCTGGCCCTCGGCGATCGCCCGGGTGCGCGAGGAGGTCGCCGAGATGCAGTCGATCGCCGACGCCGAAAAGGCGCAGATCACCATCTCGCCCTGGGACTACCGCTTCTACGCCGAGAAAGTGCGCGAGCGCCGCTACGCCCTCGATATGAATGCGGTGAAGCCGTACCTGCAGTTGGAGAAACTGCGCGAGGCGATGTTCTGGGCGTCGGGCGAGCTTTACGGCTTCACCTATTCCCCGGCGCCGGGCGTTCCCGTTCCGCACCCCGATGTGCGCGTCTGGCAGGTCAAGGACGCCGCCGGTCGTCATCGCGGCCTATGGTACTTCGACCCCTATGCGCGCACGGGCAAGCGCTCCGGCGCCTGGATGAACGCCTACCGCGCGCAAGAGACGTTCGATGGCGCGGTCACCACGATCGTCTCCAACAACGCCAACTTCCAGAAGGGCGCGCCGGGCGAGCCTGTGCTGGTTTCATGGGACGACGCCAAGACCCTGTTCCATGAGTTCGGCCACGCGCTGCACGGGCTGAACTCGGCGGTGGCCTATCCGACCGTTTCGGGCACCCGGGTGTCGCGGGACTATGTGGAGTTTCCATCGCAGCTCAACGAGCACTGGTTGCCGACGCCCCAGATCCTGGGCCGCTTCGCCCTGCATCATAAGACAGGCGAGCCGATCCCCGCCGAACTGGTGGCCAAGATCGAGAAGGCCAAAACATTCCGGCAGGGGTTCGACGTGACCGAGTACCTGGCCTCGGCGCTGATCGACATGAAGCTGCATCTGGCCGGCGACGCCGACATCGACCCGGACGCGTTCGAAAAGGCCGAGCTCGTGGCGTTGAACATGCCGGCGGAGCTGCCGATGCGCCACCGTACGCCACAGTTCCAGCACATCTTCTCGTCCGACGGCTATGCGGCCGGCTATTACAGCTACCTGTGGTCGGAGGTGCTGGACCACGACGCCTGGGAAGCGTTCATCGACGCCGGCGATCCCTTCGACAAGGCTACCGCCGCTCGCCTGCGCGACACCGTGCTCAGCCGCGGCGACACCAGCGATCCGGCCGACCAGTACCGCGCCTTCCGCGGTCGCGACCCCGACGTGAAGGCCTATCTCCGCGAGAAGGGCTTCCCAGTGGTGTGACGCGCGAGCGTCTTCGTACTTGTTTTGTTCTGGGGTGAGCGATAAGCTCCACGCAAAATGACGGGAGGTTGTGATGCTGAGCTACGTGACCATCGGGGCGCTGGACGCCGAGGTTTCGAACCGCTTCTATGACGCTGTTCTCGGGGCGATCGGCTGGAAGGCGCATGCCGACAATCCGGGTTGGCGCGGCTACAGCCTGGGCGGCCAGGGCGAGGGCCAGAGCGTCTGGGTATGCCAACCGTTCAACGGCGAGGCGGCGACGGTCGGCAACGGCTCGATGGTCGCGTTCGAGGCGAAGTCGCAGGCCGAGGTGCACGCCTTCTTCGAGGCGGCGATGGCCAATGGCGGCTCAGACGACGGCGCGCCCGGCCCGCGCCCCGACTATGGGCCTAACTGGTACGCCACCTACCTGCGCGATCCCGTCGGCAACAAGCTGGCGGCCGTGTTCTTCGGCTGACGGCGCTTTTCTTGACCTGATCCGTCCACAGGCGCATAAGCGCGCCCTTCCGGCGCCAGCTTCCGCCAGCGCCCTCCACCGCCACGACCTCCATCTGCGATGGGACGAGGGCGGCGAGGACCCCCGTCGACGTGATCGTCCACGGGGGCCGGTTGCGTTTGGGCGATCGAGGTCTTGATGTTCGACGGACTGACAGAGCGGCTGACGGGGGTGTTCGACCGCCTCTCGGGGCGCGGCGTGCTGTCGGACAAGGACATCGACGAGGTGCTGCGTGAAGTCCGCGTCGCCCTGCTGGAGGCCGACGTCGCTCTGCCGGTGGTCCGCGACTTCATCGCCAAGGCCAAGGAGCGCGCCAGCGGCGAGATCGTCATACGCTCGGTGCGTCCGGCCGACCAGGTGGTCAAGATCACCTACGACGGCCTGGTGGAGATGCTGGGCGGCGACGCGACGGAGGAGCTGAACCTCTCGCTCAACCCGCCGAGCGTCATCCTGATGGCCGGGCTGCAGGGCTCGGGCAAGACCACGACCGCGGGCAAGCTCGCGCTGAAGCTTTCCAAGGACCGCAAGAAGGTCCTGCTGGCCTCGCTGGACACCCGACGCCCCGCCGCCATGCAGCAGCTCGCCATGCTGGCGACGCAGGCGGGCGTCGACAGCCTGCCGATCGTCGCCGGCCAGTCGGCGCCGGACATCGCGCGCCGCGCGCTGCAGGCCGCCAAGCTGCAGGGCTTCGATGTCCTGATCCTCGACACCGCCGGGCGCACCACGCTCGACGAGGCGATGATGGCGGAAGCCGCCGAGATCGCCCGCATCGGCAATCCGTCCGAAACCCTGCTGGTCGCCGACAGCCTGACCGGCCAGGACGCGGTGCGCACCGCCAAGGCGTTCCACGAACGCCTGCCGCTCACCGGCCTGGTGCTGACCCGCGCCGACGGCGACGGGCGCGGCGGCGCGGCGCTGTCGATGCGCGCGGTCACCGGCCTGCCGATCAAATTCCTCGGCGTGTCGGAGAAGATCGACGGCCTGGACGTGTTCGACGCCCGCCGCGTCGCAGGCCGTATCCTGGGCCAGGGGGACGTGGTGGCGCTGGTCGAGCGCGCCGTCCAAGACGTCGACCAGGCCAAGGCCGAGGCGCTGGCCAAGCGGCTGGCGAAGGGCCAGTTCGACCTCGACATGATGGCCGAGCAGTTCGCCCAGATGAAGAAGATGGGCGGCATGCAGGGCCTGATGGGCTTCCTGCCCGGCGTGCAGAAGATCAAGAAGCAGATCGCCGAAGCCAATATCTCCGACAAGGCGCTGGACCGTCAGGCGGCGATCATCTCGTCGATGACCAAGGCCGAGCGCCGAACGCCCGACATCCTCCAGGCCTCGCGCAAGCGCCGCATCGCCGCCGGCGCGGGCGTGGAGGTCTCCGAGGTCAACCGCCTGCTGAAGCAGCACCGTCAGATGGCCGACGCCTTCAAGATGATGAGCCGCGACGGCGGCAAGGGCTTCGCGCGCATGGCCGGTGCGATGGGCATGGGCGGCGCCGGCGGCGGCGACATGGCTCGCCTGCAAGCCATGGGCGGCGGCAAGCTGCAGCCCTCAGATCCCTCCGCCCCCAGCCTGCCCGGGCTCGGCGGCGGCGCACCGAAACTCCCCGGCCTGGGCGGTTTGCCCGGCCTCAATCCATTCAAGAAACCCTAAAAGAACCAAGGACTTCGTTATGCTCAAGATTCGTCTCGCCCGTGGCGGCGCCAAGAAGCGCCCCTACTACTCGATCGTCGTCGCCGACAGCCACTCGCCCCGCGACGGCCGCTTCATCGAAAAGGTCGGCGCGTTCAACCCGCTGCTGCCCAAGGACCATGCCGATCGCACCAACTTCAAGGTCGAGCGCATCCAGGAATGGATCAGCAAGGGCGCCCAGCCGACCGACCGCGTCGCGCGCCTGCTGTCCGCCCAGGGCATCGTGAAGTGGGAAGCCGGCTCCAACCTGAAGAAGGGCGAGCCGGGCAAGAAGTCGCAGGAACGCGCCGCCGAGCGCGCCCAGCGCGAAGCCGACCGCGCCGAGGCCC
>NZ_JAUXZW010000256.1 GCF_030693805.1 Phenylobacterium sp.
CTCGAATTGTGCCAGGTTGTTTTTGATTCCAATCAGTTTGTAGGTTGTGGTAACTACCGTTTCGATGACCGAACCTTCCATGGGGATCGAAACAGGACGATCTGCAGAGAATTGATCACCGATTTTAAGTCTCTTTTCCGGAAAATCAAATTGCGTGAAGGTGTTCCGAACCATTTGCAGAAGCTGGGTTTTCTGATCAAAGTCAAGCGTGCCGGAGATTACCTTGCTGAAGGTTGGCATAGATTCTCCTGAGATTTCACCATGTATTACAGTACCTTCCGGAATTTCATTTTTTCCGTTGAGACTCATTGTTTTTTTATAGGTTAAGCTAACCGGAAAGCTTTTGTCTGCCGAACTTTTACCGGTTACCAACTCCGTATCGGTTTTGGTTTTCACCTTCGAAATGCTTGGATTTTTAATTTTCATGCTTTTCAGTTTTCGCATGGCAATTCCCTGTCCTGAATAGGTTATCACTGTTTCAGTTCCCCTGATGGTTGAAATACTGTATGTTTTTTCCGGCTGATAACGAATCTTCAGGATCAATCCTTCAGGCTTAGGTTTGCTGCATGAAAATGCTGTAAACAAGATAAAAAATCCGATTATCTTTCTCATTTTCAGGAATTATTTCGCTGCTGCATGGCTTTCCAGACCAAACAGGTCAAACGGCCTGATACTAAATATTTCGTGGAAGAATACAACCAAGAGAACCAAGAGAACGATAAAACCAATAAGAATAAGTATTTGGGAAACTGAAATTTTTTGAATGGGCTGTCGGTCTTTCAATTCGCAAATCTCTCACGGGCAGTATTGTGTTTTTTCCTTGTAAAACAAGGTATAAAATTTACACACCTGGCAAATGCCAAATACCGATTCGAAATACAATAAAATGAGGCAAATGAGGCAGACAATACCAGTTATCGGGCTATACGAATTGACAATTACCATCAGGATAAACATGGTGGCAGCCAGCACAACTCCAATGATCCAGGCAAATTTCTTCTGCGCT
>NZ_JAUXZW010000010.1 GCF_030693805.1 Phenylobacterium sp.
CTGGTGGTCTGCGAGGGGGCGGGGCGGTGAGCGAAGCGATCGAGACCGCCATGCTGGAACTCATCGGCAAGCTCGCCCCCGGCAAATCGGTGTCGCCGGAGGAGGTGGCGCGCGCCGCCGATCCTGAGAACTGGCGTCGCCGGCTTGGCCATGTGCGCGCCGTCGCCCGCGGCCTTGCCCGCCAAGGTCGCATCGAGATCACCCGGCACGGCAAGGCCGCCGATCCGGAGCAGTTCAAGGGCGTCTACCGGCTCCGCGCGCCGCAGCCGGTAGACGCCGCGCAGGAGCAAGGAGACGGCTCATGATCCTCTACGGCTCATCCATATCGCCCTACGTCCGCAAGACCCTCGCGTTCGCCGCCGAGAAGGGGATCGCGCTGGACCTGCAGCCGGCCGGCATGGGCCGCGGGCCCGCGGAATTCATGGAGGCCAGCCCGTTCGGGAAGATGCCGGGGTTCCGGGACGGCGACTTCATGATCTCAGACTCGACCGCCATCATCACCTACCTGGAGGCGATCCAGCCGGAGCCGAACCTGCTGCCGCTGGAGGCGCGCGCCCGGGCCCGCACGATCTGGTACGAGGAGTTCGCCGACACCATCCTGATGGGGGCGGGCGGCAAGATGTTCTTCAACCGCCTGGTCGCGCCGCGCTACATGGGCCGGCCGGGCGACGAGGCCGCCGCCCTGGCGGCCGAGACGGACGAGCTGCCGCCGATCCTCGACTATCTGGAACGCGCCCTGCCGGCGTCGGGCTTCCTGGTGGAAGACCGCCTGACCCTGGCCGACATCTCGGTCGCGAGCCCGTTCGTCAACCTGGCCCACATCGGGTGGACCCCGGATCCGCAGCGCTGGCCGAAGATCGTCGCCTACACCCAGGCGATCCTGGCCCGGCCGTCGTTCGCCAGCTGGGTCGACGCCGAGACCAAGTTCCTCGCTGCTTGAGACGACTCGCAGTCGGCGCGTGCGCGCCTATCTGCAGGCGATGAGCCTCGACGCCGTCCTGTCCGAGATCCGCGCCTGCCGCGCCTGCGCGCGGGAATTTGCGCATGAGCCGAGGCCCGTGGTCCGCGTGTCGCCACAGACCCGGCTGCTGATCTGCGGCCAGGTGCCGGGCCGCCGGGTGCACGAAAGCGGCCTGCCGTTCGACGATCCGTCGGGCGACCGCCTGCGCGGCTGGATGGGGATCGACCGCGAGACGTTCTACGGTCATCGGGCGATCGGGGTCGCGGCGATGGCGTTCTGCTATCCCGGCACGGCGGCGCGCAGCGGCGACCATCCGCCGCCCGAGCGGTGCGCGACGACCTGGCGCCCGCGCCTGCTGGCGCAGCTTCCGAACGTCGAGCTGACCCTGCTGGTCGGCGGCTACGCGCAGGCGTGGGCGCTCGGCGCGCCCGGCGCCGGCGGGATGACTGCGACCGTGGCCGATTGGCGCGCGTTCGGGCCAGCGGTGCTGCCCACCCCGCATCCGTCCTGGCGAAACACCGGTTGGTTGAAGCGAAATCCGTGGTTCGAGGCCGAGGTCACGCCCTACCTTCGCCGCAGGGTCCGGGAGATCCTCGAGCGATGATGAGGTTCGCCGCGATCCTGTTGGCCGCCCTGAGCCTGGC
Source organism: Phenylobacterium sp. (assembly GCF_030693805.1). Classification (GTDB taxonomy): domain Bacteria; phylum Pseudomonadota; class Alphaproteobacteria; order Caulobacterales; family Caulobacteraceae; genus Phenylobacterium. The sequence goes on from NZ_JAUXZW010000010.1 coordinate 1,606, forward strand.
GGCCTGCGCACCGATGATGGTGCAGCAGCCGTTCAGCGCCGTCGCCGGGTTCAATGGGCCGAGGCTGGAAGAGGACGCCTTCGTCAGTTTCGACGGCGCGCGGCTGGGCCTGACCACCTGGGCGGCGGCGGAAGAGCCATGGGCGGTGGTCATCGGCCTGCACGGCATGAACGACTACGCCAACGCCTTCCACATGGCCGCGCCGTGGTGGGCGGCCCAGGGGGTGACCACCTATGCCTATGACCAACGCGGCTTCGGCCGCTCGCCGCAGCGGGGCGTCTGGGCGGGCGATCTGATGGAGGAGGACTTGCGCACCATCGTCGCGCTGGCCCGCGCGCGCCATCCCCATGCAGTGCTGGCGGTGGTCGGCGAGAGCATGGGGGGCGGCGTGGCTATCGAGACCTTCGCCTCCGAAAGGCCGCCTGCCGCCGATCGGCTGATCCTGTTGGCGCCGGCGGTGTGGGGCTGGTCCAGCCAGCCGCTGCCCAACAAGACCATGCTGTGGTTCGCCGCGCGGTTCACCGGATCGAAGGTCTACAATCCCCCCAACTGGTTGGCCGAGCGGGTGCGTCCCACCGACAACCGCGAGGAACTGATCGCCATGGGGCGCGACCCGCTGATGCTGTGGGGCGCGCGCTCGGACACGCTCTATGGGCTTGTCAGCATGATGCAACGAGCCTCCGACCTGGCGGGCCAGGACCACACGCCGACCCTCTACCTCTATGGCGCCCACGACGAGATCATCCCCAAACGGGCGACGTCGCGGGCGGTCAGCCACCTGCGCCCCGACGACCGCACCATCTACTATCCGAAGGGTTGGCACTTGCTGATGCGCGACAGGCAGGGGCCGGTGGTGTGGGCCGACATCATGGCTTTCATCCGAGATCCCAAGGCGGGCTCGCCGTCCGGCCTGGGGCCGATCCCGGGGGCTGTCGAGGCGAGGCCAGCGCACACGGCGAACGCGGGGTTGTGAAGCCCATCCACGCGGCGTACAGGCCAACGCTTCCCGCTTCCAAACCAACGCGCAGCCCTTCCCCATGACCCTGTTCGACAATCCCGCCTTCGAAGGCCACGAAGGCGTCCACAGCTTCTACGACGAGCCCACAGGGCTGAAGTGCATCATCGCTGTGCATTCGACGGCGCGCGGGCCGGCCGGCGGCGGCTGTCGCATGTGGCCCTATCCGGACGCGGAAGCCGCGCTAACTGACGCTCTGCGGCTGTCGCGGGCGATGTCCTACAAGAACGCCATGGCCGACATTGACCTGGGCGGCGGCAAGTCAGTGATCATCGGCGATTCACGCACCCAGAAGACGCCGGCGCTGTTCGAGGTCTTCGGCCGCTGCGTCGAGGCGCTCGGCGGGCGTTACTGGGGCGCGGAGGACGTCGGCGTCACGCCGCAGGACCTGGCGCATGCACGCACCCAAAGCCGCTATATCGTCGGCCTCGACGGTCACCCGGCGGCTTCCGGCGATCCCAGCCCGGTGACTGCGGACGGCGTGTTCCGCGGGCTCCGCCTGTGCGTGCAACGCGCGCTGGGCCGCGACCTCGACGGGATCACGGTGGCAATCCAGGGGGTCGGCAATGTCGGCCGCCATCTAGCCGACCGGCTGCACGCCGCCGGTGCGAAGCTGGTGGTCACCGACGTCAACGAAGCCGCGGTCGCCGACGTCGTCGCGCGCACCGGGGCGAAGGCCGTGGCGCCGGGCGCGATCTTCGACGCCGAAGCCGAGGTGTTCGCCCCCTGCGCGCTGGGCGGCGCGATCACCGCCGAGACCCTTCCCAGGCTGAGCGCCAAGGTTATCGCCGGCGGCGCGAACAACCAGCTCGCCGATGCCGACGTCGGACGCGCCGTGTTCGCCCGCGGCATGATCTACGCACCCGACTACGTGCTGAACGGCGGCGGAATCATCAACGTGGCGGGCGAGATTCGAGCGCTAGAGGCCGGCGGCCTGTTCGACCCCTCATGGGTCGAGGGCAAGATCACCCAGATGACCGCGACGCTGGCCGAGGTGCTGGACCGTTCGGCCGCCGAAGCCAGGCCGACCAACGAGGTCGCCGACCAGATCGCGCGCGCTCGGCTGGCGGCGGCCAAGCAGGCGCGTCAGGCGGCCGCCTAGACCCGTCGCTTCCTCGGTTCGGGCACAGCAACCACAGTCAGGACCACAGCCGCCGCCAGGGCCACGAGTGACAGGCCGAACACCATCTGGAACCCGACGAATTCGGCCAGCACGCCGCCCATCAGCGGGCCGATAGTGGCCATGACGTTCTCGGCGGTGGACGAGATGGCGATACGCATCGGCAGTTCGTCGCGAGAACCGAACTCCAGGATCATCGTCTGCGCCGCCATCTGGTAGCCGGATTGCGCCGCGCCAAGGCCGAAGAAGGCGATGAAGATGAAGCCCAGGTGGTGGACGCCCATCAGCAGCATCGTCGCGCCCGCCCAGATCGCCAGCGACATCAGCAACACCATGCGAAAGCCGGTCTTGTCGCCCCAGTAGCCCCACACCAGGTTCGACAGGGTGTCGGCGCCCAGGAAGGCCAGCGACAGCAGGCCCAGCGTGGCTCCGGTCATCGGAATGCTTTGGCCTACATAGATGACGTAGAACGGCACCGCGATGCGGCTGGTCATGCTCATCATCTGCACCACCAGGAACCACATGTAGCTGCGGTCCTGGGTCACCAGGCGCGGGAAGTCGCGCAGCCGGTCGCGGAACCGGCCGCGCTCGCGCGTGGTCGGCGGCTCGGGCTCGCGCATGGTGCGAAGCGCCAGGAGTCCAGCGCTGGTCAGCACGAACGCCGCCAGGAACGTCGTGGAATAGCCGTTCCCCATTACGTTCGCCTCGATCAGGTAGCGCCCCGCCAGATAGGCCAACACAGCCGCGATCAGGCCGCCGGTGGCGTTGCGCCAGGCCTGCAGACGCCCGCGCATGGCGATTGGGATCACCTTCGACAGCAGGATCGCGAACTGCACACGCTGCGGGCCCTGCAGCAGGCCGAACAGGAACATCAGCGCCAGCAGCGCGATCACCAGGCTTTGGCCGCTCAGCAACCAGCCGGCCAGCGCCATGCCCAGGATCACCAGTCGCGACAGCGTGCCCATCAACATGGTCGCCGGCAGGACCTTGGTGCGGTGCTCGATCAGCGTCGCGCCGAAGATCGGCGAGATCACTCCGCCCATCTGCTGCAGGGCCAGCGCCAGACCGACGATCGAGCTCGAACCTGAGAGCGCGTGCAGATAGGCGGGCAGGAAGGTCGGCGCCTGCACCAGCCGGAAGCCGGTCATGCCCAGCATGCCGTGCAGGTAGGTGGCGCGGTAATTATGTTTCAGATTGTCGCGGACGAAGGCGCCGTAGGCGGCCTCTCGCGTCTGCAGGTCCGCCTCAGGGCCGGCGGCTGAAACTTCGATTTTCGGGTCCAACGCGCCTCGTCCCCATGTCCGATCCCGTCGCAGATCGCGCCGCGTTAAGGTCAGACCAAGGGCGGATGTCTACAGACTAGCCCGCGGCGGGGAAAGCGCCTTGCCGCTGCGTCAGTGCCCGGGTCTTGGAGAAAAAGATCGCCGCTCCGCGCCGACAACATCGGGGAGCGGATCGGGCTTGCGCCCATGCTTGGGACTGGCGGCCGTCTTCATGAACACAGAGTCGGCCGGCCGAGGTTGCTGTTCGAGGCCCTTGAGCATCGCAGTTCCTCCCTTTGTGGTTGTCATTATCGCCTAAGCGGCGACTGAAAGTGTTTCTCCCAACCGCACATCTACGTGAACCGTCAGCTGCGAATAGCCGCCGTCGCCATAGATCGCGCCGGTGACCGGCGCGGCCTGAGCGGGCGAGCGGCTGACCGCCACGGGGATCAGGTCGGCGGATTCGGCGAGGCCGTTGGTGGGGTCGAACTCGACCCAGCCGAGATCCGGCAGAAACACCTCACACCAGGCGTGGGTCGCGCCGGCGCCGCGCACCACGCTTGTCGCCGGTGAATAAAGGTAGCCGGTGACGAAGCGCGCGGCGAAGCCCAGCCGCCGAAGCGCCTCCACCATCAGCCAGGCGAAGTCGCGGCAGGTGCCCGAGCGCGTCGCCACGGTGTGGGCAGGATCCTGGGTGCCTTCCTCGACCCGCGCCGAATAGGCGAACTCGGCATGGATGGTCTGGTTCAGCCGCAGCAGGTAGTCGAGCGCCGGCTCCTCCGCCGGTCCGACCTGGGCGCGCAGCCACTTCAGCAGCAGATCGTCCGAATCGAGCGTCTCTGGTTCGATGAACGGATTGAGGATCGTGCGATCGACGTTGTCGTAGACGATGGGCGTCACCGTGCGTGGATTGTCGATGCGCAGCGGCGAGAGCGGGGCCGGGAAGCGCTCGATGACCAACTCGCTGACGATCGAAAGTTGATCGGCTTCGCCCTGCGGCGTCAGCCAGCAGACGCTGTTGCCCAACGCATCATAGGTCCAGCGCGTGCTGCCGGCGGGCGAGAACGACAGGGCGGACGCGACGATGCGCATGGCATGGCTGTCGCGCGGCCGGATCAGCAGGCGATGCGGCGCGAACCGCACCGGCTTTTCATAGGTGTAGAGGGTCTCGTGTCGGAGGGTCAGACGCGTCATGCGCTTGCGAACCCCTGGACGTTATGGAGGTTCCGCAAAGCGCGGGGAGTTAAGTCGATGGACGGAACAAAATAAGAACGGTACGGTCGAAACATGCCAGTGCTCGACCTTAAGCGTAAGCTTTCCATTCTCGCGGATGCGGCCAAGTACGACGCTTCCTGCGCCTCTTCCGGAACCTCTAAACGCGACTCCCGCGGCGGGACAGGGGTGGGATCGACCGAAGGCATGGGCATCTGCCACGCCTATGCGCCGGACGGGCGGTGCATCTCGCTGCTCAAGATCCTGCTGACCAACTACTGCATCTACGACTGCGCCTACTGCGTAAACCGGGTGTCGTCGAACGTCACCCGGGCGCGGTTCTCGGTGGATGAGGTGGTCAACCTCACGCTCGACTTCTACAAGCGCAACTACATTGAGGGGCTGTTCCTGTCGTCCGGGATCATCCGCGACGCCGACTACACCATGGAGGCGATGGTGCGGGTAGCGCGCGACCTGCGCCAGGTGCACGACTTCCGCGGTTACATCCACCTGAAGCTGATCCCCGAGGCGTCGCAGGATCTGGCCGACGAGGCTGGACGTTGGGCCGACCGGCTGTCGATCAATGTCGAACTTCCGCGCGACGAAAGCCTCAAGGCGCTGGCGCCGGAGAAGGACGCCGGCGTTATCAACCGGGCGATGGGCGGGGTCCGCCTGGGCATCGATGCGGCCGGGGAGAAAGGGCGCCGCGCCAAACCAGCCGCCTTCGCGCCCGCCGGACAGTCGACCCAGATGATCGTCGGCGCCGACGCCGCCAGCGACGGCGAGATCCTGGCGCGCAGTGAGAGCCTGTACGGCGCCTACCGGCTGCGCCGCGTCTACTACTCGGCGTTCAGCCCGATCCCCGACGCGCCCGGCCGCCTGCCGCCCATGCGCCCGCCGCTGATGCGCGAGCACCGGCTGTATCAGGCCGACTGGTTGATGCGCTTCTACGGCTTCGCGCGCGAAGAGATCATCGGCCCGGCGGAGAACCTCGAGCTGGGCATGGACCCCAAGCTCGCCTGGGCGCTGAAGCATCGCGGCGATTTTCCAGTCGACGTCAATGTCGCCGAACGCGAGACCCTGCTGCGGACCCCGGGGTTGGGGGTGAAGAGCGTCGACAAGATGATCGCGCTGCGCCGTTTGAAGCGACTGGCGTTGCATGACGTCGGCAAGCTCTGCCGCCGCATCGAGTCTGTTCGCCCGTTTATCGTCGCCAGCGACTGGAGCCCGGGCGGGCTCACCGACAGCGCTGGGCTGGCGCGCAGTCTGACGCCGGCGCCGCAGCAGCTCGAGTTGTTTTGATGCCGGTGATCAGACTGGACTCAGAGGTGGACTTCGCCGGCTGGCGCACAGCCGCGCGGTCGCTGCGAGCACAGGGCGTGACGCCGGACGACGCGCTATGGACAGTGGACGGGGAAGGCGACCTGTTCGCCCCGCCGCTGGAGGCCGCCGCTGCTACTGGCCCAGCCTTCACCACGCCGCGCGAATTCCTGGCGCTGGCCCAGGCCGTGGTCCTGCATCGATCGGACGACCGGTTCGCGCTGCTCTACCGCCTGCTATGGCGATTGGCGCAAACGCCGCACCTGTTGCAGCTGACCACCGATCCGGACGTCAGCCGCGCCCGCGATTTCGCCAAGACGGTGGACCGCGCCGCCCACAAGATGAAAGCCTTCGTGCGCTTCCGGAAAGTCGACGAGGCTCCAGGCGAGTTGGAGACCTTCGCCGCCTGGTTCGAACCCGCCCACCGGGTGACGGAACGCACCGCACCGTTCTTCGCCAGGCGCTACGCCAACATGCGCTTTTCCATCCTCACCCCCGACGTTTGCGGGCACTGGGACGGAGACGCACTCAGTTTCACGCCAGGCGCCGATCCTGCTGACGCGCCCGCCGACGACGCGCTGGAGGACTTCTGGCGCACCTACTACGCGTCGATCTTCAACCCTGCGCGGCTGAAGGTCGGAGCGATGACCAAGGAGATGCCCAAGCGCTACTGGCGCAACCTGCCGGAGGCCTCGCTCATTCCGCAGTTGATCGAAGCCGCCGAGAGCCGCAGTCAGGCCATGGTCAACGCAAGCCCATCTGAACCCAGTCGACGCATCGTGAGGGCCGCTCTGCGCGCCAGCCGTGACGCGCCCTATGACGGCGCCGCGCCTACGGACCTGGTCGAACTGAACGCCCAGGTCCAGGCCTGCCGGCGTTGCTCGCTCTGGCGGGACGCGA
>NZ_JAUXZW010000023.1 GCF_030693805.1 Phenylobacterium sp.
GTGCGGGCGCTACGCGACCTGGGCGTCGACGCCACCGGCCCCTGGCCCGCCGACAGCCTGTTTCCCGCCGACATGCGCCGACGCTACGACGCCGCCCTGTGCCTCTACCACGACCAGGCGCTGATCCCGGTCAAGATGCTAGACTTCTGGGGCGGCGTGAACGTGACCCTGGGCCTGCCGATCATCCGCACCTCGCCCGACCACGGCACCGCCTTCGACATCGCCGGCCGTGGCCAGGCCAGGGCCGACAGCCTGATCGCGGCTTTGCGGCTGGCCGACGAAATCGCGCTGCGCCGCGCGGCATGAGCGTCCAGGCGGCGCTGGCGGCGCTCCCGCCGCTGCGCGAGATGCTCTCCGAGCACGGCCTGCTGGCGGACAAGGGCCTGGGCCAGCATTTCCTGCTGGACCTCAACATCACCCGCAAGATCGCCCGACTGGCCGGGCCGTTGGACGGCGTGACGGTCATCGAGGTGGGTCCAGGCCCGGGTGGCCTGACCCGCGCCCTGCTGGAAGCCGGCGCCCGAGTGGTGGCCGTGGAAAAGGACGCGCGCTTCGTCCCCTTGCTGGAGGCGGTCGCGGAGGCCGCGCCGGGCGCCTTGCGGATCGTGCTGGCCGATGCGCTGACCGTCGACGAGGCCGCGCTGGCGGACGGCGGCCCGGCGGCGATCATCTCCAACCTGCCGTACAATGTGGGCGCGCCACTGCTGGTCAAATGGCTGACCGGACCGTTCCGTCCCACCGCCATGACCCTGATGTTCCAGAAGGAGGTCGCCCAGCGCATCGTCGCTCCTCCCGGATCGTCGGCCTATGGCCGTCTCGGCATCCTGACCCAGGCGACCAGCCACGCGGAGATGGTGATGGAGGCTCCGGCCCGCGCCTTCACCCCGCCGCCAAAGGTGGATTCCGCCGTGGTTCGCCTGACGCCGCGCGCCGACCGGCCCGAGCCTGGCCTCCTCGCCGATCTGCAGAAGGTCACCCAGGCCGCGTTCGGGCAGCGTCGCAAGATGTTGCGCTCCAGCGTCGCTACGCTGGGCGGCGCGGATCTCTGCGCCGCGGCCGGCGTAGATCCGACCCGGCGCGGCGAGACCCTCAGCGTCGATGAGTTCCTGGCCATGGCGCGCGCGCTTCGCCGCTAGCGGTCAGGCAGGCCCTCGGAAGCAAGAACAAGGGCGACCAGGAAGCCGACCAGACCCAGCAACAGAGCCAGCCAAAGCCGCCGGCCCGGCGTCACAGGCAGGCTGCTCTACGACAGATGCAGCTGCATCTCGGCCGACAGTGCACCGGTGACTGGCCCCGCCCCCGCATGGCGAACCTGCAGCAATTCGTTGAACATGCTCAACGCAACGCTACCGTGTCCTTTTACGATGTGTGATGCAACAATGAGTTTCAAGCGGGGCGGTTGCGCAAGGGCCGCGCGGCGCGCGGCGAATCGACCGATAATCGCGCGGTCGCCGCAGAGCTTACGCAACCTTAACCTTTAACGTGCGTTTCGGCTGGTCGAGGTGCGGGCGTTCTGGGCTTGTGTATTGCGCGCGACTCCTTTGCAGCCTCTACGGACAAAGTTTCCACCAAGGAGAATCTAAATGCGTTTCATCACCCTCGCCGCCATCGCGGCGATGAGCCTGGCCGCCGCCGCTTGCCAACCGAAGGCCGAAGAAGCCAAGACGGAAGCCGCTGAAGCCACCGACGCCGCGGCCACCGC
>NZ_JAUXZW010000025.1 GCF_030693805.1 Phenylobacterium sp.
CCGGTGGCCAGCACCCGCTCGCTGCGGGCACGAAACGCGCCGGGCTCGGTGGTCGCGTCCAGTTCGCGTATCGGCTTGCCCACCAGCTCGGCCATGCTGTAGCCCGACATGGTGGCCAGCGCCTGGTTGGTTTCGAGCAGCCGGCCTTGGTCGTCAAGCACACAGAAGCCGTCGAGCGCGGTTTCGAGCACGCGCTGGTAACGCGACTGCGCCTGCAGGCTGTCGGTCACGTCTTCCGACACCGAGATGTAGCCCTGGGGCTTGCCGTTCGGACCGCTCAGCGGGGTGACCACCCGCCGCACCTGGCGGCGGCGGCCCGTGCCGTCGATCACCGGCACCACACCGCTCCAGATGCTCCCCTGGTCGGCCGACTGGCGCATGGCCTGGGCCACCGCCGCATCGGTGATGGCCGGCGGCTTGAACAGGTTGAGCGGGGCCTGATCGGGCAGGCTGCTCGAAGGCAGCAGTTCGTGCGAGGCGCGGTTGCGCCAGAGCACGTTGCCCTGCGCATCGAACACGCCGATGGGCGTGACCGTGCTGTCCAGCGCCAGGGCCTGCGCGCGCAGGGTCTCGTTGGCTGTCTGCAAGGCCAGGGTCTGCTCGGCCAGCGCCTGGTAGGGGCGGCGCACGGTCACCACCATCAGGCCCCAGTAAATGACGAGGTAGGCCAGTGCTTTGAACATGTGCCCCAGCATGTTCTGCAGGTCGTTGCTCAGGGCGTAGCGGGTGAGAAACACCTCGCCGTAGAGCAGCAGCATGGTGGCGCCGAACAGCAGCACCAGCGAGAGCTGGCGCGCCTGGCCCGAGCGGCGCCACAGCAGCCAGGCGGCCAGCGCCAGCACGGCTGTGATGGCCCGTTCAACGCCCACCTTCAATGGCGTCAGCCCGGTGCCCGGCACAAAGGTGTCGGGCAGGGCGTGCTCGTGGAAGATGATGCCCCAGCTGATGAACAGCACCAGGGCGCAGGCGCCGAACAACAGCGCATGGCGGCTGCGCTTTTGCATTGGGGGCAACTCGGGCCACAGGCTGTAGGCCAGCAGACTGAGCGCCACCCAGGCCCGCGCCACCAGCCAGAAGGCGATGCTTTTTTCCGACG
>NZ_JAUXZW010000029.1 GCF_030693805.1 Phenylobacterium sp.
TCCACCAGGTAAATGCGGCTCATGGCAACAGCTCCCAATCCAGTCGCACCAGGGTGCCGCCAGCCGCCTGCGGCTCCACCACAAGGGCAGCGCCAATGGCCAGCGCGCGCTCGCGCATGCCCACCATGCCCAGGTGGCCCGGGCGGCCCTGGCTCAGTGCCAGGGGCATGCCCACGCCGTCGTCGGCCACCTCCAGGTGAATGTGTTGGGCGTCGCCGTCGAGCCGCACCTCGATCTGCCGCGCCTGGGCGTGCTGAATGGCGTTTACCAGGGCTTCGCGCGCCACCATGAACACCGCGTGTTCGACATCGGCCGGCCAACGCAAGGTCTCCAGCCCTGGCTGTACCCGCAGATGCAGCGGCACCGAAGGCGCCTCGGCCTGTCGGGTGTGGCATTCGGTTTCCAGCGCGGCCGCCAGGCCGTTGTCTTCCAGCAGCGGAGGCCGCAGTTCCATCATGGCCTGGCGCACCTCGTGGATGGCCTGTTGCGCGAGCGCATCGAGCTTGGCCATGCGCTGCGCTGCGGCGGCTGGCAAGCCATCGCCCAAAGTGCCCCCCAGGGCGTCCAGCGACAGGCGCAGCGCCGTCAGCGTCTGACCCAGGCGGTCGTGCAGGATCTGCGCAAGCCGGCGCGTGGTCTGTTTCTCCTGCTCCATCAGCTGGTAGGTCAGTTCCGACAGCTCCAGCTGGTACTGTGCCTGCCGGCGCTCGGCCAGCACACGCTCGGTGACGTCGCGCAGGATGGCGGTCAGCACCTTGCGCCCGCGCACCGTGACCTGCGAGATCGAGGCCTCCAGTTCCAGCTCGGCGCCGTCGGCCCGCAAGCCCACCACGCGGCCCGCGCCCATGCGGCGCCGGCTGGTGCTGGAATCGGCAAAACCCCGCAGGTGCTGGTGGTGCCCTGGCCGAAAGCGCGGCGGCAGCAGGCGGTCCAAGGGCTGGCCCATCAGGTCGGCTGCCGCCACCTGGAAGATGCGTTCGGCTGCCGGGTTGAACAGCTCGATGCGCCCGCTGGCGTCGGTGCTGATCACGGCATCGCTGGAGGCCTGGATGATGGCGGTCAGCGTTTCGGACTGCTCGGTCAGGCGCTGGCGCGCCTCGCGCTCGGCCGTGAGGTCACGCACCTGGGCCATCATGCCGACCAGGGACCCGTCCATGTCACGCAGCCTGCTGACCCGCCACTCGCCCCAGATATCGATGCCATCGCGGCGCTGCGCATGGATCTCGAACGCCCACGGCCCTTCCTGCGACTCCAGCATCGCCATGCGCTGGCGCTTGTCCTCGTAAGGGTCGGTCCACTTCAGGAAGTGGGCCAAAGGCTGGCCCAGCACGTCCTCGCCGCGCCAGCCAAACACCTCGGCCGCGCTGTG
>NZ_JAUXZW010000042.1 GCF_030693805.1 Phenylobacterium sp.
TGACCGTCACCGAGCCGTCGGGATTGAGGATCACCTCGACCCGCGTCGCCCAGCCGGCCAGGGTTTCGTCGATGGCGTTGTCGACCACCTCATAGACCATGTGGTGCAGGCCAGAGCCGTCGTCGGTGTCGCCGATATACATGCCCGGGCGCTTGCGCACCGCGTCCAGGCCCTTGAGCACCTTGATCGACTCCGCGCCGTACTCGGCCTGGCCGGGGTTTTCGCCGCCGGTTTCGTTGGGGGATTCGCTGGGGGTCATAGGTTTTCCAAAATCGCATGGCCGGCGGCGTCCACGCGCACGCCTTGAGCCCGGCCTCTGAGGTCTTCGAACAGATGCTCGTCCGTGCCGGTGAGAAAGGCCTGGAGACCGAGCGCCGTGATTTCGTCGAACAGCGCCGCCCGTCTGCGACGGTCCAGATGCGCTGCGACTTCGTCCAACAACAATATAGGGTTCGGGGCTGATTCTGCACGCGAAAGTCGCGCCGCCTGGGCCAAAACCAGGTTTAATATCAGCGCTTTCTGCTCCCCCGTCGAGCATTCAGCCGCCGCACGGTCCTTTTCGGCGTGCCAGACCGCCAGATCGCCCCGATGCGGCCCGGTCAGCGCCCGTCCGGCGGCGGCGTCACGCTCGCGGGCGAGCACCAACGCGCGGCCCAGTCGCGCTTCGATCTCATCGGTTTCGACGCCTGATGCGGCCATCTGCTCCCACTCGCCGGTGAGGGTCAGGCGCGCCTGGGGGAACGGCCGGTCGCCACGTCTGGCGATCTCGGCGCTCAGCGCCTCCAGCGCCCGAGCCCGCGACACCGCCATCAGCGCGCCAGCCCGCGCCAGCCGCGCCTCCAGCGCGTCGAGCCATACCGGATCGCCCGCGTTGTCGATCAGCAGGCGCATGCGTTCGCGTTGGGCCTTGTCGTAGGCGACCGCATGAGCGGCGTGCGCGGGCTCGGCGGCGAACACCAGCCGGTCGAAGAACCGCCGTCGCTCGCCCGCGCCTTCCAGGAACAGCCGGTCCTGGGCCGGCGTCAGCCACACCTGGCGCTGGTAATCGGCGAGTCGGCCAGGCGGCACGGTCTCGCCCTCCAGCCGCACAGCGCGCCGCGCCGAGCCGGACTGCTCGATGCCGGTCCCCAGTCGCACCGGCTCGCCGTCGGCCTCGATGGTCACGGAGACCGCCCAGGCGCGGCCCTGCGCCTCGCCGGGCATCCGCCGGCCGACCTCCGCCAGGCTCGCGCCACGCAAGCCTCTGCCAGGGGTCAGCAGGCTGACCGCCTCCAGCAGATTGGTCTTCCCCGCCCCGTTCGGACCCACCAGGAACACCGCGCGCCCGTCCAGCGCGAGCTCGGCGCTTGCGTAGGACCGGAAATCCGTGAGGGTCAGACGTGTGAGAGCCGTGCGCACCGCCCGCTCTTAGCGGGTTTTGGCCAACGGAGCGAAGATCGGCTCGCACCGCCTCTCCGGCCCCTTCCCCCGAGGGGGAAGGGAGATGCCTACACCCGCAGCGGCATCAGGACGTAGCGGACGTCGGCGTCGGTGGGGTCGAGGACCAGGGCAGGGTCGTTGGGGCCGCCGAAGCGGAATTCGGCCTGGGGGGCAGAGACCTGGTCGGTGACGTCCAGCAGGTAGCGGGCGTTGAACGACAGCTCGAACGGCTCGCCGTCGTAGTCGATCTCCAGCTCCTCGACCGCCTGGCCGGCCTCCATGTTGCGCACGGTCAGGATCATGCGGCCGGGTTCCATGGCCATGCGCACCGAGCGCGACTTCTCGGCCGAGATCGTCGCCACCCGGTCGACGGCTTGCGCGAACAGCTTGTTGTCGACCAGCATCACCCTGTTGTTGTCGCGCGGGATCACCCGGCTGTAGTCGGGGAACGAGCCGTCGATGACCTTGGAGGTCAGCGCTGCGCCGTTGAATTCGAAGCGCACCTTCTGGGCGCTGAGCTGCACGTCGACCTGCTCGCCGGCGTCGTCGAGCAGGCGTCGGGCCTCGCCGACGGTCTTGCGCGGCACGATCACCCCGGGCGAGCCGACTGCGCCCTCCGGCGCCGGCATCTCGGCCAGGGCGAGGCGGTGGCCGTCGGTGGCGACGGCGCGCAACTTGGCCACCCCGTCCTCGACCACCGTGTGGAGATAGAGGCCGTTCAGGTAGTAGCGCGTCTCCTCGGTGGAGATGGCGAAGCGGGTCTTGTCCATCAGCCGGATCAGGTCGGCCACATCGACGCCGATGCGCCCCGACAGTCCGTCCGACGACATCACCGGGAAATCCCCCGACGGCAGCACCGGCAGGTTGAAGCGCGAGCGGCCGGCGGCCACCGTCAGCCGCGGGTCCTCGCCGGTGAAGCTGAGCTGCACATCGGAGCCGTCCGGCAGCTTGCGCACGATCTCGTAGAGCGTGTGGGCCGGCGCGGTGATCTGGCCGGGCTGGTCCACCTGGGCCAACGCCTGGTCGATGATCTCCATGTCCAGGTCGGTGGCCGAGAAGCTCAGGCGGTCGCGGTCCGCCGACAGCAGCACATTGGACAGGATCGGGATGGTGTTCCGTCGCTCAACCGCGCTCTGCACGTGACCCAGCGCCTTCAGCAGCGCCGCCCGCTCAATCGTCAACTTCATGTGCCGTCCGACCTCATCAAGGCGCGGACCGAGCTCGGCCGCGACCCCGCATCCCCAAGGAAAAGGACCTGCGACCTTAGCGGAATCCGGAGCCGGCGAAAGAGCTCAGAAGGGCGTCCGACGCAGCATTTGCGAGTCGGAGCGAGTTAGCCCAGATGCCGCGCCCGCGGCGGGCTGCGGCTTGAATCCCATGGAAGATTGCGAGCCTGGCGTCTCGGGCCTGTCAAGGACCGGCCCTTGGCCGGTCGCGCCGCGGCGAGCCTCCATTCACGTCATCCTCGGGCTTGTGCCGAGGATCCATGCACACGGCAAAAGCCGGAAATTCAGGTCCGAGGATGACGTCGGTGGATGTGGTGGTCGACTCGCCGCCCTAAGCCGTGCGGTCCACCGCGCCGCCTGACGCGTCGGTTTCGCCGGAGTCGTAGGGGTTGTGCGCCTGGGGCTCGGCGGACGTCTGAGGCCCGGAGCCCTTGGCGGCGACGATGACCATGGCCGGGCGCACCACGCGCCCGAACAACTCGTAGCCGGACTGCAACACCTGGATGACGCCGCCGCCGGCGATCTCGGCCGAGGGCTGCTCCATCACCGCCTGGTGCTGGTGGGGGTCGAACTTGGCGCCGGGCGCGGGCTCGACGCGCTTCAGGCCGTTGCGGTCGAAGGCCGCCTGCAGTTCCTTGTCGGTCATCTCGACGCCGACGACGAAGTTCTTCACCGGTCCGTCGACGGCTTCCGGCGCGGCGGCGAGCGCACGCTGCAGGTTGTCGGCGACGCCCAGCAGGTCGCGGGCGAACTTCTGGATCGCATAGGCGCGGGCGTCGTTGGCCTCACGCTCGGCGCGGCGTTTGGTGTTCTCGGCGTCGGCGGCGTAGCGCAGCACCTGTTCCTTCAGCGCCGCGGCCTCGGCGCGCAGCGCCTCCAGTTCACCCGTCTCGGCGGCGGGCTGGGCTTCGTCGGCGGCGGGGGTGTGATCTTCGGACATCATGTTCCTGGTCTAGCTGTTCATCACCTGGCCAAGCACGCGGGCGGTGTAATCCACCAACGGAATGATCCGGGCGTAGTTCAAACGCGCCGGGCCGATCACGCCGATCGCACCCAGCACGCGCTGGTCGCCCGTCATATAGGGGGCCGCGATCACGGCGGAACCCGAAAGCGAAAACAGCCGCGTTTCGGCGCCGATGAATATGCGCACGCCCTCGCCCTCGCGCACCCCGTCCAGCAGGTTGATCAACTGCTCCTTCTGCTCCAGGTCGCCAAACAGCATGCGCACGCGTTCCAGGTCCTCGGCGGCGTGCGGCGCGCCCAGCAGGTTGGCGTGGCCGCGCACGATCAGCGCGCGATCCTGGTTGTCGCCGCCGCCCCAGGCGGCCAGCCCGTCCTCGACCAGCCGCGCGGCGGTGGCGTCCAGCTCGCGCCTCGCCCGCTCCAGCTCGGCGCCCAGGTCGGTGCGCGCCTCGGCGATGGTGCGGCCGCTGAGCGAGGCGTTGAGGAAGTTGGAGGCTTCGGTCAGCGCTGAGGGCGTGACCCCGGCGGCCAGGCGCACCAGGCGGTTCTCCACCGAGCCGTCCTCGAACACCATGATCGCCAGCGCCCGGTCGACGCCCAGCGCCACGAACTCCACGTGTTTCACGCCGGCGTCCCGGATCGGCGTCACCACCACGCCTGCGCCGCCGGCCAGGCCCGACAGGATCGAGGATGCTTCGCTCAGCGCGTCGTCGAAGTTGCCGCCGCGGGCCGCGAGCCTCGCCTCGATCATCCGGCGCTCGTCTTCGCCGACGTCGCCTACCTCCAGCAGCCCGTCGACGAACAGCCGCAGGCCCGCGTGGGTCGGCAGCCGTCCGGCGCTGACGTGCGGCGCGCCCAGCAGGCCGAGCTGCGTCAGGTCCTGCATGGTGTTGCGGATCGAGGCCGGCGACAGGTGGACGCCCGCCTTGGAGAGGGTCCGCGAGCCCACCGGCTCGCCGGTGTCCAGGTAGGACTCGACGATATGCCGGAAGATCTCGCGGGCGCGGGCGTCGAGTTCGGCGAGGGTCGGCCCGGGGGTAAGCAGGCTGCTGGGCACGTGTGGTGATCGCTCCGTGGTCGGCGCGCCCATGGACTGGACCTTCGCGATCTAGGATAAGCGCCGCCTGCCGAGGCGCAAGCGCCCGCCCCCCGCCAAGGAGACCCGCCCATGCGTCCTTCAGAACGCGCCGCCGACCTGCTTCGTCCCGTGACCCTCGAAGTCGGCGTCAACCGCTACGCGGAGGGCTCCTGCCTGGTCAGCTTCGGCCACACCAAGGTGCTGGTCACCGCCAGCCTCGAAGAGGGCGTGCCGCCGTTCCTGCGCGGTCGCGGCCAGGGCTGGGTCACCGCCGAGTACGGCATGCTGCCGCGAGCCACCCACACCCGCGGGCGACGCGAAGCCGCCCAGGGCAAGCAGTCCGGCCGCACCCAGGAAATCCAGCGGCTGATCGGCCGGTCGCTGCGCGCGGTCACCGACCTGAAGGCGCTGGGCGAGCGGCAGATCTCGGTGGACTGCGACGTGATCCAGGCCGACGGCGGCACCCGCACCGCCGCGATCACCGGCGCCTGGGTCGCCCTGCGCAAGGCCACCCGCTACATGCTGGACGAAGGCCTGATCAAGACTGACCCGATCCTCGACCAGGTGGCGGCGGTGTCGTGCGGCGTGTTCGCCGACACGCCGGTGCTGGACCTCGACTATGAGGAGGATTCCAACGCCGAAGCGGACTCCAACTTCGTGCTGACCGGATCGGGCGCCATTGTCGAGATCCAGGCCACCGGCGAAAAGCGCGGCTTCAGCCAGGCCGAATTCGAGCAGCTCTTCGCCCTGGCCCGCAAGGGCATCGGCGAATTGTGCGTCCTGCAGCGCGCCGCCAGCGGAAGCTGAGGGGCTCAGTCCGGCTCGGCCGTCCACGACAGCAGCTCGCCGGGAGCGCACTGCAACTCCCGGCAGAGCGCGTCCAGCGTCGAGAACCGCAAGGCGCGCGCCTCGCCGTCGCGCAGGATCGCCAGGTCCGTGGCCGCCACGCCCACCCGGTCGGCGAGCTCGGCCAGCGACATCCGCCGCGCCAGCAGCAGTTCGTCCAGATGAATGCGCACGGCCACGCTCAGCGCTCCCTCAGATCGTCAGCTCGGCTTCGCGCCGAAGCCTGGCGCCTTCGCGGAACACCTCGGCCAGGACGAACACCACCAGCACCGAAAACCACGCGGTCAGGCTGAAGTCCGGCTCCACCTTGTCGACGCCCGGCAGCAGCCAGGCCCCCAGCGCCCACAGCAGGTAACGGCCAAGCTCAAGCCCCGCCAGGATCAGGCCGATGGTGCGCAGCCGGGTGACGTTGTCCGGATGGAACGGATCGCCCGCCGTCAGGGTCGCGAAAATCCGCCGCAGCCGCCCGACGATCGCCAGCACGCCGCCGATGTACAGCGCCGCGGCCGCAAGCCCCGCCGCCAGCAGCGGCCCGCGGCGCGTGACCTGCGCGCCCGCGCCATCGCTCGCGAGACCCGCCAGCAGGTCCGGGTCAAAGCTCAGCAGCAGGGCGGCGAGGATCAGCAGGCCCACCGCCGCCATGGCGATCCACAGAGCGCCGGACACCACGTCCAGGACGATCTTCAGGACGCTCGACACCGAGCCGGGACCCAGGGCGCGCATGCGTTGCTCCGTCTGACCTGCCGCGCCGCGAGCCTAGCCGATCGCGCCGGCCCAGGCGCGCCTTGCGATGATCGGGCGCACGCCTATGGTCTCGCGCGTCGCTGACAGGAGGATCGACATGGCCCTGAAGCTGGAGCCCGGCGCGCGCCTTGTGGTGGCGACGCACAACCCCGGCAAGGCGGTGGAGTTGGCGCAGGTCCTCGATAACCGCTTCGTGCTGGTGACCGCCGGCGAGCTGGGCCTGGCCGAGCCGGACGAGACCGAGACCACCTTCACCGGCAACGCCCTGCTCAAGGCCCGCGCCGCCGCCCAGGCCAGCGGTCTGATCGCGCTCGCCGACGATTCCGGCCTGTCGGTCAGCGCCTTGGATGGCGCGCCCGGCATCTACTCCGCCCGCTGGGCCGGCCCTGACCGCGACTTTTCCGAAGCCATGCGCAAGGTGGAGTCCCGACTGGAGGAGGTCGGCGCTGAGGATTTCTCCGCCTGGTTCACCTGCGCGCTCGCGGTCGCCTGGCCGGACGGGCCGATGGTGGCGGTCGAGGGCCGCATCGACGGGACCCTGACCTTCCCGGCGCGGGGCACGCGAGGATTTGGCTACGACCCGATCTTCACGCCGACCGGCGGGGAGCTGACCTTCGGCGAGATGGAGCCCGCGGCGAAGGACGCGATCAGCCATCGGGCGCTCGCCTTCGCCAAGCTCAAGGCCGCCCTGCTGTGACCAACCGGCCGCCGCTGGGCGTCTATGTCCACTGGCCCTATTGCGCGCGGATCTGTCCCTACTGCGACTTCAACGTGTTTCGCGACCGCGGTCGGCGGGCTGAACAACTGACCCTCGTTCAGGCGATCGAGGCCGACCTCACCGCCCAGGCGGCGCTGAGCGGCCCACGGTCGCTGGTCTCGATCTTCTTCGGCGGCGGGACGCCCTCTCTGATGGACCCTGAGTGGGCCGGGCGCCTCATCGCCCTCGCCGTCAAGCTGTGGACGCCCACCGAGGACCTCGAGGTCTCGCTGGAGGCCAATCCCACCGACGCCGAGGCTGACCGGTTCGCGGCCTTCGCCGACGCCGGAGTCCGCCGCCTGTCGCTCGGCCTGCAATCGTTGAACGACGACGCCTTGGGCTTTCTGGGCCGCAATCATGATGCGGCGGCCGGCATGCGCGCCGCCCGCGCCGCCCGCAGGGCCTTCCCCCGCCTGTCGCTGGACCTGATCTATGCGCGCCCCGGGCAAACGGTTTCCGACTGGCGGTCAGAACTGCAGGCGGCCCTCGACCTCGACCCGGAACACCTGTCGCCCTACCAGTTGACCATCGAAGACGGCACGCCGTTCGACCGCGCCGTGCGCCGCGGCCGCATCGCCCCGCCGGGCGAAGACGCCGCCACCGACCTTTTCGAGACGACCCAGACGACCCTGGAGGCCGCCGGTTTCGACGCCTACGAGGTCTCCAACCACGCCAGGGGCGAGGACGCGCGCTCGCGGCACAATCTCGTCTACTGGCGCGGCTGGGACTATGTCGGCGCCGGCCCCGGCGCGCACGGGCGTCTGACGATCGACGGCGCGCGGCAGGCGACGATCGCGGCGATGAAGCCCGTGGACTACATCGCCTGTGTCGCCCAGCGCGGCGTCGGTTTCGCGACACGCGAGACTTTGAACCCCGTCGAAGCGGCTGAGGAACGCCTGCTGCTCGGCCTGCGGATC
This sequence comes from Phenylobacterium sp., assembly GCF_030693805.1. Lineage (GTDB taxonomy): Bacteria > Pseudomonadota > Alphaproteobacteria > Caulobacterales > Caulobacteraceae > Phenylobacterium. The sequence goes on from NZ_JAUXZW010000042.1 coordinate 7,951, forward strand.
GACGACGGGGTGGGTTTCGAGGAGGTTTCCGCGCTCGGCCTGCGCCCCTCGTCACCGCAAGTGCGCGAGCTGGTCGACCTGGGCCTGCTGGCGGCAGACCCTACTCGCCTGCGCGCCACGCGCCAGGGCCGCCTGCTGCTGGATCGGGTCACCGCCGCGCTCATCACCGGCGCCTGAGGCTTCGCGGCGCGCGGGTGGAGGCTTGCCTTCGGCGCGCCAAGCGGCGAACCCTGCGCGGCCATGGCCCGCGCGATCATCCCGCCCATCCTGTCCGACGCGCCGCTGGCGCCGGGCCTCTATGTGGTGGCCACGCCCATCGGCAACCTGCGCGACATCACCCTGCGCGCGCTCGACGTGCTCAACGCCGCCGACGTGGTGCTGGCCGAGGACACCCGGGTGAGCGGCAAGCTGCTCGCCGCCTACGGTTTGTCGGCCAAGCTCGAGCGCTATGACGAGCACGCCGCCGAACGCATGCGCCCCCGCGTGATGGCAAAGCTCGCGGCCGGCGAGCGGGTAGCGTTGATCTCCGACGCCGGCACGCCGCTGATCTCCGACCCTGGTTACCGGCTGGTGCGCGAGGCGGCGGCCGAGGGCTTCACCGTCTTCGCCATTCCAGGCCCGTCGGCGCTGCTGGCCGGCCTCTCGTTGGCCGGGCTGCCCACCGACCGGTTCCTGTTCGCGGGTTTCCCGCCGCCCCGCAGCGCCGCGCGCCGCGTCTTCCTGGAGGAGGTGGCGGGCGTCCGCGCCACCCTGGTGTTCTTCGAGGGCGGCTCCAGACTGGCCGCCAGCCTGGCTGACATGGCCCACGTGTTCGGCCCGCGCGAGGCCGTGGTCTGCCGCGAACTGACCAAGCTCTATGAAACGGTGGTCCGCGGGTCCCTGCCCGACCTCGCCGCCGACCCCGCCTTTGCTGCGCCCAAGGGCGAGATCGTCGTCCTGGTCGCACCCGGCCGCGAGGAGGAGGCCAGCGCTGCAGACGCCGACACGGCCCTGCGCGACGCCCTCACTCGGCTGCGGCCCGCCGAGGCCGCGAGCGAGGTCGCCAAGGCGCTCGGCATTCCCCGCCGCGACCTCTACCGCCGGGCCATGACGCTGAAGGGCGGCGGCGCATGAGCAAAGCCCGCAGCCTGCGCGGCGCGGCGGCGCGGTTGTCCGGCCGCCAGGCCGAGGTTTGGGCGGCGCTGTGGCTGATGCTCAAGGGCTACCGCATCCTGGGCTTTCGGCTGCGCACGCCGCAGGGCGAGATCGACCTGCTGGCCCAGCGCGGCGCGGTGCTGGCGGTGGTCGAGGTGAAGCGCCGGGCCAGCCTCGCCCAGGCGCTGGAAGCGGTGAGTTTCGAGCAGCGCGAAAGGCTGCGGCGGGCCGGACGCTCGCTGGCCGCCCGCCGAAGGGGCCTTCAGGGCGCGGCCGTACGCCTCGACCTGATCGCACTCGCCCCCGGCAAGCTTCCCCGGCATAGTCGCGACGCCTGGAACGGCGCGTAACTCGATTCATGTAGCCTGATGACCCGCGACGACGCCCAGATCCTACTGACCGAGGCCGGCCAGGCTTCAGACGGCGACTTCCCGCTGCTGGACGCGGCGATCGCCTGCGCCCTGCATGAGGATCCCAGTCGCGACCCCCAGGCCGCGCGCGACCTGGCCGCCGCCGGGGTCGACCGCCTGTCCGCCCGTCTGAAGACCGAGAGCGCCGAAGAGGCCCTGGCCGAGGCCATGGCCGGCGATCTGGGCCTGAACGGCGACCTGTTCACCTACGAGCACCCCGACAACGCCGACCTGTTGGCCGTCGCCGAACGGCGCAGGGGCCTGCCGGTGGCGCTGGGCGTCTATTACCTGCACGTGGCGCGGCGCTGCGGCCTTACGGTGCAGGGCGTGGATTTTCCCGGCCACTTCCTGCTCCGCATCGAGACTGAGGAAGGTCCGCTGGCGCTGGATCCGTTCAGCGAGGGCCGAGTCGTGATGCCCTCGGAGCTGACCAGGCGCGCTCTGCACGCGGGCCTGACGCCCGACATCGCCGACCGGCTGGACCGGCTGATGGCTCCGGTGAGCAACCGTGCGGTGCTGATCCGCCTGCAGAACAACATCTTCGCCCGCGCCCAGTCGGCCCGCGCCTACGCCCGCGCCGAGCGCGCGGCGTTGAGGCGCGCCCTGCTCGACCCCAAGGATCATCGTCCATGGCTGGACGTCGCTGCGGCGCGGGAAGGCCAGGGCGCTCTGGCAGGGGCGCTGGAGGCGCTGGCGCGGGCTTCGGCGCTGGACGGCGGCGCGGCGCTGGCCGCCCGCGCCCAGCGCGAACGCATGCGGCTGCGCCTGAACTGATCCTGGCGCGCCGCCGGCGTGCGGAGTATCTGCATCACCTTCGCTGTGAGGAGCCCGCCATGCCGTTGAAGGTCGCTGTTCAGATGGACCCCCTGGAGGGGATCAATATCGAAGGCGACACGACCTTCCTGATGATGGAGACGGCGCAGGCGCGCGGCCATTCGCTGTTCGTCTACACTCCCGACAGGCTGTCCCTGGAAGAGGGTCGAGTCACCGCCCGCGGCCGCCCGGTCGAGATCCGCCGCGCCAAGGGCGACCATGCGACCTTCGGCGACTATCAGCGGCTGGACCTGGAAGAGGTCGACGTGGTGCTGCTGCGCCAGGATCCGCCCTTCGACATGGCCTACATCACCAGCACCCACCTGCTGGACGTGGTGCACCCCAAGACCCTGGTGGTGAACAACCCCACCGAGGTGCGCAATGCGCCGGAAAAGTTGTTCGTCACCGGCTTTCCGGGCGTCCAGCCGCCGACCCTGATCACCTCCGACGTCGAGGCGATCTACGACTTCCGCGCGCGCCAGGGCGACATCGTGCTGAAGCCGCTTTACGGCGGCGGCGGATCGGGTGTGGCCCGGCTGTTGGCGGACGATCCCAACCTCGACGCCCTGCTGGAGCTGCACGCGATGATCGGCCGCGAGCCGGTGATCGCCCAGAAGTTCATCCCCGCCGTGGTCAAGGGCGACAAGCGCATCCTGCTGGTCGACGGCGAGCCGGTGGGCGCGGTCAACCGGGTGCCGAACGCCGGCCAGATCCGCTCCAACCTGCGGGTGGGCGGGCGCGCCGAGGCCGTGGAGCTGACCGCCCGCGACCTGGAGCTCTGCGCGATCATCGGCCCTGAGCTGAAGCGCCGGGGCCTGCTGTTCGTCGGCATCGACGTGATCGGCGAGTTCCTGACCGAGATCAACGTCACCTCCCCTACCGGCGCCCAGCAGCTCAAGCACTTCACCGGGATAGACGCCACCGAAAAGCTCTGGGAACGCATCGAAGCGATCCGAGCCGGTTAGAGACCCGTTTCCGGCCATAACCCGCATCCCAGCCAAGGCCGGGCTGAGAGATCTTGAATCATCAACCAATCAGTTGACTCTCAACCGATCCGTTGATTGATTAAGGCATGGACGTTCTGCCTCTGCCCGCGCGCCACGACCCCGCCTGGGATGAGGCCGCGCAGCTCGACGCGGTGTTCTTCGCCCTCTCCGACCCCGTCCGCCGCACGATCCTGGAGCGGCTGGACACCGGCGCCCTGCTGGTCTCGGAGATCGCCGAGCCCTTCGACATCTCGCTGCAGGCGGTGTCGCGCCACATTCACGTGCTGGTGCGCGCGGGCCTGGTGCGTCAGGCGCGCAGCGGCCGGGTCAGCCGTTGCACCCTGGACGCCGCGCCGATCTACGCCGCCGCGCTGTGGATGAACCGCTACGCCAAGTACTGGCAGGCCGGCTTCGACGCCCTCGCCCAACACCTGCTGCGCATCGACGAGACGCGCGGCTCCGCGATTCAAGACAACGGAGACGAATGATGGACTACGCCCAAACCCGTGAGACCCTGTCCGGCCATCGCGCCCGCATCGAAGCGCTGCGCGCCGAGATGCGCCAGATCCAGGCCGACGTCATCCCGCAGCCGGTGGCCGACTATGAGCTCAGCCGCCCAGGGGGTCCGGTGCGGCTATCGGAGTTGTTCGGGGCCAAGGACGACCTGTTCGTCATCCACAACATGGGGACCGGCTGTCCCGCCTGCACCATGTGGGCGGACGGCTTCAACGGCGTCTACGACCACCTGGCCGATCGAGCCGCCTTCGTGGTCTCGAGCCCCAACACGCCGGACGTCCAGCGCGCGTTCGCCGCCGGCCGCGGCTGGCGTTTCCCGATGGTCAGTCACCAAGGCACCAGCTTCGCCGCCGATATGGGCTATCACCGCAATGGCGGCTGGCAGCCGGGGCTCTCGGTCTTTCAGCGCCAGGGCGATCAGATCCTGCGCGTGTCCGACACCGAACTCGGGCCGAACGACGACTTCTGCTCCGCCTGGCACATGTTCGCCATGCTGCCGCAGGGCGCGGCCGGCTGGTTTCCAAAGTTCAACTACGCCTGAGGCGCAGCTTATGCGATGCTACGATCACGCTCCGGACGGGCGGGGCTACGGCACAGCTAGCCTGTGAGTCTAAGTGGCGGCGCTAGAGCGCAGAAACCACTGATCTTCCCGATAAGTTCATCATTTGTTCTTGATCCGAACCGCGTTCTGCGGCAGCCTTGTGGATAACTCAAGGCGTCAAAAAGCGGGGAACGATGGTCGCGCGGGTGGTCACCTTGGCCTTTCAAGGGGTTGAGGCGCGGCGCGTCGACGTCGAGGTCCAGCTGACCGGCGGCGAGGTCAAGTTCATGCTGGTCGGATTGGGCGACAAGGCAGTCGCCGAAAGCCGCGAGCGGGTGCGGGCCGCCTTCGCAGGGCTCGGCCTGGCCATGCCGGCCAGACGGATCATCGCCAACCTGGCCCCTGCCGACCTGCCCAAGGAGGGCAGCCACGACGATCTGCCGATCGCGCTCGCGGTGATGGCCTCGATGGGCGTCATTCCGCCCGACGCCCTGGCCGGATGGGCGGCGGTCGGCGAACTCTCGTTGGACGGCCGCATCGTCGGCGTGGCCGGGGCGCTGCCCGCGGCGGTCGCCGCCGGATCGATGAATCTCGGCCTGATCTGCCCTAAGGACTGCGGGGCGGAGGCCGCCTGGGCTGGCGACGTGCGCCTGCTGGCCGCACCGTCGCTGGTGGCGGTGATCAACCACTTCCGCGGAACCCAGATGCTGTCGCCGCCGAAGCCCGGGCCGATGGTCGACGGCGCGCGCGTCCCCGACCTGCGCGAGGTCAAGGGTCAGGAGCAGGCCAAGCGGGCGCTGGAGATCGCAGCGGCAGGCGGCCACAACCTGCTGTTCTGCGGTCCGCCGGGGTCCGGCAAGTCGATGATGGCCGCGCGCCTGCCGGGTCTCCTGCCGCCGCTGACGCCGGAGGAGCTGCTGCAGACCTCGATGGTGCATTCCATCGCCGGCCTGATCGCCAAGGGCGAGCTGACGCGGGCGAGGCCCTTCCGCACCCCTCACCATTCCGCCAGCATGGCGGCGCTGACCGGCGGCGGGATCAAGGCCAAGCCCGGCGAGGTGTCGCTGGCGCATAACGGCGTGCTGTTCCTCGACGAGCTGCCGGAGTTCTCGGCACAGGCCCTGGACAGCCTGCGCCAACCGCTGGAGACCGGCGAGGTGGTGGTGGCCCGCGCCAACGCCCACGTGCGCTACCCGGCGCGCTTCCAGTTGATCGCGGCGATGAACCCGTGCCGGTGCGGCAATGGCGGCGCCGGCCGCGGCGCCTGTGGGCGCGCGCCGCGCTGCCAGTCGGACTACCAGGGCAAGGTGTCTGGCCCGATGATGGACCGCATCGACCTGCAGGTGGACGTGCCGCCGGTCACCGCCGCCGATCTCGCCCTGCCGCCGCCGGCGGAGGGCACCGC
>NZ_JAUXZW010000046.1 GCF_030693805.1 Phenylobacterium sp.
TATCTTCCACCATGCTGATCAGATTCTGGTTCATCAGGTCGTTGTCGCGCACGTACAAATCACCGAAGATGGCACTTTCGGACGATTTGTCCGTTCAATATCAATAGATTCAAAACCTTTCATAATTTTTTCGAGAACCGGTTCTTTCGGTTTACCCTGCCGGAAGGCATCATTCAGCATAGACAAGGCCTGGTCGGTCATTTCATCTGTCGTTCCCCTGACCTTTTCATACGGACGGATGTTGCAGCCGATTTTGCGCACAAAGCCGCCGAACATATAAGCCAGATAGGCATTGATAGCCGTGGGCAATGAAAAATCGTAGAAAACCACATCGCCCAGATAGACCGACGCCTGTTCCATTCCTTTACCATAGTTGTCGAGCAATTTTTTCATGAAGTGCGGGAACATGCTGAGGTTGCATGAAAGAGTGGATTTCGTGACCCAAAGGGCGGTATCGGCCGGATTCAACTGGTTCGACTCCATATAGTCTATGGCATTCCTGACGATGATACTCAAAGGCAAACATTGGCCGGTATTCATGCTCAGGCTACGCTTTATTGACTCATCAGTGCTGTTTGCCACATGGGCATCGATGCCGCTGTTTTGCAGTACGGCCTCCAGCAAAGGCGCAACATACGGGTCCCACGAGGGCAACAGGAGCGTTTTGTTTTTCAGGTTCTTTGAACCGGCGAATATGGAACCCGATAGTTGGTTATCCTCCGGTTCAATCTGCTGAACGAGCTTACTGAATTTACTGAAATCAATGGCATGCGTCCGGAGTGTTTGGGAAGCCTCGCTGACAAGCGTTCCGATGTATTCGGGCCAGGACTGATTTTCCACTGAAGGCGCTTCCACCATCTTTTTTTTCTCTCCGGTGATTCTTTTTTCAGGCCCGGACTCTTGTCTTTTACGGTGATTCCTGAAGGCCCGGATGGCTGCTTCAATTCGCGTTTCATAACCAACTGCCGAATCATGTTCATCGAGTTGAAGGATCAGATAAGGTTTCCGGCAGGCATCAAATATCTCCTTGAAGTATTCGATCACGAACGAATCGGGCGTGCATTTGAAAGACGTGATGAGTACCGGGTAACAATTATTGGTTCGCGAAATAACATCAGCAGCATACAAAATTCTGGAGGCAAATTTCCAT
>NZ_JAUXZW010000051.1 GCF_030693805.1 Phenylobacterium sp.
GTAACCCGCCTCGGTCAGACTGGTGGCGTCCGCGATGGCGAAGGGCACGTCGAGAATGCGGGCCAGGGAGCGGGCGAGCAGGGTCTTGCCCGAGCCGGTGGGGCCGACGAGCAGGATGTTGCTCTTCTCCAATTCGACCCCGGCATGAGGATCATCCGCGCGGCGATCCCCCGAAACGTTTTGGACGCGCTTGTAGTGGTTGTGGACGGCGACGGAGAGGACCTTCTTGGCGTGGTCCTGGCCGATCACGTAGTCGTCGAGGACCTCGCGGATTTCCCGCGGCGTGGGCACGCCATCCTTTGATTTAACAAAGGAAATCTTGTGCTCTTCGCGGATGATGTCCATGCACAATTCGACGCATTCATCGCAGATGAACACCGTGGGGCCGGCGATAAGTTTGCGGACCTCGTGCTGGCTCTTGCCGCAGAAAGAGCAATAGAGAGTGCTCTTGGAATCTCCGCTCGCGGCCTTCGTCATGGTCTTTTCTCACTCTCTCGACGGCGTCGCTTAGGACCGTTCGTCGCTACCCCGGAGGCTCACCTCGCCTACCCTTGCAGGATACGCGCCACGGGTTGTCTAATCCTTGACATTCCCCGATCCGGCCAAGGATCACAAGCTTTCGCTCCTGGGAGCGACAAATGGCGACGGGCGACGACGCGGCGTCGGGCCCCGTCAGCCCCATAGATGGGAACGTGAGCATGACCCGCAAGGATTCGTCCGCCTCCGAGGCGGCGCGCCCTGTGGTCGCCTTCGATTTCGACGGTACGCTGACGGTTGGCGACAGCTTCACCGCGTTTCTGGCCTGGCAGGCCGGCAGGCTACGTCATTTGGCCGGGATGGTCCGCCTAGCGCCGGACGCCGTGGCCTACCTGGGGAATCGCGACCGCGGAAAGCTCAAGGCGGCGGCGGTTCGTGAATTCCTGAAAGGCCTGCCGCGCGCTGAACTGCAGGCGCGTGCAGAAACCTTCGCTCTCACTCACGCCGCGTCGATGCTGAGGCCCGACGCGCTGCGGGTCTGGGAGGACTGGAAGGCGCGCGGAGCGGTGCTGGCCATCGTTACGGCGTCACCCGCGGTGACCGTGGCCCCGTTCGCCCGCGCGTTGGGCGCAAAGGTGCTGCTTGGGACCAACCTTGCCTTCGACGCGCAGGATCGCGTCGCCGGCGGCTTCGATGGTCAGAACTGTCGCGGCAAGGAGAAGGTGCGTCGACTGCGCGAACGCTTCGGCGAGGGCGTGAGGCTCGCCGCGGCCTATGGCGACACCAGCGGGGACAGCGAGATGCTGCGGATCGCCGACGAAGCGGGCTATCGGGTGTTCACGGCGAGGCCGTAGCGCCCCCTCCGACCTCGCCGGAGGGGGTGCGCGTCCGGATCAGACGGCTTCGGTTTCGCGCTGTTCGTACACGTGGTCGACGATGCCCCAGGTCTTGGCTTCTTCGGCCGTCATGAAGGTGTCGCGGTCCAGCTTCTCTTCGACCGCTTCATAGGTCTGGCCGGTGTGCTTGGCGTAGAGCTCGTTCAGGCGGCGCTTGGTCTTGATGATGTCTTCGGCGTGGCGCTCGATGTCGGAGGCCTTGCCCGAGTAGCCGCCCGACGGCTGGTGGACCATGATCCGCGCGTTCGGCAGCGCGATCCGCTTGCCTTCGGCACCGGCCATCAGCAGGAACGAGCCCATCGAGGCCGCCATGCCCATGCACAGCGTCACGACGGGACTGCGGATGTATTGCATGGTGTCGTAGATCGCCAGGCCGGAGGTGACGATGCCGCCCGGCGAGTTGATATACATCTGGATCTCCTTCTTGGGGTTTTCGGCCTCAAGAAAGAGCAGTTGGGCGCAGATCAGCGCCGACATCCCGTCTTCGACGGGACCGTTCAGGAAGATCACCCGCTCCTTGAGCAGGCGCGAGAAAATGTCGTAGGCGCGTTCGCCGCGGCTGGTCTGTTCGACGACCATCGGCACGAGGTTGAGTGCGGTGGTTTGCGGGTCACGCATGGGGGAGATCGCCTTTTGTGAAGGATGCGATCCAATGAATCGCTCTGCATCCGATATCGCGTGCCGACCGGGGCGTTGCAAGATGACCCTGTGTCGCCCCGGCGCGCTATCGCGATCCCTGCCCGTCCTTAGGCGCCGTAGCCCTGCGGCAGCTCTTCGTCCTTCATCAGCTCTTCCTTGCTGATCGGCGTGTCGGTCACCTGGGCGGCGGCGACGATCAGGTCGACCACCTTGTCCTCGAAGATCGGCGCGCGGAGCTGGGCCTGGGCGTTCGGCTCCTTGCGCAGGTATTCGAACACCTGCTGGGCCTGGGCGCCGTAGCGCATGGCTTCCTGGCGCATCGCCTCAGCGAGCTCCTGGTCGCTGACGGAGACGTTGTTGACCCGCCCGACCTCGGCCAGGACCAGGCCCAGGCGCACGCGGCGTTCGGCGATCTTGCGATACTCGACGCGCAGGTCCTCGTCCGACTTGGCGGCGTCCTCGGGCGGCAGCGCGCCGCGCTCCTTGTCGGCCTCGACCTGTTGCCAGATGGCGGCGAACTCGGCCTCGACCATCTTCGGCGGCAGCGGGAAGTCGTGCTTGGAGTCCAGCAGGTCCAGCAGTGAGCGCTTCAGTTTGAAGCGCGCGGCGCCGGAGTACTGCTGCTGCAGGTTGGAGCGGATCAGCTCGCGCAGCTTGTCCAGGCCCTCGATGCCCATGCGCTCGGCCAGGGCGTCGTCCAGCGGCGTGTCGACCGGCGCCTTGATCTCTTTGACGGTCACGTCGAATTCCGCCGCCTTACCCTTCAGCGCCTCGGCCTGGTAGTCGTCGGGGAAGTTGACCTTCACCACCAGCTGCTGCTCGGGCTTGGTCCCGACCAGTTGCTCTTCGAAGCCCGGGATGAACTGACCCGAACCCAGCACCAGCTGGCTGTCCTCGGCCGCGCCGCCCTCGAAGGGCACGCCGTCGATCTTGCCGAGGAAGTCGATGGTCAACTGGTCGCCGTCCTTGGCCTTCACGGTCTTGCCGGTGCGCGTCTCGTAGCTGCGGTTCTGCTTGGCGATCTCGCCCAGAGTCTCGTCGACCTCGGCGTCGGTGGCCGAATAGATCGGGCGCTCCAGCGTCAGCGTCGCCGGGTCGACCGGCTCGAACTCCGGGATCAGCTCAAGCGACATTTCGTATTCGAGGTCGGCCTTGCCATCCAGCACCTCGAGCATGTCGCCTTCCGGCTTCAGGTCGGGCTCGCCGGCGGGACGCAGCTTGTTGTCCGTGATCAGCTTCTGGGTGGTTTCGGTGATCGTCTGCTCGATCACCTCGCTCATGATCGACTTGCCGTACAGCTTGCGCACGTGCGCCGCCGGCACCTTGCCGGGACGGAAGCCTTTGATGTTGAGGGTCGGCGCGATCTCCGCGATGCGCGCCTCGAGCTTCTCGGTGAGCTCGCCGGCGGGAACCGACACGCCGTACACGCGGCTGAGGCCTTCGCCTGACTTTTCAGTGATCTGCATCGACATGGTCTTATCATCCGGACGCTGCACGCTGGCGCTGCGCGATCCGCCTTCGAGCTTAACGATGAACGCCGCCGAAAATCCGGCGGCGGGCGGCGCCCTTATGTCACGGGCGTGACGCGCGTCCAAGAGCAAAGCCAGGCCACGGCGCCCCGCTGCGTTCAAGGCGCGTGGTGCGGATGAGAGGACTCGAACCTCCACGCCTCACGGCGCTAGAACCTAAATCTAGTGCGTCTACCAGTTCCGCCACATCCGCGCGGCGGCATGCCTTCGTTCAGCTATGCGTCCGCGTCAAGGGCGGCGAAGGGTGACAGCGCGACCGCGGCGCGCCAGAAGCAGGCTATGAGCGCAGGCGTGTTGTTCGTCCACATGGGCTTTCCGGCCCAGTTTCGCGACCTGGCGGGCCAGCTCGTCGCGCGCGGGATCGACTGCCGCGCAATCGGCGGGCCCGACGCGGGTGGGCTGGATGGCGTGCCGATCGAGCGCTGGAGTTATTTCCGTGGCAGCGCGCCGGGCATCTTTCCCCTGGCCACCCGGGCCGAAGCCGATCTGGTGCGCGCTCGCGCCGCGCTGGAAGCCGCGCGCCGGCTGAAGGCGCAGGCGTTCGAGCCTCGATTGATCATCGCCCATCCCGGCTGGGGCGAGACGGTGCTGCTGCATGAGGCGTTCCCGAATGCGCGCGTGATCCTTTTCCATGAGTTCTTCTACGCCGGACGCGGGCTCGACATCGATTTCGACACCGAGTTCATCCAGCCGGACGAGGCCGGCATCCTGGCCGGGACCACCAAGAACGCCGTCATGGCCCTGGCGTACACCCAGGCCGACGCCATCGTCACACCCACGGTGTTCCAGGCCTCGACCCTGCCGGCGGTGTTCCATTCGCGCCTGCAGATCATCCATGAGGGCGTCGACCTTCAGGCGGTGCGTCCTGGGCCGTCCCGGGCGCTGGCCCTGCCTGGCGGCGCGGTCCTGGCGTCTGGTGCGCCGATCATCACTCACGTGAACCGCAACCTGGAGCCGATGCGCGGTCTGCACATCCTCCTGCGCGCGCTGCCGCGGCTGCAGGCGGACGTTCCGGACGCACACACGGTTATCGTGGGCTCGCCGAACGCTCGCGGCTATTCGGGACCGGCGCCGGAGGGCCGAACCTGGAAGGACGTCTGCCTTGACGGGCTGGAAGATCGGCTCGACCTGACGCGCGTTCACTTCACGGGCCCCCTGCCCCATGGCCGGATGCTCGAGGCGCTGCGCGCATCGAGCGCGCACGTCTATTACACTTATCCGTTCGTGCTCTCGTGGTCGCTGGCCGAGGCGATGGCGGCAGGTTGCTATGTGATCGGCTCGGACACCGCGCCTGTGCGCGACGCGATCAGCGACGGCGAGAATGGGCGGCTGCTCGATTTCTTCGACGTCGACGCCCTCTCGGGCGCGCTGATCGACGCCTGCCGCGAGCCGCTGGACAAGGCGCCTCTGCGGCTCGCCGCCCGGGCGACCGCCGAGGCGATGTTCGATCGCCAGGCGGGCTTGCGGGGCTGGTTGGCGCTGATCGCCGAGGTGGGGGAAATCGCCGTCTAGCGCTCGAGCCAGAGCTGGGACAGCACGGCGGGCGCGAGGCCTGGCAGGTCTTCGGCGATCAGGCCAGGACCGAAATTGGCCGCCGCCTCGGCGTGGATCCACGCGCCGGCGCAGGCGGCTTCGAAACTCTCCATCCCCTGGGCCATCAGCCCGCCGATGAAACCCGCCAGCACGTCGCCTGAACCCGCGGTGGCCAGCCACGGCGCGCCGTTGACGTTCACCGCCGCGCGGCCGTCGGGCGCGGCGATCACCGTGTCGGCGCCTTTAAGCAACACGACGGCGCCGGCCAGCGCGGCGGCCTGTCGCGCCGCCGAGATCCGTTCCGGCGCTCGCCCCAGTAGGCCTGGAAATAGCCGTTCAAACTCGCCAGGATGCGGGGTGAGCACATCGTCTCGGTCGAGCACCGAGAACAACTCGCCGGGATCGTCGCGGAACACGGTGATCGCGTCGGCGTCGATCACCAACGCCGCCCCGGTGCGCGCCAACGCCAGAAGGTTGACCAGCGTGGTCTCGGTGACGCCGGCGGCCGGACCGATGATCGCGGCGTCCACGTCGGCGCAGGCCTGCTCAAGTTCCAGTTCGGTCTCGAACGGACGCAGCATGACCGCCTCGAGGTGGGCGGCGTTCACCTGCAGGGATTCCGGGTGCGATAGCAGGGTGACCAGGCCGGCGCCGATCCGCAGGCCGCCACGCGCCGCCAGCCGCGCGGCCCCCGTGCTCCACGGTTCGCCGCTGATCACCACCAGTCGCCCGCGCGCGTGCTTGTGGGAATCGATCGCCGGCCAGGGAAACCGGCTCCCCCATAGCTCCGGGGTGTTCTCGTGAAGAGCCCCCGGCGTGTCGCCGAGGCCGATGTCGGCGACCACCACCTCGCCGCTCCGCGCCTTGCCGGGCTCCAGCACATGACATGGCTTCTTGCTGTGGAAGGTCACGGTGAGGCCGGCGATCACCGCTGGTCCATTCGGCTCGCCCGTGTCGCCGGGCACGCCGCTCGGCACGTCGACGGCGATCACCCGATCGGGCGTTTCGCTCAACCGCAGCGCGGCCGCCGCGGCTTCCCCCGTCAACGGACCCGAGAGCCCTGCGCCAAACATCGCGTCGACATAGAGCTCCGCAGTCCCGGCGCCCGCCAGCGGCCGGGTCGCGCCATCCCAGAGCGCTGCGGCGTCGCGGGCGTCAGCGGTCGCCGGCGGCTTTAGCGCGAGCACCTCGACCGGCCACCCCTTCTCCTTCAGCAGGCGGGCGATCACATAGCCGTCCCCGCCGTTGTTGCCGGGCCCGCAGAGGACGTGGACGGTTCGCACCGAGAAGCGCTCGACAATGGCATTTGCGACCGACGCGCCGGCGCGCTCCATCAGCACCATGCCCGGGGTGCCGGCGGCGATCGCCGCCTGGTCGGCGGCCTGGGTCTCCGCGACCGACAGGATCCGCCGAGCCGCCGGGTGGTGAGAGAGCGTGCTCATAGCACCTGCGTCGCGGATTCACGCCCCTTGCTCACCAAAGTCAGCACCGCGCCGTCGGTCTCCAGGACGTGGATCGAGGCGTGGTCGGGGCGCAGCCCGATCACCCGCTCGTCGTCCTCAAGCGTTGTGACCACGGCGTTGATCGCGACGTAGTGGCTGAACACCGCGGCGCCGCCCCGCGCGCGCAGGCTGGCGGCCACGCTTCGCCGCCAGACGTTGTAATCGCGGTCGCCCTCGATATCGCGCCAAAGACCTTCGAAGGCGCTCCGCAACCACGCCGGCCGTTCTTCGACGGCCAGGCCGGCGGGCGTGGGAATTTCCCCGACCGCGGGGTCGATCTCCACCTCGACGCCCAGGGCCTCGGCCGTCGGCTGCGCCGTCTCACGGCAGCGACGCAACGGCGAACTCACCACGCGGACGGGCCGTTCGGCGGGCGCCAGCGCCAGAAGCGCATCGCGGGCGGCCAGCGCTTGGGTGCGGCCAGTCTCGTCCAAACCAGGATCATCCCCGCCGCCGGAGTCTCCCCACGCCGTGGCGGGCTTGGCGTGGCGGATGAGATAAAGGCGCGTCATCGTCGGCTCACCTGCAAGAGAACCCCACTCGTTGCCCGCCCCGCCGATGCACGGCAAGCCCCTTGGCGCCGATCTTCGCAGCCGTAGTGACGCGGTCCGCATCATGCTCCTGCGACCCACGACGCGGGGCGACCAAGGCTTCACAGATCACAACACCGTCCACTCCGCCGCCAGGGCGAAACTTCCGATGACGGGGAACTTTTCCGCCACAAGTTTCATCACTTGGACAGGCCGGCCTTAAGCAGGGAGATCGCCAAGATCACCGCCCAGCGACGCCTCAGTCGTGTCTGGAGCGCAATCTGATCTCCGTTCGGCCTTCGAAACCAGACGGAAATCCCACGCGAGGCGGCTACAAGGCCACCTCAAGCCCGATATCAGATCGCCTAACTATTGATCTGACGTCGCCTTTTGTTTGTGCAAATCCAACCTTCGGTTAGATAGCGGCGACGCGCTGCGAGCCGGCCTCTTGTGGCGCCGGCGCTGGGCGTGCTCCGTCCCGGCGACCGCGGGGGCGGCTCCACATTCAGTGACCAGTGCGGTGCATGAAAAAGATCGAAGCCATCATCAAGCCCTTCAAACTCGACGAGGTGAAGGAAGCTCTGCAGGAACTCGGCGTCCAGGGCATGACCGTGATCGAAGCCAAGGGTTATGGCCGCCAGAAGGGTCATACCGAGCTTTATCGCGGCGCTGAGTACGTCGTCGACTTCCTGCCCAAGATCAAAATCGAGGTGGTGGTGGCTGAAGGCCAACTCACCCAGGCGATCGAGGCCATCGTCGGCGCCGCGCGCACTGGGCGGATCGGCGATGGCAAGATCTTCGTCTCCGAGATTTTCGATGTGCTGCGGATCCGCACAGGCGAGTCCGGCGAAACCGCAATTTAGACCTGAATTTTCATCTAGCGACCTAGGGGATACTCATCATGGCCACACCTCAGGACATCCTGGCTCAGATCAAGGAACAGGACGTCAAATACGTCGACGTGCGCTTCACCGACATCCGCGGGAAGATGCAGCACGTGACCTTTGACATCGATCTGGTCGATGAGGACTTCCTGTCCGACGGCACCATGTTCGACGGTTCGTCGATCGCCGGCTGGAAGGCCATCAACGAGTCCGACATGAAGCTGCGTCCGGACCTGGACAGCGCTTATATCGACCCGTTCTACCAGCAGACCACGCTGTGCCTGTTCTGCGACGTCGTGAACCCCGACACGGGCACCCCCTACAACCGCGACCCGCGTTCCATCGCCAAGGCGGCGCTGAACTATGTGAAGTCGGCCGGCGTGGGCGACACCGTCTATTTCGGCCCGGAAGCCGAGTTCTTCATCTTCGACGACGTCAAGTGGTCCACGAAGCCCCACGACACCGGCTATTCCTACGACGCCAGCGAACTGCCGGCGAACACCGGCAAATCCTATCCGGAAGGCAATATGGGCCACCGGCCCGGGCCCAAGGGCGGCTATTTCCCGGTGAACCCGACCGACTCCGCCCAGGACCTGCGTGGCGAGATGCTGGCGGTCATGGGCGAGCTTGGAATGAAGCCGGAAAAGCATCACCACGAAGTCGCGCCCGCCCAGCACGAACTGGGCCTGAAGTTCGACACCATGGTGATCATGGCCGACCGGCTGCAACTCTATAAGTACGTCGTCCACAATGTCGCCGCCGCCTACGGCAAGACGGCCACCTTCATGGCCAAGCCGATGTTCGGCGACAACGGCTCGGGCATGCACGTGCACCAGTCGATCTGGAAGGATGGCCAGCCGCTGTTCGCCGGCGACAAGTACGCGGGCCTGTCGCAGATGTGCCTGTGGTACATCGGCGGCATCATCAAGCACGCCAAGGCGATCAACGCCTTCTCGAACTCGACCACCAACTCCTACAAGCGCCTGGTGCCCGGCTATGAAGCCCCGGTGAAGCTGGCCTACTCGGCCCGCAACCGCTCGGCCTCGATCCGCATCCCCCACGTGGACAGCCCCAAGGGCAAGCGCATCGAAGTCCGCTTCCCGGACCCGATGGGCAACCCCTACCTGACCTACACCGCGCTGCTGATGGCCGGCCTCGACGGCATCGAGAACAAGATCGATCCGGGCGCGCCCCAGGACAAGAACCTCTACGACCTGCCGCCCCGCGAGCAGAAGAAGGTCCCCGAAGTCTGCGGTTCGCTGAAGGAAGCGCTTGAGAACCTCGATCGCGACCGCGCCTTCCTGAAGCGCGGCGGGGTCATGGACGACGAATTCATCGACGCCTACATCGAGTTGAAGATGGAAGAGGTCATGCGCCTCGCGCTTCACCCTCACCCGGTCGAATTCGACATGTATTACAGCTGCTAAGAGTCCGTTTGGAAACTCACGGGTGGGTGGTCCGGCGTAGCAGGTTTCCGCCCATGGCGACGAGGATCATGGCCTGCGTGACGTCGATCCGGGCCTCGTAGTCGCGGACCAGACGGCGCCAGCGGGTCATCCAGCCGAAGGTCCGCTCGACCACCCAGCGGCGGGGCAGGACCTCAAAGCCCTTCTGCGGGTCGGAGCGGCGGATGATCTCGACCAC
>NZ_JAUXZW010000053.1 GCF_030693805.1 Phenylobacterium sp.
GCCGAACGCGCCCTGGCCGCGGCGCCTGGCGTCGACAGAGCCCAGGTGGTGCTGACCAGCGAAGCCCCGGCGCCAGCCCCGCCGG
Organism: Phenylobacterium sp.; assembly: GCF_030693805.1. Classification (GTDB taxonomy): domain Bacteria; phylum Pseudomonadota; class Alphaproteobacteria; order Caulobacterales; family Caulobacteraceae; genus Phenylobacterium. Next base: position 86 of record NZ_JAUXZW010000053.1, read on the forward strand.
CGCCGGGCGTGACGCGGGTGCGCAAGGGTGCGCGGGTCTCCGAGGATCCCCAGGCCGCTGCGGCGCCGCCTCCCGATGTCGAACGCCCGGCCCACGTGCGCCGGGTGATCGCGGTCGCCAGCGGCAAGGGTGGGGTGGGCAAGTCGACCATCGCGGTCAACCTGGCCGCGGCGTTCGCTCAGATGGGCCTGGCTGTCGGCCTGCTGGACGCCGACGTCTACGGCCCCTCGGCCCCGCGCATGCTGGGGGTCGAGGGCGAACCGGCGTTCGGGCCCGACAAGAAGCTGCACCCGCTGCAGGCGTGGGGCATGAAGGTCATGTCCATCGGCTTCCTGGTCGACGAGGGCGCGCCGATGATCTGGCGCGGCCCGATGGCCTCGTCCGCCGTGCGGCAGATGACCCACGACGTCGCCTGGGGGAGCGAGGACGCGCCCCTGGACGTGCTGGTGGTCGACATGCCCCCGGGCACCGGCGACATCCAGCTGACCCTGGTGCAGAAGCTGAAGCTGGACGGCGTCGTGGTGGTCTCGACCCCGCAGGAGATCGCGCTGATCGATGCGCGCCGGGCCGCCGCGATGTTCGCCAAGACCGCGACGCCGATCCTGGGCGTCATCCAGAACATGGCCTATTTCGCCGATCCGGCGGGCGGCGCGCCGATCTACATCTTCGGCGAGGGCGGGGCGAAGATCGAGGCCGGGCGGTTGGGCGTGCCGTTCCTGGGCGAGATCCCGCTGGAGACGGCGCTGCGCGCCGCCTGCGACGCCGGGCGGCCATTCATCCTGGACTTCCCCGACAGCCCCGCCGCCAAGGCCTTCGCCGAGATCGCCCGCAAGCTGGCGTGAGTTCGGAGTCCGTCTCTCGCAAGGGAGAAGGCCGCGACGACCTCAGCCCGCCTGGACCTTGCGCAGGAACTTCATGGTCTGCTCGCCGCCGGCCGTATAGGCTTGGTGGCCGGTCGGATCGGAGATGCGTTCCCAGTTGTCTCGCACTTCCTCCGCCGACAGGCCGTTTTCACCCAGATAGACACCCTCGGTCTCATACATCCGGGCGAGCGCGAAGACGCCGGCGCCGGCGGTGAGGATCGCGCCGGTCGGCGCCTCGTCGGACGCCAGATAGATCACGCCGGCGGTGACGTACTCGGGCTTCAACTTGTCCTGCATCTCGGGCGGCAGCAGATTCTCGGTCATCCGCGTGGCGGCGACCGGGGAGATGGCGTTGACGTGGATGTTGTTCTTCCCGCCCTCGAGCTTCAGCGTGCCCATCAGACCGATCAGGCCCAGCTTGGCGGCGCCGTAGTTCGACTGGCCGAAGTTGCCGTAGAGCCCCGTCGACGAGGTGGTGACGACGATGCGGCCGTAGTTCTGGGCGCGCATGATCTCCCACACCGCGTGGGCGCATTTCACCGTGCCCATCAGGTGGACGTCGACCACCAGGTTGAAGTCGGAGACCTCCATCTTGGCGAAGCTGCGGTCACGCAGGATGCCGGCGTTGGCGATCAGGATGTCGATCCGGCCCCACTGGTCCATCGTCTGGCGCACCAGGCCGGCGACCCCCGCGTCGTCGGTGACCGAGGCGCCGTTGGCGATCGCCTGGCCGCCGGCCGCGATGATCTCTTCGACCACCTGACGAGCGGCGTCGGACGAGCCGCCGGAGCCGTCGATCGTCGCCCCCAGGTCGTTGACCACCACCTTGGCCCCGCGCCGCGCCAGCTCCAGGGCGTGGGAGCGACCAAGGCCGCCGCCTGCACCGGTGACGATCGCCACCTTGTCGTCGAAGCGGACCTCCGCCATGCGAGCCTCCCTGATCGGCTGATTATTGGGCGGCTTTAGGCGCTCGTTGACGCACGCGTCAAGCGCGCCCCGCCCTTGCGCCGCAAGCCGGCTTGGTGGTCAAACAGTCCCGCGCGGCGCGTCCGCGCAACCCTGACGCAGGGGTAATAAGGAGCCGTCCGCATGAAACTCTACGACGCATCCGGTGCGCCAAATCCGCGCCGCGTCCGCTGGTTCCTCGCCGAGAAGGGCGTCAGCGACCTGGCGATCGCGCCGGTGAACATCATGACCGGCGAGCACAAACAGCCTGGCTACGTCGCCAAGGCCGGGTTCGCGCACGCCCCGGCGCTGGAGATCGACGACGAGGTGACGATCACCGAATCCGTGGCGATCTGCCGCTATCTCGAGTCGATCTACCCAGAGCCCAACATGTTCGGACGCACGCCGAAGGAGACGGCGGTGATCGAGATGTGGACCCGGCGCGCCGAGCATCTGCTGGCGGTGCCGTTGATGCTGGGGGTGCGCCACACCCATCCGGCGCTGGCGGTGCTTGAAAAGCCAAATCCCGCGGTCGCCGAATACAACACCCAGTACGGACTGGACGCGTTGAAGATGTTCGACGCGCAGTTGAGCGGCCGCGAATGGCTGGCCGCCGACCGGCTGACCATCGCCGACATCGTCGCCTTTGTCGGCCTGGACTTCGCGCGCCTGATCAAGCTGCGGCCGCCGGCGGAGTTGGTCGAGCTGAACCGCTGGACCCAGGCCATGCGTGATCGGCCGGCGGCCAAGGCGTCCCAGTGAGGAGTGCGGCCGTCCTGCTCGCTGCTCTGCTGGCCAGCGGGCCGGCGCTGGCCCAGACCCTGACCGTCGTCGGCCTCGACGGGCGCGAGACCACCCTCGACGCAGCCCAGATCGCCGCCTTGCCCCGCGGTCAGGTCACGATCACGGAGAGCGACAAGTCCAAGGCCTATGAGGGCACGCTGATCGGCCCAGTGCTGCGCGCCGCCGGCGTGCCGCTCGGCCCGCGCTTGCACGGCGATCCGCTGAAGGCCTACGCGGTGGTCACTGGGCGCGACGGCTTTGCGGCGGTCTATGCGCTGGCCGAGTTCGACAAGGACTTCCAGGACGACACCGTCATCCTGGCCGACCGTCAGGGCGGAACGAAGCTGGATGAGAAGCACGGCCCCTGGCGGCTGGTCTCATCCGGCGACCGCAAGGGCTGGCGTAGCGTCTACGCGGCCCAGCGCATCGAACTGCACGCCGCGGCTCCGGCCCGCGCGATCTCGCCGCGCGCCATGTTGAATTCAAGGCTCGGCGAGGACGGCCGTTCCCTGATCGTGTCACGCGGTGAAAAAGTGGTGTTCAGGTTGCTGGAGGGCGGGCGGCTGGAGCTGGTCTCGACCCAGCCGGCGAGCGAGGCCGACGCCCTGCCGCCGAAGCCGGGCGGTGCGGCCGCGGCGGACCCCGCTGCGGGGACGGTGACGGCGATCCTCGGCGGCGACGCCAAGGCCTCCATCCTGAAGCTCGACAGCGGCCTTTCGCGGGCGTTCGACTATCGCGTCGCCACCACCGGCGGCCAGACCTCGATCAAGGCCTGCACGGTGCTGCCGCTGCTGGCGAGCTACGATAGCGG
>NZ_JAUXZW010000077.1 GCF_030693805.1 Phenylobacterium sp.
CCCCTTTATTTCCTTCTTCTAAAACAATACGAGGCTTCGAAGGCATAATTATTTTATATTCAGGCATATGTTTAAAAAAATTACTCTTAAATCTAATAATACTTGTCCGCCTCTGGCGGAAAAAAAATAATAAATCAACGACTATAAAACTCAAGCACAGCGTTCAAATCAAGAAAACTTTCTGTGTTCTTTGGTTTGGATAAAATCTTCCCTTCCATTTTGCCCAAATCAAATGAAACCCAAGCCGGAGGATTATAATCTTTTATTTTCTCAGCCAGCCCGTCAAAAATCTTTTTAGTCTTCGATCCTTCACGAATTTTTATAATATCTCCGGGCTTTACTTCGTACGAAGGAATAGTGACTTTATGATCGTTCACGATAAAATGTCCATGAGAAACCATCTGTCTAGCGGCCCGCCTGCTATTTCCAAGACCCATCCTATAAATCACATTATCAAGACGAGATTCAAGTTCCTCGTAAAATTTCTCTGTAGTGCCAGCACCCTTAATATGGGAAGCCTTTTTTACATAGTTTGAAAGTTGGCGCTCATTTATACCATAGGAAAAACGCACTTTCTGCTTCTCTATAAGCTGAGCTCCATATTCAGAAAGCGCTTTTGGACGGCGCGCGCCAGGCCCGGCAAACTTTCCAGAAGAAGCTGAAAACTTAGAGGTCTGACATTTGTCATATACTCCGGCGCCTAATCTTCTTCCAATTTTAAACTTCGGTTTTGATATCATTTTTGATTCATAATTGATGATTTGTAATTTATAATTTGTTTATACTCTTCTGGGCTTTTTCGGTTTTGGGCCATTGTGAGGCACCGGTGTTGCATCTTTTATGGAAGTAATTTCTATGCCATGAGCCATAAATGATCTAATTGCCGGCTCACGCCCGGATCCAACTCCTCGCACAATTACATCGGCATCTTTTACCCCAAGCGTAGAAACTTTACTGCCAATTACATCACCTACTTTGGAAGCTGCAAATGGAGTTCCTTTTTTTGCTCCCTTAAAACCAAGCGAACCGGCGCTTGACCAAAACAATGTATTGCCTAATTT
>NZ_JAUXZW010000098.1 GCF_030693805.1 Phenylobacterium sp.
TATCGTTTATTTACGAAGCCGATGTAAACAAAGTGTTGCTGTACGGACTAATCCCGATGATACCAGCTTGCCTGATTGGTGGTGTGTGGTTATCGCGCTTCTTTAAAAAAATTGATGTTACGCCACCTGAAGGGCTTTTTACTGAGAGGAAGTTCGAAAAAAGCGAACTGCCCGGATTGGGAATCAGTATTCTTTGCGCTGTTACCCCAATTATCCTGATGCTGATCGGAGCATTAGTTGATTTATCTTTTGGTCCGCCACCTGCAAAGGCAGAACTTACCAAAATGGGCATTGAAAATATCACCGGATTTTATCAGCATATTTTTATTGAAAAGGGTTTTAGTCCTGAATCAGTGAAAATTTTCTCCGGAATACTCACCTTGTTCAAATTTATGAGCGATGCCAATATTGCGCTTTTCATGGCGGTAATTGTTGCAATTTTTACGCTTGGACTGCGAAAAGGGCGAGGTATGGACGATGTTATGAACAGTTCGGCCAAATCGATTGGCGCCATCTCGATGATCGTCCTGATAATTGCCGGTGGAGGCGCATTCTCACAAGTTCTAAAAGACAGTCATGTAATCGAATACATCCGTTCTATTTCCGATTCTTTCCAAATGAACCCGTTGCTAATGGCCTTCCTGATCGCATCTGTTTTCAGGCTGGCGGTTGGTTCGGCAACGGTCGCAACCCTCACTACAGCTCCCATCATGCTGCCATTGGCCCAACAGGCCGGCGCTTCGCCCGAATTGATGGTACTGGCCACCGGCGCCGGAAGTGTGATGTGGTCGCATTTCAACGATTCAGGATTTTGGATGTTTAAGGAGTATTTTGGGCTCAGTGTAAAGCAGACCTTCCAAACCTGGACTGTTATGGAATCAGTAGTTGGAGTAGTTGGACTTATTACGGTACTGCTGATGAGCTTATTTATTTAACCTGTAAAAACCTTATCCATGAAGAAAAGTATTTTGCGAATTTTTAAAATTTCAGGATTCTTTTTCCTTTTTCTAATTCTTTCCCTGAATCCGGCATCGGCTCAAAACAAGGTAAAACTGAAAACAAGTCTGAATGCCTATTCTTTTAACTCACCGTTGATGAAAGATGAAATGAATCTGGACCAGCTTTTGGAGTATTGCGCTTCCCTGCAATTGGATGCCGTAGATA
>NZ_JAUXZW010000103.1 GCF_030693805.1 Phenylobacterium sp.
GATCAGATGGATATCGCTTGGTCTTCTTCGCGATCTTGGCCATCCGGCCACGGCTCTGCTCGGTCCACATCCCGAGCTTGAATCACAGACCACGATGAAGCGGAATCACCGCTCACGCCTTTTCCAAACAGCCTCTTAGAAGCTCCCTTGAGTTTGCTCTTAGGGGTATCCCCGCGTTTGGCGGACAGGGCCGCCCCAGCGGCCTTCTGTTGGGCGGCGGATTTGGCGGGCATCGCGGCTCTCCTGTGGAAATCAAGCCTGCAACGCATCTCCGGCTTACCGGTTCATCGCGCAGCGCGCATCCTTCTCGTGTCGCCGGCGCATCGTGAACCCTGCAACGCCCGTGGCAGCCGCGAGCGTCTCGCGGCGCCTACAAGCGGGGGCCCCGCATGAAGGACAACAGCCGAGAATAGGCCTCAGAGCTTACCCAGTCGTCTGATCGCCCCCGCCAGTGGTCGCTCGCCCTCACAGTAATCCTCCCAGGCGGTGGACTTGGCGAGCAACGCAGGCACGGTGCGTAGGGTGAATTTGGCGGGGTCGAGCCCCTTCTTCACTTGGCTCCAATTGATCGGCATGGACACCGGCGCACCGGGGCGGCCGCGCGGCGACAGCGGGGCCACGGCTGTGGCCATGCGGTCGTTGCGAAGGTAGTCGAGGAAAATGCGGCCCGTCCGCTCCTTCTTGGCCATGTTGATCAGGTAGCGGTCGGGCGCGTCGGCCGCCATGACCTTGCAGACGTCGCGGGCGAACCCCTTCGCGGCCTCCCAATCGATCCCTTTGGCTTTCAGCGGCGTGACGACGTGAAGGCCTTTTCCCCCGGTGGTCTTACAGAAACTGACCAAGCCCAGCTCTTCCAGCCGGTCACGCACCTCGCGGGCTCCTTCGATCACCAACTCGAACGGTACATCGGGCGCGGGGTCCAGGTCGAAGACCAACCGTCCGGGTTGCTCCGGCTCGAACGGCTCGCAGTTCCAAGGATGCAGCTCCAACGCGCCCGTCTGAGCGGCGGCGATCAAGGCTTCCGCGCGGTCGAATTGGATGTAGGGCTTTCGGTCTCCCCAGACTTCGACGTCGGTGATGAGCGCCGACTGTCCCTTTGACGAATGGCGCTGGAAAAAATTCTGAGCGCCATGGATGCCGTCCGGCATGCGGATCATCGAGCAGGGCCGGCCCTTCACATGGGGCAACATCCAATCGCCCACCGCCTCGTAGTATTGCGCCAGGTCCAGCTTGGTGACTGGCTTGCCATCGCCCGCGTCGGGCCAGAGCGGCTTGTCCGAATTGGAAATGGTGACGCCCATGACCGGCCGGGACCCGCGGGCGGCCACGGTCTTAGTGTGAACGGTGACCGGAACCGGCTCGCTCAACTCGGTCGTGGAAGCCGGCGCTGGGGTTTCAGCCTCAACTTCGTAAGCGGACTTGTCCTCGCGAAGCCCCTTGAAAGATGCCTGGCGGATCGAGCCGTCGCCCGTGAAGCCGGCGTACTGGATTTCGGCGACAAGCTCCGGTCTCACCCAGTGGACGCCGACGCCCCGCTTGGGCGCGCCCTTGCCCTTGAACGGATTGTCGTCGGTCTCCAAAGCCTTGAGCCGCGGCATAATGCGAGCGACGACGTCGCGGCCGAAGCCCGTGCCGATCCGGCCGACGTGAACGAGCTCGCCGTCACGGTTGACCCCGGCGATCAGGGAGCGAAAGGCGTCGCCGGTCGTGGTCCAGCCGCCGATCACCACCTCGTGGCCCTGGCGGCACTTGGATTTGCCCCAGCTCTCGCTGCGACCCGACTGATAGGGCGCATCGAGCCGCTTGGAGATGATCCCTTCCAGGTCCATGCGGCAGGCGGACTGGAGGACTGCATCGCCGGCCGTGATGAAGTGATCGACGTAGCGAATGTTTGCCGGCGCGGCGTCCACGTGCGCCTGCAGGCGTTCCTTCCGATCTACGAGCGGCAAGGCCCGCAGGTCGTCCAAGCCGGCGAACATCTGATCAAAGACGAAAAACACTAGGTCCTTGGTCTTGCCGTCGGAGATGGCCGCCTGAAGGGCGGCGAAGTCAGGCGCTCCGGTGTGGTCCAGGGCCACAACTTCTCCATCGATAATACCATCCGACAGCCCCGCGCCGCTGGCGACGATCTCCCGGAATTTGTCCGACCAGTCGAGGCCCTTGCGGCTGAGCAGGGTCGCCTTGCCGTCGACCGTGCGCAGCTGCATGCGATAGCCGTCGAACTTGATTTCATGCGCCCACCCCTGCCCCGTTGGCGGCTTCTCCAGCGTCTTGCAGAGTTGAGGTTCGATAAACTGCGGCAAGGCCCTGACCGTCTTCGCCTTGGTCGGCGCCTTGGCTTTGACCGGCGTGATCAGCCCGGCCGGCGCGCTATCGTCTCGATTGCTCTGCCAGACTGCGCCCGCGTCCGCGCCCCTGGCCGTCATAAAGGGCGCGGCCGCTTTGCCCTTGCCATTGGTGATCTCGACCATGGTGCGCGCAGAGGCGACGGATCGATCCTCATCGGTCGGGCCCGTGACATTGCCCTCCACTGCGCCCTCATCACGATGCTTGATCAGCAGCCAGGCGTTCTTCGGCTTGCCCGGCTTGTCGCCCTTCAGGCGCACGATCACCCAGGAGCCGTGCATCCGCTCGCCTTCCATCACGAACTTCAGCTCGCCCCTGGCCAGCGCTTGGCCAATATTTTCGAAGCCCTTCTCCGGGGCCCAGTAGCCACGGTCCCAGAGCATCACTGTGCCGCCGCCGTACTGGCCTTTGGGGATGGTGCCTTCGAAGTCGCCATAGTCCAGCGGATGGTCCTCAACCTCCATCGCCATGCGGCGGTCCTTGGGGTCGAGCGACGGTCCCTTCGGCACCGCCCACGACCGAAATGTACCTTCGTACTCGAGGCGCAGATCGAAGTGCAGGTGGCTGGCGGCGTGCTTCTGGATGACGAAGCGCAGCGCCTGCGAGGGCACGACCTTGGCGTCCTTTCCAGACGGTTCGGCCGTCTGAGAGAAGTCCCGCATCTCCTGGTACTTGGCGAGCTTTGTCGCGGCCATGATCACTCCCGACTCAGGTCAGAGTGATCAACGAACACCTCGGCCAGATGATCCGAGGCGGGGTCAGCGCCGATTGAATCCTTTTCGGCATGGCCGCGTTGGGAAGCGCAGGAGATTAAGATATGACCCAATTCGCCGGGGAAACCCGTCAGTTCAGCGTTCGAGCCCGCCATGTGGACAGCCACCATGCACGACTGCTGGAGGAGGCCTCTTTCGAGGCTGCCGCCGTCGCCTATGTGGAGGACCTGCACCCACCGGTCGGCGACGACAATGAGATCAGCGTGATCGTCCGCGAGGTCGGTACTGGCCATGAGCACTGCTTCCGAATCGATCTGGACTCCGGCGAAACGGCGTCCTGTGGCTAGCGGAGAACGAATCACCCTGTGAGTCGTTGAGTCGGTCCAAGCGCCGTTACGGCGCCGCCTGAGGACCCGACATGGCTTACCGCCCGACTTGGCAAGGACACCTGAAGCTGTCGCTCGTGACCTGTCCGGTTGCGCTCTACACCGCGACGAACTCGGCGGGCGACGTCCACTTCAACCTGATCAACCCGAAGACCAATAACCGGATCAAGATGATCACGACCGATCCGGACACCGGGCCGATCGAGAGATCGGAGTTGGTGAAAGGCTATGAGGTCTCTAAGGGCGAATATATTCTGCTGACCCAGGAAGAGATCAATTCGGTCAAGCTGGAGAGCACCAAGACCATCGAGATCGAACGCTTCGTGCCCGGCGACGAAATTGACCGCCTCTATTGGGACAACCCCTATTTCCTCGCTCCGGACGGTAAGCTGGCCCAGGAGGCCTTTGGGGTCATCCGCACCGCCCTAGAGAAGTCCGGACAGATCGCGCTGGGCCGAGTGGTGATCGGCACACGCGAACGGATTCTCGCGCTTGAGCCGCGCGACAAGGGGATCCTAGCCTACACGATCCGCACGGACGCCGAGGTTCGCAAGCCCGATGAGATCTTCGGCGGCATCAGCGACAAAGCCGCTGATCCGGCGATGATCGCCATCGCCGAAAAGATCATCGAACAGCAGGAAGGCCCGTTCGACCCCAGCCAGTTCGTGGATCGCTACGAAGAAGCGCTGAAGGCGTTGATCGAGGACAAGAAGAAGGGTCATAAGCCCGCGAAGGTCGCCGAACCTGAGGATACCAACGTCGTGGATCTGATGTCGGCGCTGCGGGCCAGTTTGGGAGCCAAGGGCAAGGTCGCCGCCAAACCCTCACCCAAGGCAAAGCACACCAAGTCGCCGGCGAAGGGTAAGGCCCGCAGGGCCGGCTGAGCTCAGTCGGCGCCACCGGCCTTTCGGTAATCAGTCCTCGCGTTCACGAGCTTGGACGTCGCGGCCTTTCGCTTTTCGACATAGGCGCTCTGCGCAGCCATGCGGCGTATCTCAAGGTCTTCGGCCTCGCGACGGAAAGCCGCCTCTTCACGCTTTCGGTTCTCGTCAAGCTTACTTAACGCCTTCTCTGCCGCCTCAAGCTTTGAGCGATCCGCCGGCGGCTTTGATCGCGCGGCGGGTTGGGCCTTCGGCGCTGCTTTGACAGTCGCCTTCTTGGGTGCGTCAGGCACTGAAGGAAGCTTTGTGGGCTCCAGAACGAAGGGATCGGTTGATCCCACGGCGCGTCGTAGCAACGTCTCGGGATGGGCGGTCGCCGCGGCGATCGCCCCCTCGTCCGTCGTTATCTTAGCTTCGCCGCTGGCGAAGAGATTCTGTCGAGTTCCCCAAGCCCGTAGAGCCGCAGCTTGGCTCGGCGCAGCCACGACCGTGTCGTAGAAGCCAAACTGCGCCTGAAAGACCTTCAGCTTGCGAGTGGGCGACTTTGCCAAGAGCTATCGGGCTTTATGGTCGCCGCGGTCACCTTGGCCGGGGCCTGCGTCGGTCTTAGCCTTCTGACGGCGGTCAGCGGCGAGCGACTTGCCGACGTCGACCTGGTCCTTGAAATGACCTTTGTCGTCGCGGCGCACATAGCGTTTGTCGCCAGGCGTGGGCTCAATCAATTCGCGTTTAGACATAGGGCTCTCCTCAGCAGAAGGAATCCCGGTTCGCGATTGAGGTTCCACCTGAGCTAACGCACCTGTTCGTGGTGGAGGCTCCCCGCCCGTAGTGGCTGCAAGAGCTCAGGCTCCGGGCAACACATCGAGCCGGCTCTTCTGGACCGAGCATGACTGTCATCAGTCTGTATTATCGGTCAAACTCGAACAGCAGACCTTCGTTTGGCGCCAAGTCGAGCTTCCCGGTCAGAGCGGCCCCAA
>NZ_JAUXZW010000109.1 GCF_030693805.1 Phenylobacterium sp.
GCCCTGGACCCAGCTCACGGGCAAGGAAGTCGAAGATCGCGGCCAGCAGGAGATCCTCAACTGGAGCCCGCTGATGGGCGTAATGAGCGAGCTGAAGCGCAAGCCGCAGCAAACCGGCTTCGTCGACACCTGGATCTTCAATTCGTCGAAGGCCTTCCTGATCGCGCCGCCGGCCTAGTCGTCAAAAACAACAAAAACACTCCAAGAGGGTCGGACAATGAAACTTAAGGACCAAGTCGCTCTGGTCACGGGCACCAGCCCGAACATCGGCGGCGGCATCGTCGACGGCCTTGCGGCCGAAGGCGCGATCATCGTGGCGGTGGATTCCCGTCCCGAGAACGCCAACGACTGCGCGGCTTACATCAACAAGAACGGCGGCAAGGCGATCGGCCTGGTTTGCGACGTCACCGACGAGGCTCAGGTCAAGGCCACGGTCGACGCCGCACTCAAGGAGTTCGGCAAGATCGACATCCTGGTGAACAACGCGGCCTTCTTTAACCAGAAGGGCGTGCTGAACATGCCGTACGCGGAGTGGCAGGCGCAGACCGGCGTCATCCTCGACGGCTCGTTCCTGTTCACCAAGTACGTCGCCACCGCCATGGTCGAGCGTAAGACCCAGGGCAAGATCATCAACATCATCTCGACGGCCGGCCACCAGGGCCAGCCCGGCAACGTGGCCTACTCCACGTCGAAGATGGGGATGAAGAACTTCACCAACTCGGTGGCCATGGAACTCGCCAAGTACGGCATCCGGGTCAACGGCCTGACGCCCACCGCGACCGACTCGTCGGAATCGCGCGAGCGTGCAGCGGCGTGGGGGCGTGAAGTGCCGCCGCAACCGCCCGGCCAGGCGCAGGGCATGAGCAACTTCATGCGCCTGGTGCCGATGCAGCGGCTGCCAAAGCCCAGCGACTACGGCAAGGCCGCGGCCTTCCTCTGCTCGGACGACGCCTCGATGATCACCGGCATGGACCTGCGGGTCGATGGCGGCGCGGTGGCCAAGTACTGGGCCTGGGATCCGAGCCAGGACCCCCGGGTCTGAACTGACGGATACGAGCGAACAGAAGCCCGGCCCCGCAACCCGCGGGGCCGGGCTTTTCTCTGCGCGCGGCCCTGTGCCGCGCGGCGATCAGCCGGTCCAGTCGCTGAAGTGCTTGGACAGTTTCAGGCCCTGCCGCTGGTAGTGCGAGCCCTGATCTCCGTAGAGGCGTGTCGGACGATCGGTGAGTGGTTCATAGACCAGGCGCGCCACCGTCTGGCCGTCCTCCAGCAGGAACGGCGTCTCATGGCTGCGAACCTCGAGCACGCCGCGAGACCCTGAGGCCTGGGTCTCCTCTGTGCCGAAGCCGGGATCGAAGAAACCCGCGTAGTGGACGCGGAACTCGCCCACCGACGGGTCGATCGGGGTCATCTCGGCCGCCTGCAGGACGGGGATCTCCACCGCCTCCTTGGACGCCAGGATGTAGAACTCGCCGGGGTCCAGCAGCAGCTCTCCGCGGCGCGGAACCAGCGGCTCCCAGAAGTCGCGCGGGTCGTGGCCGTCCTCCAGGTCCAGGTCGATGACGCCGGCGTGGCGCCGCGCGCGGAACCCCGCCAGCCCGTCGGCAAGGTCGACGCCGACGTTGCGCACCGACAGCCGCTCCGGCGCGCCGCGCTTCAGTCGCAGCTGGTTCAGGCGCGTGCCGTAGCGCGCCAGCACCGAGAAGGTCTGCGGCGCGATCTCCGCATAGATCGGGCCCGAGTAGCCGGCGATGACGTCGTCGAAGGCGCGGCTGTGATCGGTCAGCAGGCGCACGAATACGTCGATCCGCCCCGTGGAGCTATACTGGTAGGCCCGCGCCGAGACGCCGATCGGCAGAGCCAGCCGCTCCTGCAACTCGGCGATGTAGACGCAGCCGCGCTCCAGCACCGCGCCACGCGTCAGGTCCAGCTCGTGCATGGCCACATCGACCATCCGCTCGGCGACGGTGCGCCCGACGCCCGGCAGGAAGGAGGCGCGCACCCGCCAGACCCGCGCGCCCAGGCGCAGGTCCAGGCTCGCCGGCTGCACCTGGTCGGCGTCGAACGGCGTCTGCGCGGTGATCGCGCGCTCGCCGATCAAGGCGTCGATGGATTGGCAGGGCAGAATGCCTGCGCTCAGGGCCTTGGTCATCGCCGCGACACTCGCTTCCACCCTTGAGTCTGGCAAGCGAAGGATGACCCCGCGAAGGCTTGACCGGACACCCTCGGGCGCCGTTCATGCCGCCTCCATTGAGACCAAGAGGCCCCAGATGTCCGAAGATCCGCGCGATTGGGAAGTCGAAACCCGCCTGGTGCGCGGCGGCCTGGCACGCAGCCCCTACGGCGAGATCAGCGAAGCGCTGTTCCTCACCCAGAGCTTCGCCTACGAGAGCGCCGGCGCGGCCGACGCCCGGTTCTCCGGCGACGAGCCCGGCTTCATCTACCAGCGGTTCGGCAATCCGACGACGCAGATGTTCGAGGACCGGCTGGCGCTGCTGGAAGGCGCGGAAGCCTGCCGCGCGACGGCGTCGGGCATGGCGGCGGTGCACGCCGCACTCACCGGGCTGCTGCGCGCCGGCGACCATCTGGTGGCGGGCCGAGCGCTGTTCGGCTCGTGCCGCTGGATCATCGCCGAATGGCTGCCGCGTTTCGGCGTAGAGACCACCTTCGTCGACGCCACCGACCTGGAGGCCTGGCGCGCCGCGGTGCGCCCCAACACCAAGGCCTTCTTCATCGAAAGCCCGGCCAACCCGCTGCTGGAGGTGGCGTCGGTCGGCGCGGTCGCCGCGATCGCGCATGAGGCCGGCGCGCGGCTGGTGGTCGACAATGTGTTCGCCACGCCGATCTTCCAGAAGCCCCTGGTGCTGGGCGCCGACATCGTCGTCTATTCCGCGACAAAGCACATCGACGGTCAGGGGCGTGTGCTCGGTGGGGCGATCCTTGGAAACGCCGAGTTCATGCAGGAGTCCTATCGCGACATCCTGCGCCACACTGGTCCCGCCTTGTCGCCGTTCAACAGCTGGGTGCTGCTGAAGGGCCTGGAGACCCTGGAGCTGCGGGTTCGCCGCCAGACCGAGAACGCCGGCAAGGTCGCCGACGTGGTCGCCGATCACCGCAAATCTTTGAAGACCGTCTATTGCGGTCGCCCCGACCATCCGCAGGCCGCGGTGATCGCCAACCAGATGACCGGCGGCGGCAACGTGCTGGCCTTCGATCTGGGCTCGCGCGAGGCGGCCTGGCGCTTCCTGGATGCGCTGCAGATCGTCGACATCTCTAACAATCTCGGCGACGCCAAGTCGATGGCCACCCATCCCTCGACGACCACGCACCGCTCTTTGTCGGAAGAGGATCGCCTGGCCATTGGCCTGACCGAGGGATGGGTGCGGATGAGCGTCGGCCTGGAGGGCCCGAACGACCTGATCCGCGACGTCAGCCGCGCGCTGGACGCCGCCTAGCCGACGGCGCTTTCCAGCTCGCCCGGCTCGACGGCGTAGACCCGACTGCAGTACTCGCAGGTGACGCGGATCTTGCCGTCCGGCTCGACCATGTCGGCGCGCTCCTCGGCGGCGAACGAGCGGAGCACGCCCATGATCCGCTCCTGCGAACAGCGGCACGACGCCTTCAGCGCCGTCGAGCCGAACACCCGCACGCCGTCTTCGTGGAACAAGCGATAGAGAAGCTGGTTGGACGCCAGCAGCGGGTCGATCAGCTCGTCCTCGCCGAGCGTCTCGAACAGCGCCTGGGTGCGCGTCCAGGCCTCGGCCGTGGGGCCGCGGGCCTCGTCCTCGGCGATGTTCTGGATCAGCACGCCGCCGGCCCGCCAGTGCGGACCCTCGCCGCTGTCGGCCTGCCCGACCGCCAAGCGCACACGGGTGGGGGTCTGTTCGGACTGGGCGAAATACTGTTCGGCGCACAGAGCCAGGGTCTCGCCCTCGATCGGCGTCACGCCCTGGTAGCGCTCGGTGTCGGGCCCCTGGTCGAGGGTCATGATGAAGATCCCCTGCCCCAGCAGGCTGCGCGCGCCGGGACGAACGAAACCCTTCTCGATCTTCGACACCGCCTCGGGATCGAAGCGGCAGTAGCCGCGCAACGCGCCGCTGGCGTCATAGTCGGCGACCACATAGCGCACCGGACCGTCGCCCTGGGCCTGGACGATCAGCCGACCGTCAAACTTCAGGCTGGACCCCACCAGCGCGGCCAGCGCGCAGGCCTCGCCCAGCAGGTTGGCCACCGGCTCAGGGTAGGCGTGGCCGTTGATGATCTGGTCGACGGCGTCGCCCAGCCGGACGAGGCGCCCTCGCACCGGCTCGCCCTCGATCTGGAAGGCCGCGACCAGGTCGTCGGAGAGGTTTTCTGATGACATGGCGCCGATATAGGGGGCCAGGCGCTGTGATGCGAGCCAGACGTTCAGCCGCAGCCGAAGCGCCTCAAACCTTGCCCAGTCGGTCGAAGCACCAGGCCAGCACCGACTTTTGCGCGTGGATGCGGTTCTCCGCCTCGTCCCACACCGTGCTGCGCGGGCCGTCGAAAACCTCGGCGGTCACTTCCTCGCCGCGGTGGGCGGGCAGGTCGTGCATGAAGATCGCGTGCGGAGCCGCCAGCGCCATCAGGCCTGCGTCGACCTGATACGGCCCCAGCGCCGCAAGACGCGCGTCGTGGTCGGTGTCGCCCATGGACACCCAGGTGTCGGTGATCACCGCATCGGCGCCGGCGACGGCCGCACGCGGATCGTCGGTGACCTCCACCCGGCCCTGGCGCTCGGCGGTGCGCGCGAGATCCACGGCGTTCGGCCCGTAGGCCGCGGGCGCGGCGATGCGAAGCTCGAAATTGAACGCCGCCGCCGCGTGGATGAAGCTGGAGCAGACATTGTTGCCGTCGCCGACCCAGGCCAGCACCTTGCCGTCGATCGAGCCGAACCGCTCCTCGATGGTCAGGAAGTTGGCCAGGATCTGGCACGGGTGGCTACGGTCGGTGAGGCCGTTGATCACCGGCACGCTGGCGACGCGGGCAAACTCCTCGACGTCGTCGTGGCTGTTGGCGCGGATCATCACCGCATCGACCATGCGCGAGAGCACCATGGCGGTGTCGGCGACCGTCTCGCCGCGCCCCAATTGCATGTCCGCGGCCGTGGAGATGATCACGTCGCCGCCGAGCTGGCGCATCGCCGCGTCGAACGAGAAGCGGGTGCGGGTCGAGTTCTTCTGGAAGATCATCGCCAGCGTCCGCTCGGCGCCAGGCGCGTCAGCGTCCACACGCCCCTGCGGCCAGCCTTTGCGCGCGGCCTTGCGGGCGCGTGCATCATCCAGGATGGCGCGCAGGTCGGACGGCGCGAGCCGCCACAGATCGATGAAATGCCTCGGCTCAGCCATCGACTTCAAGCGGCCGCCTTGGCGTGCGCCTGGGCGGCCTGACAGGCGCGCTCCAGCCGGGCGATGGCGTCGCTGGCTTCCTCGGTGGTGATGATCAGGGGCGGAAGCAGCCGCACGCAGTTGTCGCCGCCGCCGGCCACCAGCAGGTGCTGATCACGGGCGTGCTGCATGAACTCGCGGTTCGGCGTCGCGAGCTTGATGCCGATCAGCAGACCCTTGCCGCGGATGTCGAGGACCACGTCGGGGTAGCGGTCCTTCAGACCCTCCAGCTGTTGAACGAAGTAGCCCGCCACGTCGCGCACGTGGGCCAGCAGCTCCGGCCTGGTCAGCTCTTCGAACGCGGCCAGGCCGACCGCCATCGCCAGCGGATTGCCGCCGTAGGTGGAGCCGTGCGAGCCGAACGCCATGCCGCTGCCGGCCTCGGCGGTGGCCAGGCATGCGCCGACCGGGAAGCCGCCGCCCAGGGCCTTGGCGATGCACATGATGTCAGGCTCGGCGCCGTCCGCCCACTCGTAGGCGAACAGCTTGCCGGTGCGCGACAGTCCGCACTGGATCTCGTCGTAGATCAGCAGGGCGCCGGCCTCGTCGCAGATCGTGCGCAGGTCGCGCAGCGCCTCGGACGACAGCGAACGGGCGCCGCCCTCGCCCTGCACGGGCTCGATGATGATCGCCGCCGTCGTCGGGCCGACCGCGGCGCGCAGGGCGTCCATGTCGCCGAACGGCAACTGCAGGAATCCCGGCATGCGGGGGCCGAATCCCTCCAGGTAGCTGGCGTTGCCCGAGGCGTTGACCGCCGCCAGGCTGCGGCCGTGGAACGAGCCGTCGAAACCGATGATGTCGACCCGCTCAGCGTCGCCCTTGGCCCAATGGTACTTGCGCGCGGTCTTGATCGCGCATTCCACCGCCTCGGTGCCCGAGTTGGTGAAGAACACCACGTCGGCGAAGGTGGCGTCGGTCAGGCGCTTGGCCAGCGCCTCCTGGCCCGGGATCGTGAAGATGTTGGACACGTGCCACAGCTTTTCGGCCTGGTCCTTGAGCACCTGCACCAGCTTGGGATTGGCGTGGCCCAGCGCGTTCACCGCGATGCCGGCCAGGCAATCGAGGTACTGCTCACCATCGGTGGTGTAGAGGTGCACGCCCTCGCCGCGCTCGAAGTTCAGCGGCGTTCGGGTGTAGACGCCCAGCAGATGATCGGGCGGAACGGGCGCGGCTGACTCGGTCACGGAGATGCCCTCCAATAGCGAAACATCCCCGCCGCGTCGCGGCGGGGACCCGAAAAGGCGGCGACTTTTCTGCCCCTGGCCGGGGTCTGTCAATCGCGCGGTCTGCAGCGCGGTCTCAGGTCTTGATCTTGTAGCCCGTCTCGAACATCCACAGGCTGACGCAGGCGCAGAACACCATCAGCCCCGCGGTCATGCCCACACCGGCCACGAGCGAACCTTCCGCATGGCCGATGAAGCCATATCGGAAGCCGTCGATCAGATAGAAGAACGGGTTGTAGTGGCTGGCCGTGCGGAACGGCTCCGGCAGCCTCTCGACCAGATAGAAGGTGCCCGACAGGAAGGTCATCGGCATGACGATGAAGTTGGTGACCACGGCCATGTGGTCGAACTTCTCCGACCACAGGCCGGCCATGATGCCCAGCAGCGACAGGATGAGCGCCGCGCCGCCGCCGAAGTAGAGGATCGCCCAGGGGTGCGCGATCGGCAGCCGCGTGAACGGCAGCACCGCCATCCAGGTGACCGCGCCCACCAGCACGCCGCGCGTGGCGCCACCCAGCGAGAACGCCGCCACATGCTCCATCGGCGTCAGCGGCGGTGTCAGGAAATCGCCCATCAGACCGTTCATCTTGGATTGAAGCAGGCTGGACGACGAGTTGGCGAAGGCGTTGTTGAGGATGGACATCATGATCAGGCCGGGCGCCACGAAGGTGGAGAACGGCGTGCCATGCACCGGCGGCCGAGCGCCCTGGGCGGCGACCACGAACACCATCATGTAGAGCAGCGCCGTGACCACGGGCGCGGCCAGCGTCTGCCCGCCCACCTTCCAGAATCGGCGCACCTCACGCATGTACAGCGTGCGGAACCCAGCCCAGTTGATCCCGTGGTAGTCGCGCGGAACGGGAGGGACCGCGGCTTCGACCGGCTCGTGCTTCATGGCTGTCTGAATGCCCCCAATCGGGCGCCGGCCGCAAGGGTGCGGCGCACTGACGCTATATGTAGTTCCTGTGGACGAAGAGCGGGGCGCCTATTGTGGCCCTTAAGCGTTTGGTTACGATATCTAGTGGCTGCTGACAGGTGCAAGCCTGAGGCGGCACAAGATGTTGATCCCCATGAGGCGTGCGGGCGCTGCGGGGGTCGATCAACGCGGTGGAGGCGAAGATGGGTTGGACAGATGAGCGCGTCGATACGCTCAAGCGGCTCTGGCAGGACGGCTTGTCCGCGAGCCAGATCGCCAAGCAACTCGGCGGGGTGACCCGCAATGCGGTGATCGGCAAGGTCCACCGCCTGGGGCTCTCCGGGCGCGCGACGCCTTCGAAGCCTGCACGTCCAGCCTTCAAGCCGCCCAGAGCCCAGCGTCCGGCCGCGCAAGCGCCGTCGCAGCCGCGCCGCATCGCCGAACCGGTCACCGCCCAGGCCTCTGCGCCGACGCCGTTGCCCGTGCGGGTGATCGATGAGGCTCCGGGTTCGGCCACCGTGCTGACGCTCGGCGCGCACATGTGCAAATGGCCGATCGGCGATCCGTCGTCGGACAACTTCACCTTCTGCGGGCGACGCCAGACCGACGGCCCCTATTGCGGCGAACACGCCAGCGTCGCTTACCAGCCGGCGCAATCGCGCAAGCGTTCGGGCCCTAACGACCTCGCCCGGTCGCTGCGCCGCTACATCTGACGACCACGCAGGTTGGGCGGCGACTCGCAAATCGCCTATGTTGAGGCCATGAGCGACGTCGCCGCCGACCCGCAGTCCAACGTCCAGGCCTATTCGGTCTCGGAGCTGGCGTTCGCGCTGAAGCGCACGCTGGAGGACGCCTACGGCTTCGTTCGCCTGCGCGGCGAGATTTCCAAGGTCACCCACCACTCCAACGGCCACGTCTACCTGACGCTCAAGGACGAGCGCGCGGCGATCGACGGCGTCGTCTGGAAAGGTTCGGTGCGCGGCCTGGGCGTGCGCCCCGAGCAGGGCCTCGAGGTCATCGTCACCGGGAAGATCACCGCCTACCCGGCCGGATCGCGCTATCAGATCGTCATCGAGACCATGGAGGCGGCTGGCGTCGGCGCGCTGCTGGCCCAGCTTGAGCGCCTGAAGGCGCGGCTGAGCGCCGAGGGCCTGTTCGAAAGCTCGCGAAAACGTCCGCTGCCCTCGCCGCCGGCGATCGTGGGCGTCATCACCAGCCCCACCGGCGTAGTGATCCGCGATATCCTGCACCGGATCCGCGAACGCTGGCCCTGCCGGGTGATCGTCTGGCCGGTGGTGGTCCAGGGCGAGCAGGCTGCGGCCCAGGTCCGCGCGGCGATCGAAGGCTTCTGCGCCATGGATGCGAACTGCGGCATGCGCCCTGACGTGCTGATCGTGGCGCGCGGCGGCGGGTCGGTGGAGGATCTCTGGGCGTTCAACGACGAGGCGCTGGCTCGCGCCGTGGTCGCCGCGGACATCCCGCTGATCAGCGCCGTGGGCCACGAGACCGACACCACCTTGATCGACTTCGTCTCCGACCGTCGCGCGCCGACGCCGACGGGCGCGGCTGAGATGGCGACGCCGGTGCTGGCGGAACTGCGAGCCGCCGTGGCCGACCTCGGCGCACGGATGCATCGCTGCGGCGGCCGGGTGCTGGAGGATCGCCGCACCAGGGTCACGGCGGCTGGCCGCAGCCTCACGCGCGCCCTGGACCAGGTTGAATTCGCCGCCCAGCGCTTCAATCTCGCCGCCAGCCGCCTCGCCGCCGGCCTGGAGAAGAACGCCACCGCCCACGAGCACGCCCTGACGCGGGTGGCCGCGCGGCTTAGCCCGCTGCTGCTCCAGCGTCCGCAGCGTGTCCAGCAGGAGCGGCTGGACAGGTTGGCCGTGCGCCTGACGCCGGCGTTCCAGCGCGGCCTGGCGCGGACCACCGAGCGGCTGGCCAGCCTGGGCAAGCTCTACGCCGCGGTGAATCCCGACCTGCCCATGCAGCGCGGCTTCGCCCGCGTCCATCGCGCCGACGGCGGCCTGGTGCGCTCCGGCGCATCGCTTGCGTCCGGCGAGGCCGTGCGCCTGGTGTTCAGCGACACCGCCCGCAGCGCGGTGATCGACGCCGACGCGGCAGCAATCGCGCCTGGCTCGACGCGGCCGCAACGCCCCGCCGCGCGGCCCAGAGGCGCCGCTGATCAGGGCGACCTGTTCTGATCGCCTGCGGCGCGCTACATTGTCCGGGATGAACGCACATGATCGCGATTTCGCGGGCGCCGATCTGGCGACCCTGCACTACGGCGACGGCGAGTTCGCCGTCCTGAAGCCTGGCCGTTTCGTCCGCTGCGCGGTCAGCGGCGCGATGATCCCGCTCGACGCCCTGCGCTACTGGAGCCCCGTGCTGCAGGAAGCCTATGCCGGTCCCGCCGAGGCCCTGGCCCGGTGGAAGGAAACCAATCCCTGATCCGCCGCCGCTGAGCGCCGCGCGATCGGCGCGGCCAGCAGCAGAGCGATGAACGGTCCGATCGGGATCGGCAGGTGGCCGTACGCCAGCGGCGCCATATAGGCGGCGATCACGCACGCCGTATCGAACGGATGCGGCTTGGTCCGAGGCTCGCTGAGCAGCAGGATGGCCGCCGCCGCGTACAACGGAAAATCATAGACCCAGCTATAGGGCGACGCCGCCAGCAGGCCTGTCAGCAGGGCGGCTAATCGGCAATGGAACGAGGCCGGCGAACGCCATACCCAGACCACGCCCAGCGCAACAGCGGCTGACGCGAGCCCTTGCGCGGCCCAGGCGCTCGCCGTCCCGCCGCCCAGCGCGTGAACCAGGGCGTATGCGCTCTGCTGCTTGTAGGCCTCCAGCACGCCGGCCTGGATGACCTTTTCGCCGCCCGCGTGCATCGCGTGCAGGAACAGCGGATACGACGACCAGCCGAAAGCGAGGCCTGCGAGCATTGCGCCGCAAATCGCGCTCGCCGCCGCCCCGGCGAAAGCGCGCCACCGCCCAGTCGCCATCAGCACCAACGGCAGCAGCACGCCGAAGTGAGGCTTGTAGGCCATCAATCCCAGCAGGACGCCGGCCAGCACCGGGCGACGATCCAGCAGCGCCAGGCCCGCCACCGCGAGCGCGGCGGTGAGCAGGCCGTTCTGGCCGACCATGACGCAGGCCAGCGCCGCCGGCGCCGCAAGCGCGAGCGTCATGTCGTGGTTGCGCCCTGTGGCGAGGCGTACTGCGGCGGTGAAAGCCGTGAGCGTCACGGCGATCCACAGCGCGCCGGCCCAGGCGTAGGGCAGCTGGCCGAACGGCGTCACCAGCAGCAGCATCGAGGGCGGATAGAACATCGGCAGGTTGCAGTCGCGCGGCAGTCCCTCCCTTACCAGCATCGCCTGGACGCTGGGCCAGTCGTAGGTGGCCGCGGCCATGCCCTGGCCCGCCAGCCGGCCCGACGCCCAGAAGACGCTGAAGTCGCGGCACAGCGGCGCGCCGGCCGCATCCGTCAGCCAGGCATGCTGCTGAAGGCCGGCGCAAAGGAAGGCGATCTCGAGCGCCAGCAGGCTCAGCGGCGCCACGCGCACGATCGTGTCGAGAGTGATCGACGGGGCTTCGCCCGGCTTGCGCATGCATTCTCCACCGCCGGGGCGACGATGGACACCTTAGATGCGGAGCCGTCACCAAACGGTGAAACGCGCCCTCAGCGACGCTTGTAGATCTCGTTGGGCCAGCGCTTGTGGACCCAGAACCACTCCTCGGGACGCTCGCGGATGCGTTCTTCGATGAAGGCGTTGACCCGGCCGACGCCGGTCTCGATGTCGGCGGTGCGGTCGCCGGTGCTTTCCAGCCGGATCGGATCGTGAACGACGACCCGAAAGCGGGCCTTGTCCTTGCGCTGAACCGACATCGGCTGCAGCGCCGCGCCGAACCGCAGGGCAAGGCGCGAGGGTCCGGGCGCAGTATGGGCGGTGACGCCGAACAGCGGAGCCGCGACACCGCCGTTGAACTTCTGGTCGTTCATCAGCGCCACGGACTCGCCCCGACCTAGCGCCTCGAGCAGTTCGCGAGCGCCGTCACCGCCCTTCGGCGCGAACAGCCGCACGCCGTAGCGCCAGCGGCTCTTGCGGATGCGTGCGTCCACGTAGGGGTTGTTGGTCGCCCGGTAGGTCACCTGGCAAATGACGCCGGCATGGATGATCGACGCCGGCATGATCTCGAAACTGGAGAAGTGACCCGAGATGAACACCACGGGCTCGCTGTCACGGGCGATCTGAGCCAGGCGCTCGCCATTGACCAGCTCGACGCGGGATGGATCGGCGATGATCCGGTCGAGGATCGGGAACTCCGCGGCCCAGCGCCCGGCCGCCGCCCACTGGGCGCGCAGCAGGCGTGCGATCTCCGCGTCGGGGGCTTCGGGGAAGACGATGCGCAGGTTGGTCTCGGCGACGCGGTGCGCGCTTGTCAGCGGCCCCAGCCGCTGGAACGCCCAGGCGCCGGCGTCCGAAACCATGTCGATGGGGAAGATCCGGGCCAGCGCGGTCAGCACGTCGAAGCCCACGGCCTCCAGCCGCCAGAGCAGGTCCTGCGCGATCGAGGGCCGGTTCGCCATGCCTCTCTACTAGGGGCGCCACGCCGCCCCGCGCAACGCCTGGGCGAATTCGCTTGGCGCGCGACTTGCCCCGAACCGCGCAGGCTGTCCCGACCTGGGACGCAGACAGACATTGAGAGGGGCGATGGATCCCATGGGCAATGACATCGACGTTCACCTCGGCAAGCGCCTGCGTCGGCGCCGCCGCCTGCTGGGCCTGACCCAGCAGCAGCTGGCCGGTTCCTGCGGCGTTCGCTTCCAGCAGATCCAGAAGTATGAGTGCGGCGCGAACCGCATCTCCGCCGCGCGTCTGTGGCAGCTCTCCGAGGCCCTGGAAGTGCCGGTCGGCTACTTCTACGACGGCCTGTCGGAAGCCGAGCGCGCGCTGCACGCCGAGAAGGAACCCGCGGGCGAGGTGTTCGCGCGCAAGGAGACGCTCGACCTGATCCGCGCCTACTACCAGCTCAGCGAACGGCCCCGCCGCCGCCTGCTGGACCTCGCCAAGTCTCTGCACGGAGAGACCGACGCCGGCTGAACGCGCTTTGCGCGCCGGCGCACGGGGGCCGTTCCCTGTCGCCGGCCGCACGGCTAGAGATGGGCGCATGCTCGCGCCCGACACCCTCGCCGAGCTCGACGGCTTCATCGTCGAGCTGAACCGCGCCTCTTCCGAGGTGATCCTGCCGCTGTTCCGCGCCGAACACGGGATGGAGAACAAAAACCTCGCCCTGGGCAAGGCGGGGTTCGATCCGGTCACCGCCGCCGACAAGGGCGCGGAGGCCGCGATCCGTCAGCTCATCGCCGCGCGCTATCCCGATCACGGGGTGATCGGCGAGGAATACGGCGAGGACCGCCCCGACAGCGAATTCGTCTGGGTGTTGGATCCGGTGGACGGGACCCGCGCGTTCATCGCCGGCCTACCGCTGTGGTGCACCCTCATCGCCCTGCGCCACGAAGGTCGCCCGGTGCTGGGCTCCGTCGGCCAACCGTTTCTCGAAGAGCTCTACCTGGGCCACGCGGGCGGCTCGCGGATGATCGGCCGCCACGGCGAGCGCGCTCTGAAGGTGCGGCCCTGCCCGCACCTGACGCAGGCGACCATCACCACCACCGATCCCGACACCTATTTCGACGGCGCCGAGCGGGGCGCGTGGCGCCAGTTGCGCAACGCAGCCCGCGTGGTGCGCCTGGGGCTGGATTCGTACGGCTACGCCATGGTCGCGGCCGGCACGATCGACCTGCTGGTGGAAGGCGCGGGGATCAATTCCTGGGACATCGAGGCGGCGATCCCGCTAATCGAGGGCGCGGGCGGGCTGATCACCGACTGGCGCGGCGACCCGCTGGGCTCCGATGGCGGCCAGGTGGTGATCGCCGGCGACCGCGCCTGCCTGGACGAAGCCCTGGTCGCGCTCAGGCGCTCGGCGACCTAAGCGACCGCGGCTGCGACCTCGTCGAACGCCGCCCAAAAAGCGGCGCGGCGATCGTCGGTCTCCATCAGGATCTCGTGGCGCGAACGCGGCGCTACGACCAGACGGCCTTTCGGAAGGTTCGAGACCGCGGCCCGCTGCGACGCGGGATCGACGATCGAATCCTCCTGCGCTTGGACGATCACCACCGGGATGGCGACGCCGGCCAGGTTGGCGCTGCGTTCCAGCCAGCTCATGGCGATGAAGGCGAAGGCCAGCCAACCCCAGGTGACGCCGCCCAGCGCCAGGTCCGGGCAGGCGTCGATCTGCGCGCGGTGGCGGGCGAACCGCGCTTCGTCATGGGTCAGGGGATTGCCGGCGAACGCCGCGTCGAACGGTTTGCCGCCGTAGCGCAGCATGTAGCCGTCGCCTCTCCCGATCTGGCGGAACAGCCGCGCGAGCGCCCCGGCCAAGTGCTTGCCCAGCGGCGTCCGCAGTCCGAGCATCGGCGCCGAGAGGACGGCGGCGGCGAATCGCGGCGCCTGTCCGGCCGCCAGCGCCATCAGCGCCAGACAGCCGCCCATCGAGTGGCCGAGCGCGATCCACGGCTTTGGGGCCCTCGCCTCGAATGCGTCGAGCATCGCGGCGTAGTCGTCCAGGAAGGTCTGGTAGCTGGTCGCGTGGCCCTTCAGCCGGTCCGGCAGGAAGCGGTCGGACAGCCCCTGCCCGCGCCAGTCGTGAGCCAGGACTGCGAAGCCGCGCCCGAGCAGTTCACCGATCACCTCGAAATATTTCTCGATGGGCTCGGTGCGGCCGCCGCTGAGCACCACCGTCCCGCGGGCCTCCCCAGATGGAGCGAACAGCGCGACCCGCAAGCGCGCGCCGTCGGCGGCCTTGACCCATTCCGCGCCACCGCCCGGAGGGATCGGCGCCGCAGGCGTGGCGATCAGCGGCGCAGCCTCGGCCATCCGCCCTAGACCGACCGCGCGAACAGCGCCTGGATCTGCGGCTGCAGCTTCATCGCCAGCCCCATGTCGGAGAGCTTCAGCCGACCGCTCATCATCGCGCGCACCGGATCCAGTTCGCCGCGGCCCAGCGCCTGCAGGTCGGCGCGGCTGACGCTAACGGTCAGATCGGCGGGGGCTTGCTCGGTGGTGACCTCGACGCCGGCGACGTGGATCACGCCTTCGCCACGCAGATCGAGCAGCACCGAGGCGTCCAGGCACGGTCCCTCGCCCATCGCGCCGCGGATCCTCGCCGCCAATTCGTCCACGCTCGCCACACCAGCCTCCGAGACGCACCATCGGCGTCGACTATAGGGCCTTAGCGCGGCTTCACGAACCGCAGCGTCATCCGGTCGCTTTCGCCGATGGCGTCGTACCTCGCATGATCGAACGACGGGTCGTCCGGCTGGCCGCGCGGAGACGAGCGACGCACGGGGGGCAGGGTCCAGACGCCGAAAGGATGGTCTCGGGTGTCCTTGGGATTGGCGTTGACCTCGCTGGCCCCGTCGGCTGCGAAGCCTGCCTCACTGGCGAGCTGGGTCATGTACGCTTGCTGGACATAACCATCGGCGGCGAGCGGGTCCTGGACACCGCCAGGCGCGGCGCGATGCTCTTCCACGCCCAGCATGCCGCCGGGCTTCAGTGCGGCGAAAGCGTCGCGGAACGCCTTTTCGGCGAGGCCCGCGGCCATCCAGTTGTGGACGTTGCGCAGAAACAGCACGAGGTCCGCGCTCGCGGCAGGCGCCACCGGGCCGCTGGTCGGTCCAAAGGCGGTGAACTGGATCCGGCCATATAGCTTGGGATCGGCTTCGAAACGCCTCCGATAGGCGTCGACGACCTCACGCGTCGAGGGGTCGGCTGGCTCGCGCAGTTCCAAGTTCGCCGCGCGGAGCGTTCCGTTGTTCGCCGCCAGATAAGGCGCGAGGATGTCGGTGTACCAGCCGGAGCCGGGCCAGAACTCGACCACCGTCTGTCCCGGAGCCAGGCCCCAGAAGCGCAGGCTGTCCACGGGGTGGCGGGCGGCGTCGCGGGCCTTGTCCGCCGGCGTGCGCCAGGCGCCGGCGACCGCGTCCTCCAGGGTCATTGCGCCGGTAGATTCCGCAATCTTCGGCGCGTCGGCGGGTTTGGCGCTCCGCCCACATGCCGCCAGGCCCAGCGCGCCCAGCAGCACGGCACGGCGCGCGACGGGGCGGCGCAAGGCGCTCACCCCGGTTTGCGGAAGCGCAGGGTCATGCGGTCGCTCTCGCCGATGGCGTCGTATTTGCTGCGGTCGAAGGTTGGATCGGCGGGCTTGCCCGCGGGCGCGCTCTGCTTCGACGGCGGCAGGGTCCAGACCCCGAACGGATGGTCCTTGGTGTCCTTGGGGTTGGCGTTGATCTCGGAGCTGGCGTCCAGCTTGAAGCCGGCTTTCTCGGCGGCGGCGACCACCGAAGCCGTCGCTACATAGCCGTCGCGCGCCTCGGCCACCTGCGGCCGGGGATCGGCGCGATGCTCCTCCACCGCCAGGACGCCGCCGGGCTTGAGCACCGCGTAGAAGTCGCCCATCGCCTTGTCGAGATAGCCGGGCTGCCACATCCAGTTGTGGATGTTGCGCGCGGTGAGGACGACGTCAGCCGAGCCCGGCGCGCCCAGCGGCTTGGAGACCGGACCGAAGCCGACGCTGGTGATCTTGCCGTATTTGGCGGGGTCGGCGAACTTGGCCTCGAAGGTCGCGCGACCTTTGCGTGCGCCTTCCGAGAGTGCCGGATTGTCGAGGTCGGCGACGCCGGCCACATAGGCCCCGCCGGTCGCCTTGGCGTAGGGCGCGAGGATCTCCGCCCAGTAACCGTCGCCCGGCGAGATCTCGATGATCGTCTGCTTCGGCGCGAGACCCCAGAAGGTCAGGCTCTCCAGCGGGTGGCGGGCGCCATCGCGGGCCACGGCCTTTTCCGAACGGTCGGGACTTGCGACGGCTGCGGCGAGGGCCGCGTCCGCGGCTTGCGACGGCGCAGCGAGCGCCATCGCCGCGACGGCGGCCAGGACGGAAGCCAGCAGGGTTTGGGACATCTCGGGGATCCTCGCAAAGGGCGTTCGCAGTACGAAGTCGGCGGGCGCGAGCCTAGAGCAGGAGTGTGCGGTTGCAAGCCGGGGGCGCGCTGATTTCGCCATTCCGAGGCCTCTTGAACACCGCTGTTCATCACCCATCTGGAGCTGGAAGGTGCTGGAATTCCGGGCCTTCCGGGTCATTGGCGAGGCCGTTTCGGCTCGCCCTGCCCGCGTCTGAAACCTTGCTTAAGCCAAGAAGGATTCGTCTCACATGCGTACGCTTGATTTCTCCCCCCTTTACCGCTCCGTCGTTGGTTTCGACCGTGTCGCCGATCTGCTGCAGACTGCGGCGTCCGACGCCGCCACCGGCTATCCGCCGTACAACATCGAACGCACCGACGAGAACGCCTACCGCGTCGAGATCGCGGTGGCGGGCTTCCGTCCGGAAGAGCTGAACATCGAGGTCAAGGAGAACCTGCTGACCGTACAGGGCCGCAAGGCGGCTAACGACGAGCCGCGCCGCTATCTGCATCGCGGCCTGGCCGAGCGGAACTTCGATCGCCGCTTCCAGCTCGCGGATTATGTGGTGGTGACGGAAGCCGCGCTCGCCGACGGCCTGCTGTCGATCAGCCTGCGCCGCGAGTTGCCCGAGTCGCTGAAGCCGCGCCGGATCGAGATCAGCACCGGTCAATCGACCCTGATCGAGGGTGAGCAGGCGGCCTAATCCCAGGCCCACACCTGAAGATCGGACTGGAGGGCGGCGCCGCTGGGCGTCGCCCTTTTTTCGTGCCGGTCAGGCGACGCCCAAGGCCACGTCGAGGCCGATGGCGGCGGCATATTCGGCGCCGCGCAGGCTGGCGCCCTTCATCCGCGCGCCGGTGAGGTCGCAGCCGGCGAGGTCGGCGCCGTCGAGGATCGCGCCGGTCATGTCGGCGGCCTGGGCGCGGACATAGCGCATCCGGGCCTGCTGCAACGCGCCGGGCGCGGTGCGATCGGGACCCAAAGGCAGCGCGCCGAGTATCACCGAACGCAGGTCGGCTTTGGTGAGGTTGGCGCCGGAGAGCCTGGCGCCGCGCAGGTCGGCGTCGCACAGCCGCGCGCCGCGCAGATCCGCACCTTCCAGATTGGCGCCCTGCAATTGCGCGCCGCTCAGGTCCAGGTCGACCATGCAGGCGTTGCGGGCGCTGATCGCGGTCATCCGGAAGCCCTTCAGGCGCCCGGCCAGCGAACGCAGGTCCTCGCCGTCGAGCACGGCCGCCGCACCTTCCTTTCCGCCGGTCCGGCACCAAGCCTGGTGGGCGGCGGCCATATCGAACAGTTGCTCGGCGCGGGCGACCACCTCGGGCGTGGGCGCAGACAGGCTGCCGCCCATCTTGGCGCCTGACATCCGCGCGCCGGCGATGTTCACGCCGGTGAGCACGGCGCCCGTCAGGTTCGCGCCCTCCAGGTTCGCCCCGCCGATCTCGGCGCCCTCCAGCAATGCGCCGGACAGGTTGGCTTCCTTGAGGTTCGCGCCGGATAGCTTGGCGCCCCTCAGCGAGCAGTCGGAGAAATCGGCGGCGAAGGCGGAGACGCCGTCGAGTTGCGAGCCGTCGAGCGTCGCGCCGGCGAGGTTGGCGTGGTCCATCTCCCCGCTGCGCGTCTCGTGGCGCACTGAGGCCAGGCCGCGGCTGGGGTGTGGAACCGCCACCTGGCCCTCGCGGAAGTCGGCCTGGGTAAGGTCGGCCTCGCTGAGGTCAGCGCCGCTCAGGCACGCGCCGCGCATGTCGGCGCGCACCAGGATCGCGCGACGCAGGTTGGCCTTGCGCAGGTCGCAGCCGAACAGGTTGGCGCGGGTGAAGTTCGTGCCGACCAGCTTGGCGCCCTCGAACACCGAGGCGGAGAGATCGGCGTCCGACAGGTTGCGGCCCGACAGGTCCATGCCCGAGAAGTCGGCGAATCGCAGCGACGCGCGCTTACCGCCTGGACGTCCCGCGATCAGCTTCTCATGGGCTGAAAGGATCATCTCCAGGTCGCCCGCGGACAGGCGGCGGCGGCCGGACAGGGCGGCGGTGGCGGTCAATTCGGATCCCTCCCCGGACAGCGAATGGTCAGTCGCAGAACGTAGGTCTCAGGAGAGACGAAAGGATTAATGCGCAGCTTCGCGCAGCGTCAGATCGCGCCGTCCAGGCCGCGCGAACCCTCGCGTACGGCGCCGCTGAGGTTGGCCTGCTTGAGCACCGCGTTGGTGAAGTTGGCGCGCGAAAGATCGGCGCCGACCAGCAGCGCCTGGCGCAGATCGGCGCGTGCAAGATCTGCGGCCTTGAGGCTCGCGCCCGTAAGGTCGCAGGGCAGCACGCGGTCGGCGCCAAGCAACAGCGGCCCCATCTGGGCGTCGCGCAGATCCGCTCCCCCCAGCTTCACACCCAGCAGGCGCGCGCCGCGCAGGTCGGCCCGCCGCAGGTTGCAGGCCCGCAGGTCGGCGCCCTCCAGGTGTGCGCCTTGCAGTTGCACGCCCTCCATGTCGAGGCCGTAGAACACCGCGCCCTTGGCCGATAGGGCGGTCAGGTTGTAGCCGCGGATCGACTCCAGCGTGCGCAGGTCGGCGTTGTCGAACACCGAGGGTTTGCCCTCCGCGCCTCCAGTCTCGCACCACAGGGCGTGATCGCGGATCATCGCCTGGTAGGGCATGTCGTCGACCGCCGTGCCCATCGGTTGATCGGTCAGCACGCCGGCCATGTTGGCGTCGCTGACGTTCCACGATTGGGTGCGGGCGCCCACAAGGATGCAGTCGCGCAGATCCGCGCCGGCGAGATCGGCGCCCGACAGATCCGCGCCGGCGAGGTTCGCGCCGGTCATGGTCGCCTGCTTCAGATTGGCCCGCACCAGCTTGGCGTCCTTCATCACCGCGTCGGTGAAATCGGCGCGTACGGCCATGACGCCGGACAGCCTGGAGCGCTCCAGGTTGGCGCCGGCGAGGATCGCGCCCTGGGCCTGGCCCGGGCGGCTGACGGCCTCAAGCATCCGCAGGCCCTTCTCCTTGTCGACGGCGGCGATGGCGCCTTCGCGCAGGTCGGCCTCGAACATGTCGGCACCGCTCAGATTCGCCCCGCGCAGGCAGGAGCCGCGCAGATCGGCACGGCGAAGCGAGACCTCCTGCATCTGGGCGTTCTGCAGGTCGGTTCCGAATAGCGTGGCGTGGTCCAGGCGCGCGCCCTGCATGCGGCAGTCGGCGAGACAGGCGCCGGTGAAGTCGGCGTCGCAGAGATTGCGCCCACGCAGATCCAGACCGGAAAGGTCCTTCCACGCGAAGACGGCGCGTGCGCCGCCCGGCTTGGACGTCCACAGCCGGTCGTGCTTGGCGCAGATGACATCCACTTCGGCCTGGGTCAGGCGCCTGGAAGAGGTGGCGGTCGCGGGGGATGCGGACATGGATTTGAACTTAGTGAACGAGGGATTCACCAACAGCCTAGGCCGCGCAGATTAACGACGTATTTCGTGGACTTAGGCCGGCGGGCCGGCTTTTCCCGCGGGCGTGTAGCTGGAATAGAGGCTGGCCGCCTCGTCAGCCAACAACCCCAGGTCGAGCATCACGCCGGCCGCCCTCAGGCGCGCCAGGCCTTTGCCGCCGGCGAAGGTCGACGGATCCTCGGACGCCACCACGACCCGGGAGACACCGGCGCCGATCATCCGCTCGGCGCAACTGCGGCCGCCCGCCGAGCGGGCGCCGCAAGGCTCCATGGTGACATAGGCGACGGCGCCGCGCGCCCTGTCGCCGGCCTGTTTCAGCGCACGCTCTTCTGCGTGGGGCCTGCCGCCTGGCGCGGTGGCGCCCTCGCCCACCACCTGGCCGTCCAGCGCCACGACGCAACCCACCGCCGGATTGTCGCCGGTGTTCCCGACGACGGCGCGCGCCAGGTCGATGGCGCGGCGCATCAGGTCCTCGTCGAGCGCGCTCATGCCGCGGCGGGCAAGGCCTCGGCGCGGCCTTGGTCGAGATAGCGGGCCGCCACCGGACGAAGCTGGGCGTCGAGCTCGATCAGCAGCGGATTGCCGGTCGGGATCTCGACGCCGATGATCGCCACGTCGTCCAGCCCGTACAGCAGCTTGACGATGGCGCGCAGGGAATTGCCGTGGGCGGCGATCAGCAGGGTCTCGCCCGCGACGAGCTTCGGCGCGATCTCGGCGCTCCAATAGGGCTCGACGCGTTCCAGGGTCGTCTTCAGGCTCTCGGTATCGGGCACGGGCGCGCCGGCGTAGCGGCGGTCGGCTGCGAAATCGAACTCGCCTCCAGCCGCGAGGGGCGGCGGCGGGACGTCGTAGGATCTGCGCCAGACCTTGACCTGTTCGGCGCCGAACTTCGCCGCGGTGTCGGTCTTGTTGAGCCCGGTGAGGCCGCCATAGTGCCGTTCGTTCAACCGCCAGTCCTTGACCTCAGGCACATAAGCCTGCCCGGCGGCGGCAAGCGCCAGCCACGATGTGCGGATCGCGCGCGTCAGCACCGAGGTGAAGCAGCGGTCGAAGGACAGGCCCGCGGCCTTGATCAGCTCGCCGCCCTTGCGCGCCTGCGCCTCGCCTTCCGGAGTCAGGTCGACGTCGACCCAGCCGGTGAATTTGTCCTCAAGATTCCAGCGGCTCTGGCCGTGGCGCAGCAGCACGAGCTTCGGCAAGGCGGGATCCTCCTGGGCTTCGGGTCCGACTGGCGCTAGGGCGGCGAAAGGCCGGCGTCAAGCGCGGCGCGCGCGGCGCGCTTGGCCTGAGCTGCACGGAGCGGCTATACCGTGCGCCATGCTAGACCGCCTCTATCTGCCGATCCTGGGCGCGCTCGCCGCCGGCGTCATCGCGCTGGCGCTGGTGTGGCCGCAAGGCCTCGGCGACCGCTCGCCCGCGCCCTTCGGCCACACGCCGGTGCAGCGCACGCCGGAGATGAAGGCCGCCATGCAGAAGGCGACCGATTCGGCGGTGCGGCGCATGGAGCGCGCCCGTCAGGCGGTGCGGGAGTTGCAGACCGAGGCGATCGCGCCTTCGCAATGACCCCTTCCGAAGCCATCGCCATCGGCCGCCGGGTGCTCACCGCCGAAGCTGACGCCCTTCGGACCCAGGCCGACGCCCTGGGCGAGGCGTTCGCCGTCGCCGTCGACGTGCTCTACGCCGCGAAGGGGCGGATCATCTGCACCGGCATCGGCAAGTCCGGCCATGTAGCGCGCAAGATCGCCGCAACCTTCGCGTCCACCGGCAGCAACGCCATGTTCGTCCACGCCACCGAGGCCAGCCACGGCGACCTCGGCATGATCGGCGAGGACGACGTGATCCTGGCGCTGTCCAAGACCGGCGAGACGCGGGAGCTGGCCGACGTGCTGGCCTACGCCTCGCGCTTCAAGATCCCGCTGATCGCTTTGACCGCGCGGCCCGACAGCG
This sequence comes from Phenylobacterium sp., assembly GCF_030693805.1. GTDB lineage: Bacteria > Pseudomonadota > Alphaproteobacteria > Caulobacterales > Caulobacteraceae > Phenylobacterium. The sequence goes on from NZ_JAUXZW010000109.1 coordinate 21,944, forward strand.
CGCTGGGCCGCGCGGCGAACATCGTCCTACAACTGGTCGACGCGCCTGAGGCCGCCGACGAACTGAATGCGCCCACCACCTCGACCACCCTGCAGATCGCCCTGGGCGACGCGCTAGCTGTCGCCCTGTTGGAGCGCCGGGGTTTCGCTCCGTCGGATTTTCGCGTGTTCCACCCGGGCGGCAAGCTGGGGGCCATGCTGCGCACGGTCGCAGATCTGATGCATGGGGCCGACGAACTGCCGCTGGTGGCCTCCGGGGCCTCGATGCGCGAGGCATTGCTGGTGATGACCGAGAAGCGCTGGGGCGTGGTCGGCGTGCAGGATGCGGACGGCCGCCTGCTGGGGGCGATCACCGACGGCGATCTGCGCCGCCACATCGACGGCCTGCTGGAGCGGACGGCGGGTGAGGTGATGACGCCCGGCCCGCGCAAGACCGCCCCGCCCGGCATGCTGGCCGCCGAAGCGCTGTCCATCATGAGCGACCCTGCGCCGGCGGTGACGGTGCTGTTCGTCGTCGAAGCCGGCCGGCCCGTCGGCATCCTGCACGTCCACGATCTGCTGCGCGCCGGCGTGATCTAGCCGGACAGAACCAAGCTTTGCGGCCGAGCGTTGGGTTGGCCTTAACCGCGGGGCGTTCTAACAACCCGCTGATCTTGCCCCCGGAGAAGCGATGCACGTCCCTCGCGCCGACCTCGTCCCCAACACCGCCGCTTTCGAAACCGTCCCGTTGGTCAAGGCGACCGGCTTTCGCGAGTACGACGCGCGCTGGCTGTTCGGCCCGGAGATCAACCTGCTTGGCGTCCAGGCGCTGGGCATGGGGCTCGGGACCTACATCCACGAGCTCGGCCAGAAGCGCATCGTCGTCGGCCACGACTTCCGATCCTATTCGTTGAGCATCAAGCAGGCGCTGACGTTGGGCCTGATCGCCGCGGGCTGCGAGGTGCTGGACATCGGCCTGGCGCTGTCCCCAACCGCCTATTTCGCGCAGTTCGACCTCGACGCGCCCTGCGTCGCCATGGTCACCGCGAGCCACAATGAGAACGGCTGGACCGGGGTGAAGATGGGCGCCCAGCGTCCCCTTACCTTCGGGCCCGAGGAGATGGGCCGGCTGAAGGAGATCGTCTTGAACGGCGACTGGGTGGAGCGCCCGGACGGCAAGCTCACCCAGGTGGACGGTGTCGCCGAACGCTACATCGCCGATGCAGCCTCGCGCGCCAGCATCAGCCGGCCGCTAAAGGTGGTCTGCGTCTGCGGCAACGGCACCGCCGGCGCCTTCGCGCCCGAAGCCCTGCGCCGCATGGGCGTCGCCGTTGTGATCGAGATGGACTGCGACCTCGACTGGACCTTCCCCAAGTACAATCCCAACCCCGAGGACAGCGTCATGCTGCACGCCATGGCCCAAGCGGTGCGCGACCATGGCGCGGACTTGGCGCTGGGCTTCGACGGCGACGGCGACCGCTGCGGCGTGGTCGACGACGAGGGCGAGGAGATCTTCGCCGACAAGATCGGGCTGATGCTGGCCCGCGACCTGTCGGCGCTGCACAAGGACGCGACCTTCGTGGTCGATGTGAAGTCCACCGGCCTGTTCGCCACCGACCCCATCCTGCACGCCAACGGCGCGACCACCGTGTACTGGAAGACCGGCCACAGCTACATCAAGCGCAAGACCGCCGAGCTGGGCGCGCTGGCCGGCTTCGAGAAGAGCGGCCACTTCTTTTTCAACCCGCCGATCGGGCGCGGCTACGACTGCGGCATCGTCTCGGCCGCGGCGATCCTGTCGATGCTCGACCGCAACCCGACCAAGAAGCTGTCGGAGCTGAAGCACGCCCTGCCCGTCGCCTACACCTCGCTGACCATGTCGCCGCACTGCGCCGACGAGGTGAAGTACGGCGTGGTCGACGACGTGGTGGCGGAATACACGGCGCTGCGCGACGCGGGGACCAGGATCCTGGGCCGCAAGATCATCGACCTGATCACCGTCAACGGCGTGCGCGTGGCGCTGGAGGACGGCTCCTGGGTGCTGGTGCGCGCCTCGTCCAACAAGCCGGAGATCGTGGTGGTCGTCGAAAGCACGCAATCGGAGGACGATATGCGAGCGTTGTTCCGCGAGGAAGTTAAGCCCCGCTTGGGCAAACGCGCCCAGGTCGGCGCGTACAACCAGGAAATCTGACGCCGGCGCGGCGGCGCGATTGTCGCCGCGGCCGGCGTATGTCAGAGCGCCGCTTTGCGCTCCATAGCCCGCAGGGAAGCCGTTCATGCACGTGGCGATGATTGGGACAGGCTACGTCGGCCTGGTCAGCGGGGCGTGCTTCGCCGACTTCGGCCACACGGTGACCTGCATCGACAAGGACGCCGGCAAGATCGAACGCCTCAAGGGCGGCGGCATCCCGATCTTCGAACCCGGCCTCGACCTGCTGGTCGCGCAGAACGTGCGCGCCGGGCGGCTGTACTTCGACACCGAAGCCGCGAAGGCCGTGGCCGAGGCCGACGCGGTGTTCATCGCCGTCGGCACCCCGTCGCGGCGCGGCGACGGGCATGCAGACCTGTCCTATGTCTACGCCGCCGCCGAGGAGATCGCCGGCCTGATCGACGGCTTCACGGTGATCGTCACCAAGTCGACGGTGCCGGTCGGCACCGGCGACGAGATCGAGGCGATCATCCGCC
>NZ_JAUXZW010000119.1 GCF_030693805.1 Phenylobacterium sp.
CGAACCCAGCAGCGTGATGGGCCGCCTGGCCGTCATGCGCGAGAACCTTCAGCGCGTGACCCTGGCCCTGCGCGACGCCACCCAGCAGGCCGAGCTGGCGGCGCGCGCCAAGAGCGAGTTCATGGCCAACATGAGCCACGAAATACGCACACCCATGAACGCGGTCATCGGCATGAGCCACCTGGCGCTCAAGACCGACCTGTCGCCGCGCCAGCGCGACTACCTGGAGAAGATACAGCGCTCGGGCCAGCACCTGCTGGGCATCATCAACGACATCCTCGACTTCTCCAAGATCGAGGCCGGCAAGATGACGGTCGAGCACATCGAATTCGAACTCGATGTGCTGCTGGACAACCTGGCCGGGCTGGTCGGACAGCGCGCCAGCGACAAGGGCCTGGAGATGGTTTACGACGTCGCCCCCGACGTGCCGCCCTGGCTGATCGGCGACCCGCTGCGCCTGGGGCAGGTTCTGATCAACTACACCAACAACGCCATCAAGTTCACCGAGCGGGGCGAGGTGCATGTGCTGGTGCGGGTCGAATCGGGCGGCGACCAGCAGGTGCGCCTGCGTTTTGCGGTGCGCGACACCGGGGTGGGTCTCACGCCCGAGCAGCAGGCCCGCATGTTCCGCAGCTTCGAGCAGGCCGACTCGTCCACCACGCGCCAGTTTGGCGGCACCGGCCTGGGGCTGGCCATCACGCGCAAGCTGGTCGAGCTCATGGGCGGCGAGGTCGGCGTGGAGAGCGAGCCCGGCGTCGGCTCCACCTTCTGGGCCACCGTGACCCTGGGCGTGGCCGCGGCGCAGCGGCCCCAGCCGCCACAGCACAGCGACCTGGTGGGGCGGCGCGTGATGGTGGTGGACGACAACGAAAGCGCGCGCACCGTGCTCACGCACACCCTGGTGCAGATGGGCTTTGACGTGCAGGCGGTGGCCTCCGGCGCGGCGGCGCTGGCCGCGGCGGTGGAGGCCGATCACCAGCGCCATCCCTTCGATGTGGCCCTGGTCGACTGGCAGATGCCCGGCCTCAATGGCCTGCAGACCTTGGAGCGCATGAAGGTGCTGGGCCT
>NZ_JAUXZW010000121.1 GCF_030693805.1 Phenylobacterium sp.
TCGGGGTGCATGTGGGTGCACAACACGCGGGTGATGCGCGCGCCCTGCGGGGTGGCGGCCAGCGGGCCGTCGGGTGCGATCAGCTGGCGCCAGGCGGCCAGGGTCTCGGGGGTTTTGGTGCCGGTGTCCACGATGGCCCAGCCGGGGCCGTGTTCGTCCTCGTCAGCCAGAGCCCAGAGGTTGATGTGGTTGAGCGCAAACGGCAGCGGCATGCGCAGCCACAACACGCCGGGCGCGACCTCGCGCACTTGGCCCGGCGCGGGCGGCTCGCCACAGGGGTAGATCAGCGTGGGGGCCGCCGAGGCGGCTTCGGGCGCGGGCTCGTCGGGACGGCCGTCGGGGGAGGGTCGATCGGTCATGGCCCCATTGTGCCGCGCGCTCAGAGCGGGCGGCGTCGCGCGAAGCGCACCACGGTCACACCCGCGCGCGCCTGCCGCACCGAGGGCATGACCAGCACACAGTCGTCGTAGGGCGTGGTCACGGGTTCGCCATCGTTGTCGCCGATCACGGTGCCGGCCTTCGCGATGCACTCCAGGCCCTGGAAGGGCTGGTGGAAGCGGAAACCGGCGCTGCGCGCCACCACCGGGCCGGTCACCTCCAGTGCCCATTGCCGGGCAGCGGCCGGCAGGGTCCAGCCGGGCAGCGTTGCCGCCACCTCGTCCGACGACAACCCACCTGAAGCCAGCAGGAAACGCGCACACATGTCGTGCGCCACATCGCGGCTGCTGGGGTCGCCGTGGAAGCCACATTCCACCAGCAGCGAGCGGGTTTCGGGCGCCTGGTCATCGGGCACGCCAAAACGGCCGAAGTCGCGCATGCGCACGCCGTCCTTGTGGCCGGCGTCCACCACGATGTGTTCGGGGTTGCCCATGGCCCGTGCCAGCGCCTGGTTGCGTGGCTGCACACCGGTCAGCAACAGCGGCGCGGCGCGCTCGTGCATGGAGTGGATGTCGAGCAACCAGTCGGCCTGTTCCACAAAAGGCCGCAACTCGGCCGCGCGGCGGCGCTCGCGACTGGTCGGCGCGTCCATGCGCTCGACGGACCACTGGCGGTTCAAGTCCTCGTCCACAAAACGCGAAGCGTCGTGGTCAGCCGGGTCGAAGCGGTCGAAAGCAGCGAGGTTGGCGAACACCAGCGTGAGCCGACCCTGTGTTGGCCGCACGCCGGCCTCCAGCAGGCCCTTGAGCGCC
>NZ_JAUXZW010000143.1 GCF_030693805.1 Phenylobacterium sp.
CCGGGGCAGCCAGGCTTTTGTGGCCTTTGCGCAAGAGATGGTGGACCGCCTCGGTTCGATGAAACCATGACACCGCGTGTGCTGGTGCTGCCCGGCTGGTTGAACAGCGGCCCCGACCACTGGCAGAGCCGCTGGGAAGCGCTGTATGGCGACCAGCGCGTGGCGCAGCACGACTGGGAAACCCCCCGGCGCGGCGACTGGATGGCCCGGCTCGAAGAGGTGCTGCTGCAGGACGAACGCCCCGCGCTGCTGGTGGCGCACAGCCTGGGCTGCATCCTCACCGCCGCCTGGGCCGCCCATTCCTTGAACACCGCCCGCGTGCTGGGCGCGCTGCTGGTGGCGCCGGGCGACACCGAACACCCCGACCTGGGCCCGCAGCTGCCGAGCTGGGCCCCCATCGTTCGCCAGCCGTTGCCCTTTGCCAGCATTCTGGTGGGCAGTCACAACGACCCCTATTGCCGCTTCGACAAAGCGCAGGCCCTGGCCCAGGCCTGGGGCAGCCACTTCGTGGACCTGGGGGCGCGTGGCCACATCAACGCCGAGTCTGGCCTGGGCGACTGGCCCGAAGGCCGTGCCTGGCTGAACACTTTGAACAAGGGCTGAACCCGTGATCACCAAAAAACCCAAAGGCCTCGGCCGTGGCCTCGAAGCGCTGCTGGGCCCCAAGGTCGATGAGACCGTGCCCGCGCCCAGCGCCGCCGAAGGCTCGCCGTCCAGCCTGACGCTGGACCAGCTGGTGCCCGGCCAGTACCAGCCGCGCACCCACATGGACGAAGGCGCGCTCTACGAGCTGGCCGAATCCATCAAGGCGCAGGGCGTGATGCAGCCCATCCTGGTGCGCCGCCTCAGCGCTGGCGACAACGCGGGCAAGTTCGAGATCATCGCCGGCGAGCGGCGCTTCCGGGCCTCGCGCCTGGCCGGGCTGGACACGGTGCCGGTGCTGGTGCGCGAGGTGCCCGACGAGGCCGCCGCCGCCATGGCGCTGATCGAGAACATCCAGCGCGAAGACCTCAACCCGCTGGAAGAAGCCCAGGGCCTGCAGCGCCTGATCAAGGAGTTTGGGCTCACTCACGAAACCGCCGCGCAGGCCGTGGGCCGCTCGCGCAGCGCCGCCAGCAACCTGCTGCGCCTGCTCAACCTGGC
>NZ_JAUXZW010000147.1 GCF_030693805.1 Phenylobacterium sp.
ACGCCGCGACGCCGGTGAGGATCGGCGCACCCGGGACCTGCGCGCCGCCGCCGACCACCAGCACTCGCCCGCGCGTCTCCTTGTCGGCGCCCTGGTGCAGGGCGGGCAGGGGGAACGCATTGGCCAGCGTGTCGAGCGACACGGCGAGCGGCGCGCTCATCGCGCGCCTGCGATCGCGTCGGGTTTCGAAGTGACCGGGGCGCCGCCCTGTTCGAGCGGCGCCGTGAAGTTGTAGCGGAGCAGCTTCAGCGCCCCGTCCGGCGCGACCTGCGGGTCGAACGCGTATTCCGTGACCCCACAGTTGGCCACCTCCGCGGTGGCGTCGATCTCCAGCAGGCTCTGCTCGGTGAGGTTCTCCAGCAGGTAACGCAGGCACAACACCACCACCTGGTGGCCGACGATCAACACCCGGCGCTCGGCGTAGTGCAGGCTGACGGTGTCGAGCGCGCTGCGCAGCCGCAGGATCACGTCGCACCAGCTCTCGCCGCCGGGCGGCCGGTGATAGAACTTGCCCAGCAGCCGGCGGAACTCCGCCTGCTCCGGGTGGAACTCGCGCACGCCGCCAGTGGTCAGGCGATCGAGTATGCCGAACTCGCGCTCGCGCAGTCGCTCGTCGATCGCCCTGGGAGGCGCATCCGACGCTACGCCGCCGACCGAGGCCAGCAGTTCGGCGGTGCTTGTCGCGCGCAGATAGGGCGAGGACAGCACCACCTGCGGACGCTCATGCTCTGCGAGCGTTGAAAACCAGCGACCAAGCGCCAGGGCCTGTTCCTCGCCCAGCGGGCTCAGGGGCACATCGACGTCGCGCTGGGAAATGTCGATCCGTGACGACCCCGAGGCCATCGCCAGATCGCGCGCGACATTACCGGCGCTCTCACCATGTCGCACGATCCATAGGCGCGCCGGCCAACGTGACTGCATGGGCCGACAACGCGCATCGCCGGCCGCTGGCTCCCGCGTCACATAACTTAGCTAGAGCGTTGGCGCCGATCGTCGCCTCGCACGTTGCAGTGCAACAAAGGAGATTTCCCATGCCCAAACCACCCAAACCGCCCGAGCCATTCGAACACGTCGAGCCCGCCGCCACCGAGGCGTTCGCGGCGTTCGACGCCGCCGCCGAGCAGGCCCAGGCCGCTGCCGAAACCGTGTCGGATGCGAGTCCCGAGACGGTCGAGACCGAGGCCGCCGAACCGGTCGCCCTGCGACTGCTCGAGGCTCCGGTCGAGGCCGCCGAGATCCTGCAAGCCGCTGCTGAGCCCGTGGCGGCCGACGCGTCGGAAGCGTTGCAGGACCTGTTCACAGGCGTCGCGCGCTTTGGTCAGGAGACCCTGCAACGCAACGCGCAGGCGTTCAGCGCGCTGACCCAGGTCCGCTCGCCTCAGGACCTGCTGGCGCTGCAGGTCAGCGTCAGCGGCGCCGCGTTCGCCGCCGCGCTGGATGAGTTCCACCGCATCACCGGCCTGCTGGGCCGGGTCGCGGGCGGCGCCGCCTGGCCGGTGCGCCTGGGCGTCAATCCGTTCGCCAGCGCCGACCGCCTGGCGGCCTGACGCGCGATGCAGAGCGGGCGACTGCGCATCGGGACGGCCGGCTGGTCCGTCCCGCGCGCGGTCGCCGACGCGTTTCCTGCAGACGGCTCGGTGCTGCAGCGTTATGCCGCCCGTCTGTCGGCCGTCGAGGTGAACTCCAGCTTCTATCGCCCGCACCGCCGGCAGACCTATGAACGCTGGCGCGACGCTACGCCTGATGGCTTCCGCTTCGCCGTGAAGGCGCCGCGCGCCATCACACACGAGGCGAGGCTGGTTGATTGTGCGGAGCGCCTGGCGGCGTTCCTGCTGCAGGTCGGCGGCTTGGGCGACAAGCTCGGGCCGCTGCTCGTCCAGCTTCCACCCAAGTTGGCGTTCGACGCCGTCGTCGCGACGCGTTTCTTCGATGATCTCCGGACCCAGTGGAGCGGATCCGTCGCCTGTGAACCACGCCACGCGAGCTGGTTCGAGGGCGCCGCGGACGACCTGCTGATCGCCCATCGCATCGCCCGTGTCGCCGCCGATCCCGCGCCGCATCCGCTGGCGTCATCCCCCGGCGGCTGGACGGGTCTGGCCTACTGGCGATTGCATGGCTCGCCGCGGATGTACGTCTCCGATTACGACGCAGCAGCCCTGGCCGCCCTGGCCGGCAGCTTGGCGTCGAGCGAGGCGCAGGAGTGCTGGTGCATCTTCGACAACACCATGTACGGCGCAGCCGCAGTCAACGCCCTTTCCTTGCAAGCCCTGCCCGCCTGAGTCTTCTTCAACCGTCGGCGAGTTCGATCCACGTGGCCGCGTGGTCGCTGGCCTTCTCGCGTTCGCGATAGGCGCGGTCGACGCCGGCGGCCTGCAGCCGCGGCTTCAACGCCTGGCTCAGCAGCAGGTGGTCGATGCGTAGGCCTGCGTCCCGGGCCAGCGCATTCCGTAGGTACTTCCAGAAGGTGTAGATGCGCTCGCCAGGATGCAGCTCTCGGATTGCGTCGGTCCAACCGTCCTCCAGCAGCCGCGCATAGGCTTCGCGCACCTTCGGATGGAACAGCGCGTCGTCGACCCAGCGTTCCGGCGCGTAGACGTCCAAGTCGGTGGGCATGACGTTGAAGTCTCCGGCGACAACCACCGGCTGCTTCGTCGAGGCCAGCCACAGCATGTGCGTGCGCAGGCGCTCGTACCAGGCCAGCTTGAACTCGAACTTCGGGCCCGGCTGCGGATTGCCGTTGGGCGCGTAGAGGCTGGCGACGATCACCCCCCCAACCGCCGCTTCTATGTAACGGCTCTGCGTATCCTGCGCGTCGCCGGGCAGCCCGCGTCGCGTCTCGATCGGCTGGGCGTCGCGGGCGAGGATCGCAACGCCGTTCCAGCTCTTCTGCCCGTGCCAGATAGCCCCGTAGCCCGCAGCCTCGATCTCAGCCAGCGGGAAGCGTTCCTGCGGCGCCTTCAGCTCCTGCAGGCAGACGACATCCGGCGCGGTGTCGGCCAGCCAGTCCAGCAGGTTGACCAGCCGGCCGTTGACGCCATTCACGTTGTAGGTGGCGATCCTCAACGGTCGCCGCGGTCGCCGTCGCCCTTTTTGACCTTGGTCTTGGCCTTCTGGCGGGAGTCGACAGACAGCGACTTGCCGACGTCGACGACCTCCTTGAACTGACCCTTGTCGTCTCGGCGCACGAACCGCTTGTCCGTGCCGGTGTCGATGAGTTCGCGGGGCATGGAGCTCTCCTTCGCTTGAGAACGAGGGAATCGGCGAACCGCAGATCCGTTCCCGTCAGCCGGCGGGCGAAGCGACCGCGGCCAGACGTGCGGCCTCGATGTCGGCGGCGCGACTGGTCATCAGGTGATCGACCAACGCCTTGCTGGCGGTGGTCGGGCTGCCGGAGTTGAACGGCGGGTGCGGATCGTATTCGAACACCAGCTGCAGCATCCGCGCATAGGGCTCGCCGCGCAGCATGGCGACGATCTGCAGACCGAAGTCGATTCCCGCGGTGACGCCCGCGCCAGTGATGCGGTTGCGGTCGATGACCACGCGATCGGGGACCAGCTCGGCGCCCATCAGCGGCAGCAGTTGGCGCACCTGCCAGTTGCCGGTGGCCTTGTAGCCCTTCAGCAAGCCTGCGGCGCCCAGCACCAGCGTGCCCGTGCAGATACCGGTGATGTACTTGGCCCGAGCACCCCGGTCGGCGAGGAAATCCAGCGTGGCGGGATCGCGCATCTGCTTGATCGAACCCTTCAGTCCACCCGGCACGAACAGGATGTCGAGGTCCTTGGGGCAGGTGGCGAAGCTCGCGTCCGCCGGATAGATCAGCCCGGTGTCGGATCGCACCGGCGCGCCGTCCGTCGACACCAGCCGTACCTCCACATTGCCCAG
>NZ_JAUXZW010000150.1 GCF_030693805.1 Phenylobacterium sp.
GCGCCACCGCCAGCGCGCCCAGCGCCGCGCCGGCCTCCGCGGACTCCGCGGGCGCTGTTCCGACCCTGCCGACCACCGGCGACGGCGCCACAGTGACCACGCTGCTCCAGAGCGTCTGCGTGCCCCTGGTCAAGGGCGGCAATTTCGATCAGCTCGCCAAGAGCGCCGGCATGAAGAAGGCCCGTGGCGGCGCCTACGCCATCACGCTCTCCGGCGACCGGGCCTACACGGCGACGATCCAGCCGCAAGGCTCCAACCGCAACGTCTGCGAGATCGCCCTGCGTTACGCGCTCGGCGCCGAGCAGCCGATCATCACCTCGCTGAACATCTACGCCTTCCTGCAGGACCCCGAGCTGAAGCTGCAGCGCAACGACTTCATGGTCGGTCCAGACAACATCAAGCGCATCACCCTGTCGTGGGAGTACTTCACCGACAAGGAATCCACCGGCCTGGTGTTCGTCCAGCTTAAGAGCCCCGACGGAGCGGCTCTGAATGGCAAGTACGACCAGGCGACCCTGCTCTACAGCGAGCGGAAGTTCTGATCGGAGCGAGCGATCTCGCAGGACTCATAGGGGTCCTGCTGGTCCTTTTCGCTTACGGAGGCGCGGCGTTGGGCCGACTTGATCCCCAGCGCGCGCCGGCGCTCGTGGCGAACTTCGTCGGCGCGGGCCTGATCCTCTATTCGCTGGCCAGCGACTTCAACCTGTCGGCCGTGGTGATGGAGAGCGTCTGGGCGCTCGTCGCCGTCATCGGCCTCGTGCGGCTCGCTATCAAGAGGCGCTAGGCGCTCGTCGTCGGCTGGCGCGCCGCGAACGGCAGGAACGCCTCGACGACCGATTCGTACGCCGCCCGTTTGAACGGCACGACGAGCGCCGGCGCCTCTTCAAGGAAGCCCCAACGCCAGGCGTCGAATTCCGGATGCCCGTGGCCGGTCAGGTTCACTTCGCTGTCGGCGCCGTCGAACCGTAGGGCGAACCACACCTGCCGTTGGCCCCTCCAGCCGCGCATCTGCTTGGCGCCCTGGTGGTCGGCGGGGAAGTCGTAGGTGAGCCAGCCGTCGGTGCGGCCCAGCCGAGTGACCGAGTGGACGCCGGTCTCCTCCTCCAGTTCGCGCAAGGCCGCGGCGGCGATGTCCTCGCCGTCGTCGATGCCGCCCTGCGGGAACTGCCAGTTGTAGGGACCGGGCGTGTTCGCCCGCCGACCGAGCCAGACGTTCCCAGTTCCGTTGAACAGCACGACACCGACGTTCGGCCGGTACTGCGAGAGGTCCTTCACCGGCGCGTCGCCAGAGCGGACGCCGGGGTGAGCTGGTAACCGCGCTGTTCGACGCTCTCCGACCACCGTGCGACCTGGGTCAGGGTGACGGGATAGGCGAAGCCAGAACCGAGCGCCTGCCCATGCTGCTGGGCGGAGGTCTCAAGGGCGGCGAGCTGCTGGTCGACGGCGGCTTCCGAGAGCTGGTTGTCGACGATGCGGTCGGCGGACGCCCGCGGCAGGCCGCCGGCGCGGCGCGCCGCCTGTCCATCGTCGATGAAGGCCAGCCCCCTGGCCGACAGCGCCGCGGTGAATCCCGCCAGAGCCGGATCGGAGGTCATGAACCGCGAGCCCAGATAGTTGGTGACGCCGAAGTAGCCGGTGGCGCGCGACAGCACCCACTCCAGCTTCTTCACCGTCTCGGCCGCCGGCGCGGTGGTCATCAGCGTATAGGGGCCGGGGTCGTTGTCCGGATAGTCGGTCGGCTCCATCGGCGCCTCCAGCAGCACTTCGTGGCCGTGGGCGCGGGCGAGGTCGATCCAGCCCTGCAGGCCTTCGGCGTAAGGCACGAAGGACAGGGTGATCTCAGGCGCAAGGCCCTCGATGGCCTGGCGGGTGGCCTTGGCGTTCAACCCCAGGCCGCCGATGATCAGCGAGACCTTGGGGCGGCCATTGGGGGTGAACGGACGGGCGTAGCCTTCGAACGGCGTGCGGCCGTCGGCGCCGATGATCGGCAGTGGGCCGGACGGCCCAGGACCACTGAGGCCGGCGATCGGCGCGGTCGGCAGCGGGTCGCCGGCCGCGAAGCTGGCGCTTTGGCCGGGCAAGGTGATGACCGCCTCGCCGCCACCGTTCCATTGCGGCTCCAACGGGGTCGGAGAAAGCTGGAAGACCGCCTCGCTGACCAACGGGTCGCCGGCGCGCTCGGGCGCCAGGGCTTCGCGCCAGCCGGGAGGGGCCAGCGGGCCCGCCACCCGCGCCAGCGAGATCCGGACGCTGGGTTGGCCGGCCTTGGGGTCGCCGCCGACGGCGATCATGGTGACGATGGTCAGCAGCAACAGAAACGCCGCGCCACCCGCGCTCATGTAGGGATTGGCGATGGCGGTGCGCGCGATCGCCGCCGCGTCGAGACGACGGGCCGGTTCCGCAGGCTGCGGGTTCAGGGACTTCTTCGAAAAGCTCGGCACGATGAACGCCTCCGAGCGGAAGGTCCGTCAATATGGTTAACGAAGGGCTTAACCCGTCCGTCGCACTGCGGCTGCGTCACTTGGACCTGTCGGGCCGACCTATTTGGCGATCGCGTCCTTGGCGGCGGGGGGCTTGGCTACGGCCACACGGGCTCCTGTCACCACTTCGGCGAGCTTGGCGGTGGGCTTCGGCAGCTTCGGCGTCGCCGCGACCGAGCCGAAGCGCAACACGTCCTTGGCCCGGGTGAGCTGGAAGTCCTTCTTGGCGTCGAAGTCGGCCGGGGGCGCCTCGGCGGGCTCGTGCGCGCCGCGGCGAATCTTGCCTTCATCGGCGTTCAGCGCATTGCGGAACGAGGCTTCGCTGAACTGGAACACCTTGTTGGCGATGGCCTGGGCCTCTTCGCGGCTCGACGCCACTTCCAGGTCGGGGTCGATACCGGTCTTCTGGATCGAGCGGCCAGACGGCGTGTAGTAGCGCGCCGTGGTCAGCTTCAGCGCGCCATCCATTCCGCCGCGCAGCGGAATCACGGTCTGCACCGAACCCTTGCCGAAGCTGGTCAGGCCGACGACCTCGGCGCGCTTGCGGTCCTGAAGGGCGCCGGCGACGATCTCTGCGGCGGAGGCCGAACCGGAGTTTATCACCACCACCATCGGCAGGCCGTTGGTGATCTCGCCAGGACGGGCGTTATAGCGTTCGACATCGCGAGGATCGCGTCCACGCTGCGAGACGATCTCGCCGCCGTCGAGGAACAGGTCGGAGACGCCGACCGCCTGGTCGAGCAGGCCGCCGGGGTTGTTGCGCAGGTCGAGCACCAACCCCTTCATCTTCGGGTTCTTGGCCTTCAGGTCGGCGAACGCCGCTTCGGTCTCGTCGGTGGTCTTCTCGTTGAACGAGCCGATCCGCAGATAGCCGTACTCGCCCTCCATCCGGGCGGTGACCGACTTGGGCTTGATCACCTCGCGCACGATCTTGACGTCGAACGGGTCGGACTTTTCGCGCGCGATGGTCAGCACGACAGGCTCGCCCGCCTTGCCGCGCATCTGCTTGACCGCGTCGGTGACCGACATGCCGAGCACGCTCGCGCCGTCCACCGCGGTGATGTAGTCGCCGGCCTTGATGCCAGCCAGCGCCGCCGGCGTGCCGTCCATCGGCGAGATCACCTTGACCACGCCGTCTTCGCTGGTGACCTCGATGCCGAGGCCGCCGTACTCGCCGCGCGTCTGATCGCGCATGTCGTCGAAACTGTCGGGGCTCAGATAGCCCGAGTGCGGGTCGAGCGAGGTCAGCATGCCGTCGATGGCCGACTCGATCAGCTTGGTGTCGTCCACCTCGGACACATACTGGCGCTCGACGGTGTCCAGCACGTCGCCGAACAGGCCGAGCATCCGGTAGGTCTTGGCCTTGGGCTGGGCCGCGGCCAGGGCTTGCTGGCTCACATAGGCCATTGCGCCTGCGCCCAGGACGAATGCGGACGCGCCGATCAGAAGATACTTTCTCATACGCCTGCCGTCAGGCTCCCTTGCAGCTACAGCCGCTTAACAGTCCGGGCCCCAATCAACCCCGAGGCTAACGCGCCCCGATCTTCAACCAACGCGCCGGATCTACGGGCGCGCCCTGATCCCGAACCTCAAGATAGAGCTCCGAGTCCGATTGTCTTCCATCGGGCATCCAACCGACAGGCGTTCCGGCCGCGACGGATTGTCCGACGTCAACGGACGTCCGTTCCAAACCCGCCAGCACCAGATGGTATCCGCCCGACAGTCTCAATATCAATATAACGCCCCAGCCCTTCACCGGCCCTACATATTGCACGAGGCCGTCGCCCGGGCTGCGGACCATGGCGTTCGGTTGGGCGTCGAGGGTCAGTCCGTTGCTGAGACCGCCCGCGAGACGATCACCGAATGCATGTTTCATAGGCCCGGGAGTCGGGATCGACAGCATGGTCGGCGGCAGAACCGGCATCACCTGCGGCTTTTCACCAGGCGTCACCGCCCCCCGCAGTCCGGCAGGGCGTTCGGCCAGCTCGCTCTCGGCGGTGAACAGCGCCTCGCTCTGAACCGCAGCCAGGCGGCGCAGACGGGCGATCTCGCCGGCCTCGGCGGCGTAGGTCTGGGCGCGCTTCTGCAGTTCAGGCGTCATCGCCTTGACCAGGATCGCGGCGCGCACGGCGTTGCGCGCGTCGCCGGGGCTGACCAGCAGCGCTGGCGGCGGGTCGCGCCGGATGCGCTCCAGGACCGACAGCAGCTTGGAGAGCTGGTTCATGTTGCGGCCCTGCTCGGCGGTAAGCACCGTTTCCTTGAGGTTCAGCCGCTCCAGACGCTCGCGCTCACTCGGTTGGGCGACGGCCACGGCCGCGATCGCCGCCGTGGCGACGATCGCCAGCGCGGGAAGGCAGGAGGGCTTCAGGACGGCGGCCATGCCTTCGATTAGGCCTTCCTCAGTCGCGATGGTAGGGGCCGCCGGCGAGGATTGTGGTCGCGCGGTAGATCTGCTCGGCCAGCATCACGCGAGCCAGCGCATGCGGCCAGGTCTGCGGTCCGAACGCCAGCGTCGCATCGGCCTGTTCGACCAGCCCAGGCTCAAGGCCGTCCGCGCCGCCAATCACGAACACCGCGCGCCGGTTTCCCTCGTCGCGCAGGCGTCCAAGCTCGATAGCGAGGGCGCGGGAGGTGCGCGCCGCGCCGTGCTCGTCGCAGGCGATCACATGGGCGCCGGCCAGGTGCGGGCGCAGCACCTCGGCCTCGGCGGCCTTGCCGGGCTTGCGCGCCTCAACCTCGACGGCGTCCACGGGGGAGAGGCCCAGCGAGCGTCCCGCCGCGGCGGCGCGCTGGACGTAGGTCTGGACAAGGTCGGCTTCCGGGCCCTTGGCCAGGCGGCCGACGGCGAGGATCGTGACCCTCACATCGCCACGGATTGCGTCGGCGGCTCCACCGACCAGATCTTCTCGATGTTGTAGAACGACCGCACTTCCGGCCGGAACAGGTGGATGATCACGTCGCCGGTGTCGATCAGCACCCAGTCGCAATGCGGCATGCCCTCGACGCGCGCCTTGCCGTAGCCCTGTTCCTTCAGGGCGCGCAGCAGGTGGTCGGCCATCGCGCCGACGTGGCGGTGTGAGCGGCCGGACGCCACCACCAGGCCGTCGGCCATGGCGCTCTTGCCCTTCAAGTCTATGAAAACAACGTCCTGCGCCTTGTCGTCGTCAAGTCGACTCAGGATCAGCTCTTCCAGGGCTTGAATGCGGCCCTGGGGATGGGAAGGATCGGACAGGCCGTCATCCTTCTGCGCGCGCGGCGCGGAATCGTGGTCCAGCGGGTTACTCCTTGTCATCCTCGCTACGCGCGAGCCTAGCACGTCGCGGTGGCCGGGTCAGCCGGCCATCACGTACACGTTAATCCGCCTTACACGGAGGCGGCTTTGCGCAGCGCAGTGGACGATTCGAAGTGCAGCGGCGCAACCAGGAACACCCAGGCGGGGGGCGAGGCGCCCGGCAGGGTGGCGGCGGCGGCGGATCTGCGTCGCGCGAAAGCGAAGCGCCGGGCCGCCGGCGACGACAGGGCCCGCAAGCTCGCCCCTGGGCGGGCCACGACGGCCACGGGAACCTCGCGCAGGATGTCCGCCCACCCCTTCCAGCGATGGAAGGACGCCAGGCCGTCGGCCCCCATGATCCAGACGAAACGCACCGCCGGAAAGCGCGCCCGCAATCGGCGCAGGGTGTCGACCGTGTAGGCCGACCCCAGGCGGCGCTCGACGTCGGAGACGCGCATCGACGGCCCCCGCGCCCACCGATGCGCCGACGCCATGCGTTCGGCGGCGCCGGCCATGTCGTCGCTGGGCTTCAGCGGGTTCTGCGGCGAGACCAGCCAGATCACCTGATCCAGTCCGAGCCGGGTCAACGCGGTCTCGGCGACATGGGCGTGGCCGCCGTGAGCCGGGTTGAACGAACCGCCGTAGAGGCCAACGCGCATTCCGGGCTGAAGCGTGAACCCCAGGCGCAGGGCCTTGGGGCGGCCGGCGGCGGGACCGCGGGCGGCGGGATGGGCGGGCCACATCGGGTCGGCGCTACCGCTCAGGGCTTGCGCGCGGGCGTCGGCGCGCCGGCGCGGTCCAGGTGGGGATCGGTTTGGCGCACGCGGGTGCGCACGCTGAACACGCCGTCGCCGGCCAGCACCGCGCCGCGCGCGAACAGCCGTCCGTGCTCCCAATTCGACAGGCCGAGCTCCGGCCGGTCGAGGGCGTACTGGCCATCAACCCAGCGGGTGAAGCCGTCGCCGACGAATGGCGCGTTGATCGCCGCGTAGAACCGCTGATGCGCTTCAGCGTCCGAGGAGATCAGCGAGGCGGTGAACTGCGGACTGTAGCGGTTGAACAGGGCGACGGCCTCGTCCAGGTCGCCGACGATGCGCAAGGAGACCTCCGGCGTCTCCTCCCATTCCCACTCGCGGGCGAGGTCGGCGTCGGCGATGATCTCCACCAGCGCCTCCTCGCGGACCCCCTCGGCGCGCACAACCGGGCCGCGGCGATCCAGCCAGCCGGCCGGGAGGTAGGTTTCCGAGCCCGCCGCTACATGCAGCTTCCAGCCTGCGCGACGCTCGCCGGCGCGTTCAAGCGCCTGCAGGAAAGCCGGGACCAGCTCGGCGGCCCGCCCGCGGACGATGCAGCAGACGTTCAGGGTGTTGCAGACCTTGCGGTCCAGCGAGTGATAGGCGGCGGCGAACAGGCGATCCGCGTCCGCGCTCGCGTCGGCGACCATCCAGGCGCCGCCCGTGCCGTGCAGGCTGACCGGCGTGCCGGCCTGCCGCGCGATGGCCCCCAGCTGCGCGACGGCGGGACCGGAGCCGCGGGCCACGGCCAGCGCCAGGCGCCGGTCGCCGAACATCG
>NZ_JAUXZW010000151.1 GCF_030693805.1 Phenylobacterium sp.
CGGCCAGGAAGAAATGGCGCAAACTCGATGGTCAGAACCGCCTGCCCGAAATCATCCAGGGGGTTGAATTCCGCGACGGCATCAAGCACGAATTCAAAGCCGCCTGATCAAACCGTCACCAACTTTCGGTCATAGCTCCGCGGAAATTCGACAAACCTTGAAGAAGCTTGTCACCGCGGAAAAACAATGTTGGTCTGAAGTGATCAATCCAGCTTAATCCTCCGTATGGCGAGGCGAGGATTAATTCTTCCAGTGACTAGAGGTGCAATGAATCCTTTTGCAGATCACGGCATTGTCAGAACATCGCGACACGTTGAACGACTTCCGGTCCGATCCGAAGCGTAGAAAGTTCACCAGCGCTG
Organism: Phenylobacterium sp.; assembly: GCF_030693805.1. Taxonomy (GTDB): domain Bacteria; phylum Pseudomonadota; class Alphaproteobacteria; order Caulobacterales; family Caulobacteraceae; genus Phenylobacterium. Next base: position 363 of record NZ_JAUXZW010000151.1, read on the forward strand.
GGCTTGTCGACCTTTGAACCCGAACCGTCCGCTGTTGACGCGTCTTTGATTTGTAACGTTGCCAAGAGGAAGATACTGCCCTTTTCGAAACGCAGTGAAGTAGGTGAAGGAGTGATCCATGGCAGATGATCGGATCGGGAGGCGGGCTTTGCTGAGTGGTGCCGTCGGCATGGCTGGCATTGCGACTTTACCAGCACTGGCACAGGAGGGCACTACCGAGTTTCAGGCTCCCGTGTCCGACGCCGTGCGGAACAATATATCCAGTTTCCGGATGCTGCAGTGGCAGGACTACTTCGAGAACACGAACCGAGGTGTTATCCTCGTCGACATTACGTCTCGCGCACTACATTATTGGTCAGAAGACAAGACGATCTACCGCCTCTATCCGACATCAGTCCCTCTTTCAGAAGAGCTGACCAGACGTGGGAGAACTGAAATTGTCCGCAAGGCCGTTAACCCTCCGTGGCGTCCTACTCCTTCGATGCTGGAACGCAACCCGGACTGGCCGACAATGGTCGAGGGCGGCGCTAAGGACAACCCGCTGGGTGTCCGCGGAATGTATTTGTCATGGCCCGCTTATTTGATCCACGGCACCCATGATACACGGAAGATCGGTCGCAGATCATCGAACGGCTGCATCGGTCTTTACAATGAGCATGTCATTGAGCTCTACGATTTGGCGCAGGTTGGCACCCAGGTGCTGCTAATCTGACGAAGAGATGAACTGTCAGATCTCGCAGATAGGGTTGCTGTTGCGTCCTACGGTTCACGCTCTGCTCTTGGTCACGTCCCGCCTTGGGCGACCGCGCATCCTTTCAGGAGCTATGACCGAAAGTTGGTGACGGTTTGATCAGGCGGCTTTGAATTCGTGCTTGATGCCGTCGCGGAATTCAACCCCCTGGATGATTTCGGGCAGGCGGTTCTGACCATCGAGTTTGCGCCATTTCTTCCTGGCCGA
>NZ_JAUXZW010000167.1 GCF_030693805.1 Phenylobacterium sp.
GTCTTCCGATATGATCCGCCGGATGGAGGCGAGAATCTCCTCCATGGTCGGTTCTTGTGAGGACTGTTCGGACATGAGGGGCGCTCGGAAGAGGAAAGACGAATCCGTTTCGCGAGCCTAGGCGCGCAGCCGCGATGGTGCAATTTCCAGGCGGCTTCGCAAGGCCGGATTCGCGTCAGGCGCGAAACCGGGCGCCTACGCCTACTGCACGGGCGGCGTTGAGGCGATGGGTGCGGCGGGCACGCCGATCGGCGGTGTGGCCACGATGGCGCCCTCCACCGGCTTTTCGACAGGCTTTGGCGTCAAGGCGCCGTCGACGATGGCGATCGGCTCCTCCCACGGCACCCAGCCCCAGGTGATGCGCAGGCCGCGGAAGTGGGTCTTGGGATCGTATTGCGGCACAGTCGGCGTGAGATTCTTGGCCTCCAGCCTGCCCATCGCCGCGACCACGGCGGCGGCGGCGACATATTCGTCGTGGCGCGCGGCGATCTGCGACAATTCCGCCTGCCGCAGCTCCTGCTCGGCGTTCAGCACGTCGAGCGTGGTGCGCAGGCCCACCTGCTGTTCCTGCCGCGTGCCCTCGGCGGCGATTCGCGCCGCCCTCACCTGCTCGGCGGTCGAGGTGATGTTGGCGCGCGATGAGATCAACTGGCTCCAGGCCTGGGTCACCGTCTGCAGCACCGCGCGGCGCGCGACCTCGATGGTGATGCGGTCGGTATTGTTGCGTTCCACCTGCTGGCGAATGCGCGAGCTGGTCAGGCCGCCGCTGAACAGCGGCACGCTGACCGACGCCGTGCCGGTGATGTTGCGCGACCAGGTGTCGGTCTCGATCGGTTGGACTTCGCCACTGAAGCCCAGTCGACCCTGCAGCGAGACGCTGGGCATGCGCTCGGCGCGCGCGCCGGCGACCCGGGCGCGGCTGGCCTGCTCGGCGTATTCCGCCGCGCGAATCTGCGCGTTGTTCTCTGTGGCGACGTCGAAGGCGCCGTCGACGGTGGCCGGCAGCAGCGCCGCCAGCGACGGCTCGGGCGCGAGGTCGCCGGGGCTCTGGCCGACCAGGGCGGTGTAGCTGGCGCGGCTGATCGCCAGCTGCGCCTGGGCGACCTGGGCCTGGGACTGGGCCGCGGCGTAGCGCGCCTCGGACAGGGCGACGTCGGTTCTGGTGATCTCGCCGACCTCGAAGCGGGCGCGCGATTCGTCGAGCTGGCGCTGCAGCACGCCCTGATCCTCGATGCGGATGCGCAGCGCCTCCTGGTCGCGACGGACGTCGACGTAGGCGGTGATCACCTGGGCGAGGATCTGGGCCTCGACGCGGCGCAGGTTCTCGCGCCCCGTCAGGATGTCGGCCTGGGCCGCGGACACCGCCGCCGCCACGCGTCCGCCGGTGTAGACGGGCTGGTTGAGCACCAGGGCGGTCGAGCCGCTGCGATCGATGGTCGTGCCGCCGCGCCCGATGGTGTCGGGAATGCCGTCGCCGTTGGTGTCGATGGCGCCGCCCGCGCCCGGCACGTCGATCTCGCGATAGGTCGCCGAGGCCGAGACGCTGAGGGTCGGCCGATAGCCCGAACGGGCTTGCACGTAGGTCTCGTCCAGGGCGCGCTGCGTGCCCCGCTGGGCCTGCAACGTCGGGTTGGACTGATAGGCGAGCGCGATGGCGTCGGCCAGGGTCTCGGCGGCCGCCGGGGCCGCAAGCACGCCGCTGGCGCCTGCGCTCAGAATCGCGACGAACAACGCTCCGCGACGAGGTTTCGACATGCCTTAGTCCCCGACAATAGCGAGAGTGACCGCGTGCTTAGGGTCCCCGCGCCGCTCCGGCCAGCGGCCGCGACCTTAAGCTTTTTTCACAAGCGGGTTTCGAAGGTGTTTCAATCTGGATCGGAAGGCGAAGCCGGCCTGGCGCTCGAACCCCGACAGGATCGGCGGCGTGGAGTCGAAAATCTGACGGGCGCCGACGCCGTCGTGGGCGCGGACATAGATCGTCGCCTTGCCCACCGGCCCGTCGCGTTCGACCACCCCTAGCCGGCCGCCCAGCGCCAGCGCATCGGTCCAGGCCTGGGGCACGCGGGTCACGGCGCCTTCGCAGACGATCAGGTCGAAGTCGGCGCCCGGGGCCTGGCTCAGGTCCTCGCCATCCTGGCGCACAACCTCGAGGCCCATGGCCTCGAGCACGGCGGCGGCGTAGGGCGCGGCGATGGCCAGGGCGCGTTCGCCGGCCATCGGCCGCAGCGCCTGCATCATCTTGGCGATGTCGCGCGGCTTCAGCAGCGAGCGGCCCGGCGCGTATTCGACTTCCAGGTCGGCGTAGGCCAGGTAGGCGCGGCCCTCTGGCACGAAGGCCTCGCGCGGAATGCGGCGCATCGCGTCATGGATGCGCACGTCGGTCACGTCGTTGATGCGAACCTGGCTTTCCACCATGTTCGAGCGCGCGGCGGAGAAGTCGGCGACCATGAGTCCTCGAGAGCGTGGGGAGCGTCTGGCCGCATATAGGTCCGCCCTTAAGGGTAAGGCAATCGCGCCTTGCTAGAGACATTGCCGCAGTGGGCGGGTTCTGTTAGCGATCCGCCTCGCCCCGGCGGCCTGGTGGCGGAGTGGTGACGCAGCGGACTGCAAATCCGCGCACCCGAGTTCGATTCTCGGCCAGGCCTCCAATTTTTCCCGTGATATTTCATGAATTTGTCGCCCACCGGTGGCGGATCGTGAGCCGCATGAGCGTTGGGCGTGCGATGGCGTTAGGCGCTGAAACGCCTGGACGGGCCCGTGGTCCACGGCGAGCGCTTGGCCCCAACCCGACTGTCCCACCGACAAACGGACACTCTGCTGGTCAATCCGTCAGCGTTCGGAGAATAGCGTCCCCGCCGTTCGAAATTCCGTTCGGGCGTTGTCTCGCCGCGACTTACCCGCGGACGCCGCGCCAGCCTCAAGGAGGCCTCAGCGGTGACTAGGAATTAAGCCAACCCCAACGCTGCGCATCGCGCCAGAGCACGTCAGCGTGGGCCTCTGGAGAGAGATCGTTCTCATCTCGCGAGCGCTTCACCAGGCCGTCGCGCTCGGCCTTGGCGTAAGCCGCGCACACCTTTTTCTTGTCGCCGCCGTGCTTGGTGGCGAGCTGGCGCATGTATTCACGTTGGCGGAAGGGCATTTCAGTCATATCGCACCATACCGCTTGTCGGTCGGATTTGCGAGGCTTGGCGACGGCCGAAGCGACGTTCCCTGCAGCGCCTGCAACGCGGCCGGCCATGCGTTCCTGCCGAATCGCTGGGTGTTCCCGGGTGGACGCATAGATCTGTCGAGGCAAGCCCAGCGCGCCGTCGGCGCAGGTTGAGGTCGGACATCAAGCGGCTGCGTCGATTGCATCCGCCTCCGCGCTCAGCCGCTCGCTGACCTCGAAGCTCCGCTGTCGCAGGGCGGCTGCGGCGGCCTTGCGCAGCAGGATGCGCGCCGCCGTCGGCTGGCGTGTGCGCAGGCGGGCGGCCCAAAGCTCCGCGTCCTCGGGCTTTGACTGGACATCCTCAGCCCGCGTTTCGATCAGCTGCGCCGCCTCGGTGAGCGCCGGCCATTCCATCAGGAACCTCAACGCCGGCTCGAAATCGGGATGCGTCATCGCCAGAGAGAAGGCTCGGCTCTCGGCTTCGACGTCGTCGAATCCCGTCAGTCGTTGCGTGAACGCCCGCGCCCGCTCGGTCGACAGGGTGCGCTCGAAGGACGCCCAGCGCACCGCCTGGGCGTCTTCGAACCGCTCCGAGCGCTCGAGGTAGTCGATCCAGGCGGTTTCCCAATCGAAGTCGGGCTCCGCTATTTCTGTCTTGCCGGCGGAACCCGCCTTGGCCGACGGCGGCGCCGCAGCCGAGAGGATGTCCCCCGCCGCCTCGACGCGACCCGCCGCGAGCCAGCGCTGCGCCACGTCGGCGGCGACCTTTGGCGTCTTCAGCGCCGCGGCCGAATAGGTTGCGCGGTAGGCGTCGACATCGCCTGCCGCGTCGGCGAGGCGCCGGACGATCGGCATCCAGCCCGGGACCGCGTTATGCCGCGCGGCGATGTCCGCCAGCGCAGCCCGCGCCAGGGATGGCGGCGCGCCGTCGAGGACGATCGGCAGCCAGGCGTTCCAGCGCGGCGGGTCGCCGAGCGCCGCGTCCGCCAGGGCAGAGGCCGTTTCCTCACCGGCGCCTGCGCGGACCATGCGGCCCAGGTCCTCAGCCGCGCTGGCGAACACCCGCTCGACCGCGCCGTCACGATCGCGGACCCGCGCCTCGAGCGGACGCGCCAGAGCCAGGAACATCCACATGCGCGCCGCGCCGCCCGCTGCGTCCAGCTCGGCCAGCCGGCCAGCGATCAAGGCCCGCAAGGCGCCCAGGTCGCGGATGAACGCCGCACGCTGGCGCCACGAAACCTTCGATCGACTGGCCTGCAACGACCCGAGACGCTTGTCGATCTCCAGCGCCAGGTGCTCGGCGCCCTGCGCGGCGGCGAGCTCCATGCGCAGGCGGCGCTTAAGGTCGGGGCGGCCTTCCGCCACCGCAGCGAGGATATCAGCCAGTCGATCGGCGCCGAGCTTCGTCAGATTCTCCGGCGTCACCTTCTTGAGACTGGCCGGCGTGGGGCGCTTCATGCCGGGACCTTTTCAGCGAATTCCATGGCAGGCCTTTTGATCGCGCCTCAATCGACGGCCGAGTAGAGCGACGAGTCCGTCGAAAAAAGCCAGCCGCCTCTAACCCCGTTCCGCACGCCCCTGCGTAGCTCGTCGTGTAAGGCCCAAGGAGGCGAACATGGCGACGGCGGAAGACACCAGAACATCCCTGCGACGGCGGATCGTCCTGGGGGCGGTGGCGGCGATCGCGATGATCTCCGCGCCGGGCGCCAGGGCGACATCCCCCGCGCTTGTCGATCTCCAGATCATCGATCGCGAGACAGGACAGGCGGCGAGGGTTTGGCCGCATGGCGGGCGGCTGTTCGCGGCGGGCCAGCCTGGCGCGAGATACAGCCTGCGCGTGATCAACAACCCGCCGGCGCGCGTGCTGGTGGTGATGTCGGTGGACGGGGTGAATATCCTCACCGGCGAAACCGCCGGCTTTGGACAGAGGGGCTATGTCTTCGGGCCGTACGAAACCTACGACGTCAACGGCTGGCGCAAGTCCGACACTGCGGTCGCGGCCTTCACCTTCGCGCCGCTCTCTCGATCCTACGCGGCCCGCACCGGTCGGCCGAACGACGTCGGGGTGATCGGCATAGCCGCCTTCACCGAGCGCGCCGCGCCGACCCCGCCCTAT
>NZ_JAUXZW010000173.1 GCF_030693805.1 Phenylobacterium sp.
TCGGCGACCAGCGCCCACACCTGCACCGGCGACGGCAACGCCATGGTGTTGCGCGCCGGCCTGCCGCTGCAGGACATGGAGTTCGTGCAGTTCCACCCGACCGGCATCTACGGCTCGGGCTGCCTGATCACCGAGGGCGCCCGCGGCGAGGGCGGCTACCTGACCAATTCCGAGGGCGAGCGGTTCATGGAGCGCTACGCGCCGACCGTGAAGGACCTTGCGCCGCGCGACATGGTCAGCCGGGCGATGACGCTGGAGATTCGCGAGGGGCGCGGCGTCGGCCCGAACAAGGACCACATCCACCTGCACCTCGACCACCTCGACCCGAAGATCCTGGCTCAGCGCCTGCCCGGCATCTCGGAGAGCGCCAAGATCTTCGCCGGCGTCGATGTGACCAAGGAGCCGATCCCGGTGCTGCCGACGGTGCACTACAACATGGGCGGCATCCCCACGAACTTCTTCTCCGAGGTGGTGACCCGCGTGGGCGAGGATCCCGACCGCGTCGTGCCTGGCCTGATGGCCGTAGGCGAGGCGGCCTGCGTCTCCGTGCACGGAGCCAACCGGCTGGGCTCGAACTCGCTGATCGACCTGGTGGTGTTCGGCCGCTCGGCCGCCCTGCGCGCCGCCGAGGTGATCAAGGCCGGGGCCTCGCAGCCGGAGCTCAAGCCGGAGATGACCGCCTCGCACCTGGAACGCTTCGACCGGCTGCGGCATGCTAACGGCGGCTCGCCGACCGCCGAGCTGCGGCTCGACATGCAGCGCGCCATGCAGGAGGAGGCCGCGGTGTTCCGCACCGGCGAGACCCTGCAGACCGGCGTCGAGCGCCTGCAGAAGGTTCATGACCGCCGCGCCGACATCAAGGTCACCGACCGTGGGATGATCTGGAACACCGACCTGGTGGAGACGCTGGAGTTCGACAACCTGGTCGGCCAGGCGATCGTCACTGTCCACGGCGCGGTGAACCGCACCGAGAGCCGCGGCGCCCACGCGCGGGAAGATTTCTCCGACCGCGACGACGCCGAATGGATGAAGCACACGCTGACCTGGTTCGACGACGCCAGCGGCGCGGTGGCGATCGACTATCGCCCGGTGCATTCCTTCACCATGACCGACGACATCGAATACATCCCGCCCAAGGCGCGGGTGTACTGAACACGCCCGAAGAATGACCGCCGAGCGCACCGCCGCCGCCGTCTCAGCCTGGGTCCCTGGACGTTCCATGGGGCTGAAGCTGCTGCTCGTCTGCGGTCTGGCGTTGCTGATGAGCATCCCGGCGCTGTTCGTGTTCGCCCTGCTCAGCGATCGGACCAACCGGGCGGAGGAAGTGGTCCGCGACGTGGGCGGCTTGGTCGGCGGCCAGCAGACGTTCCTGGGCCCGGTGCTCGCCGTTCCCTACGCCGCACCGCCGCTCGAGAAGGGCCAGCCGCCGGCCGCCGGCGTGTTCGTGATCTTCCCGACCCAGGGCGACGCCAAGGTCACCGCCCATTCCGAGCTGCGCCGTCGCTCGCTGTTCGAGGTGCCGGTCTACCAGGCCGACATCGCCTTCGACGCGGCGTTCGACCTGACCGGGGCGGCCGGCCAGGCGCCGCTCGGCGCTGTGCTGGACTGGAATCGCGCGGAATTCCTGGTCGGCGCGTCCGACGCCCGGGGCGCCAAGGCTGATGTGACCCTGCAGGCCGCCGGGCGCAGCCTGCCCATGTCGCCGGCATCGGTTCTTTCGGAGAGCGCGCTGAACGCGCCCGAGCAGAAGTCGCGCTCCGTGCAGGATCGCGGCCTGAGGTTCTTCGGCGCCAGCGCCGCTGGCGTCGCCGCGCCAGACGCGAAGTTCAACGCCTCGGCCAAGCTGAAATTCACCGGCGCCGAGCGGCTGGCGATCCTGGCGTTCGGCAAGACCACCACCCTGGACGCCAAGGGCGACTGGCCGCACCCCAGCTTCGACGGCGGCTTCCTGCCAGAGAAGCGCCAGGTGGCGGCCGACGGGTTCACCGCGCACTGGAGCGTGCCCTTCATCGCCCGCGGCGTACCCGCCCAGGGGACATCGGACGCGCTGACCCGGCTTGGGCCGACCGCCCTGGGCGTCTCCTTCGTCGAGCCGGCGGATCCCTACCAGTCGGTGGCCCGCTCGCTGAAGTACGCCCTGATGTTCGTGGGCCTGGTGTTCCTGGCCTTCTTCCTGTTCGAGACCGCCCAGGGTAAGCGCGTGCACCCCGCGCAATATGTGCTGATCGGCCTGGCCCAGATCGTCTTCTATCTGCTGCTGCTGTCGATCGCCGAGCATCTGGGCTTCGACGGCGCGTTCATCATCGCCGCCAGCGCCACGGTGGGCTTGATCTCGCTGTACGCCGGCTGGGTGTTCGAGAGCCGCCGCCAGGGCGTCATCGCATTGGCGGCGTTCTCGCTGCTCTACGCGCTGATCTATGTGCTGATGCGCCTGGAGGACCTGGCGCTGCTGGTCGGCGCGCTCGCCAGTTTCGCGGCCATCGCCGCGGTCATGTATTTCACCCGACGGATCGACTGGTACGGTGCGGCTCAGCCCCCGGCCAGAGTGAAGGAAAGCGTCTGATGGTCGAATTCGCTCTGCCCAAGAACTCCAAGGTCGGCAAGGGACGCCACCACCCCGCGCCCTCCGGCGCCAAGCGAGTGAAGACCTTCAAGGTCTACCGCTACGATCCGGAGGAGTCGCAGAACCCCCGCTGGGACACCTACGACGTCGACGTCGACGCCTGCGGGCCGATGGTCCTGGACGTGCTTATCCATATCAAGAACACCATGGACACCACGCTGGCGTTCCGGCGCTCGTGCCGCGAAGGCGTGTGCGGGTCGTGCGCCATGAACATCGCCGGGCGCAATACGCTCGCCTGCACCCACGGCTGGGAGGAATGTCCCGGCAAGGACGTGGCGATCAGTCCGCTGCCGCACATGCCGGTGGTCAAGGATCTGGTCCCCGACCTGACGCTGTTCTACGCCCAGTACGCCTCCATCGAACCCTGGCTGCACACCGAGACGCCGGAGCCGGAGAAGGAATGGATCCAGACGCCGCAGGACCGCGAGAAGCTGGACGGCCTGTACGAATGCATCCTCTGCGCCTGCTGCTCGACGTCGTGCCCCAGCTACTGGTGGAACGGCGACAAGTATCTCGGCCCAGCCACCCTGCTGCACGCCTATCGCTGGCTGATCGACAGCCGCGACGAGGCGACGGGCGAGCGGCTGGATGCGCTCGAGGACCCCTTCAAGCTCTATCGCTGCCACACGATCATGAATTGCGCCCAGGTGTGTCCCAAGGGACTGAACCCCGCCAAGGCGATCGCCGAGGTCAAGAAGATGCTGGTCGACCGGGTCGTCTGAGCCGCCGAACGGCGACACATACCCCCCTGGAGAGATAGCTGATGAGTGACACCGGAGCGCACGTCGTGATCCTGGGCGGGGGCCACGCCGGGGGGACTGCTGCGGCGCTGCTGCGCGCCTACGGCCACGCCGGTCCGATCACTCTGGTCGGCGAAGAGCCCATTCCACCTTATCAGCGGCCGCCCCTGTCCAAGGCCTGGCTGAAAGGCGAGGCCGACGCCGATTCGCTCGCCCTGAAGCCCCTGGAATTCTACGCCGAGTCCGACATCGATTTCCGACCCAGCGTCTCCGCTGTGGAGCTGTCGCGCGGATCGAAGACGGTGAAGCTGTCGGACGGAAGCACCCTGAACTACGACGTCCTGATCATCGCCACGGGCGCACGCGCCATCGCTTTGCCCGTGGCCGGGGCGGAGCTTGGCGGCGTGCTGTTCCTGCGCACCGCCGCCGACGCCGAGGGTCTGAAGGCGGCGCTCGGGCCCGGCAAGCGGATGGCGGTGGTGGGCGGCGGCTACATCGGACTGGAGGCCGCGGCCTCCGGGCGCGCCCTGGGCGCCGACGTGGTGGTGATCGAGCGCGAGGCGCGCCTGCTGGCCCGCGTCGCCGACCCGGTGCTCTCCGACTTCTTCAAGGCCTACCACGAGAGCCGGGGCGTCGAGTTCATCCTCGGCGCCAGCGTCACCGGCTTCACCGGCGAGGCGGGCAAGGTGACCGGCGTCACGCTGACCGACGGACGCACGATCGCCTGCGACGTGGCGCTGGTCGGCGTCGGCGCGGCGCCGAACGACGAGATCGCCCGCGACTCCGGCCTCGAGTGCGCGCGCGGCGTCGTCGTCGACCTGGAGGCCCGCACCTCAGACGCCTCGATCTATGCGATCGGCGACGTCGCCCACCGTCCGCTGCCGCTGTACGACCGGATGTTCCGGCTGGAGAGCGTGCCCAACGCCCTGGAGCAGGCCAAGCAGGCCGCGTCCTCGATCACCGGACGGCCCGCGCCCGCGCCGGAGACCCCGTGGTTCTGGTCGGATCAGTATGATCTGAAGCTGCAGATCGCCGGCATGGCGTTCGACGCCGACCGCATCCTGGTGCGCGGCGATGTCGCTGCCGCGAAGTTCGCGGTGTTCCATCTGAAGGGCGATCAGGTGCAGGCGGTCGAGGCCGTCAACGCGCCGCCGGAATTCATGGCCGGCCGCCAACTCATCCAGAACCGCAAGCCGGTGTCGCCCGCGAAGCTTGCCGACAGCACAATTTCCATGAAAGAGGTCGCCGCCTGAGTTCGGGCGCCAAACAAGGTCGACATGCCTCGCATCACCTACATCCAGCACGACGGCGCCGAGCAGGTGGTGGACGTCAAATCCGGACTCTCGGTCATGGAGGGCGCGGTCAAGTCGAACATTCCAAACATCGACGCCGACTGCGGCGGCGCCTGCGCCTGCGCGACCTGCCACGTCTATGTGGACGCGGATTGGATCGCCAAGGTCGGCCCGGCCTCGCCGATGGAAGCCTCGATGCTGGATTTCGCCGACAACGTGGCGGACAACAGCCGCCTGTCCTGCCAGATCAAGGTGCGCGACGAACTGGATGGACTGATCGTCCGCCTGCCGGAAAGCCAGACCTGACCTAGAATTCCAGCTCCGGGTGCGCCGCGGCGGCCTGGGCTTCTTCGGGAAGGTGGCAGGTGAACGCCGCGCCCGCGCCCGGTTCGCTCTCCAGCGCCACCCAGCCGCCGTGCAGCTCGGTGAGAGCCTTCACCAGCGCCAACCCCAGGCCCGGCCCGCCGCGCTCGCGTCCGACGAAGCGGTCGAAGATGTGCGCCTGCACGTGGAACGGGATGCCGCGCCCGGTGTCCGCCACCTGAAGCTGGATCTCGCCCAGGGTGCGGCGGCCGGAGATGGTCACCTTGCCGCCAGGCGGCGTCTGGCGCACAGCGTTCTCCACCAGATGGTCGAGGATCTGGCCCAGCCGGCGCGCGTCGCCGCGGATCAAGCCAATGTCGTCCTTGTATTCGACCAGCATCGTCACCTCCCCGCTGACCGCTTCCGTGGACCAGCGGTTGGCGGCCTCATCCAGCAGTTCGCCGACCCGCACGTCCTCCAGGTCCAGGGCCATCTCGTCGGCGTCGATCTGGGCCATGTCGAGCACATCGTCGATCGAACGCGCGAGCTGGGTGGCGGCGGTGCGCACCGCGGCGGCGTGGCTGCGGCCCCGTTCCGACAGGTTTTCGCCCGACCGTTCCAGCAGTTCCGAATAGCCGATGATGGTGGTGAGCGGCGTGCGCAACTCGTAGGAGACGTTGCCGACGAAGTCGCGTTTCAGTCGCTCGGCGTCGGCCAGTGCGGAGGACCGCGCGGCCAGCGCGCTCTCCAGCCGCTTGGCGTCGGTGACGTCGGTGAAGGCGATCAAGGTCGCCCCGTCCGGCAGCGGCCGGGACTGATACATGACGATGCGCGAGTCCGAGGTCTTCACCTCGCCCGAGACCGGCGCGCGGGCCTCGGGGTCCGGGTCGGCGACGCGGCCTTTCAGGTCACGCCAGAACTGCAGGTCGTGCAGCCTGGGCACGCAGAGCTCGACGACCCCCTCGAAGTCGCCGGCCAAGTCGAGTTGGGCGGCGGTGACGTTCCAGAACCGCTCGAACGCCTCGTTGTGCAGCCGCAGCCGGCCGTCCGAGCCGAACACCGCGACGGCGTCGTTCAGCTTGTCGAGGGTCGCCTGCTGGACCTGGATCTGGGCGTTGTACTGCGCCTTGAGCTTCAACTCGTCGGTGATGTCGGAGAACAGCAGCAGCAGGCCGCCCATCGGGTGCGGCTGGCGCACAACGCGCAGGGTGCGCCCGTCGGGCAGGCTCCACAGGTCGTCCGCAGCGATGTCGAGGGCCTCGTAGCGACCCAGCTCCTGGGCCTTCCAGCGGCCATAGTCGGCGGTCTCCGGCAGGCGTCGACGCTGGCGCAGCCGGTCCAGGACCTCGCCGTGCGTCGGGCGTTCGGCGAGCCAGGCCGGCTCCAGCCCCCACAGCTCCGCAAACGCGGTGTTGTGGAAGGTCAGCCGCTTGTCCTGGTTGAAGATCGCCACCGCGTCGGCGATGTGGTTCAGGGTTTCGTCATGGGCCGCGGCGTGGCGCTTGATCGCCTCGCGCAGCTCCTCGGTCTCGGTGGTGTCCTCGGTCCAGACGCCGACGCCGCCGCCCTCCAGCGGCTGGGCGGTGATGTGGAAGGCGCGGCGGCGGCCGTCGAGGGTCGCCCAACGCACGCTGTCACGCACCCGTCCGAGGTTGGCGGCTTCGCTGGCCAGAGCGTCGGCGGCCTTGTCGAAACTTGCGCCGGCCGCCGCGGCCTCATCCAGACTGTCGTGACCGACCGCCTTCAGCCAGGCGTCGTTGACCCAGATCGGCGATCCGTCGGCGGCGGCGAGCCAGGCCGGCGTCGGGCGGCTGTCCAGCAGGGCGGCGAAGCGCGGCGCTGTCGGCAGGCCGGAATCATCCCCGCTCACCGCCGACAGCCGCAGCCAGGCCAGCGCGCCGGCCGCGCGGCCCTCCACCGAGACCACCCCGCCCGACCCGCGGACCTCGAAGGCGCAGGGCTCGCCACGTTCGAACAGCGCCCGAAGCCGGCGCGCGTGGTCGGGGTCGGCGCGCATCAGCGCATTGACCAGTGTCTGGGGGTCGGGGGCCGTCAGGCCCAGGGCCGTCGCGCAGATCGCCAGGCTTTCGCGGCCGGAGGCCAGCATGGCGTGACCTTCCTCGACCGCCAGCAGGGCGGAATCGAAGGCTTCGGCCGACGCCTGGGCGGCTTCGGCGCGCGCCTCGAGAGCGCCCAGCCGGTCCTGCAGCATGGCTGCTCGCGCCAGCCCCACGCGCCGTTGAGCCACGGTCCAGAGGATCACGCAGATCACCAGCGAGGCCGCGCCCGCGGCGGCCAGCAGGATCAGATCGGTTTGACTCATCGAGGTTCCATCGACGCGCGCCCGGGTCGACAAGCGAATCAGTCTGCGACGAACATAGGCTGAGCCTCGCACCCTCGCACGTGCGACGCGTTTCCGTTATCGCCGCTTTTCGGCGATGATCGGCTTGATGACAGCGATACTTTATCCGGTGGCCGCGAATGGCGAGGCGGCGTTGGCGGCGCCGCGCGGCCGTGCGGCGCGCGAAAGCCAGGCCCGCAGCCTGGCCGGCCGCGACGTCGCCTTCACCACCGAGGCCGTGGGCCCGGCCTTCGCCACGCGTGAGGCGGCGCTGGACGCCTACGGACCCAGGCTGGAGGACGCGACCCCCAGCCTTGCGGCCGAGGACCGGTTCTGCCGCCTGGCCGAAACTGTTGCCCCGGCTCAGCGCACCGAACTGGCTCCGGTCAGCCCGGCCAACAGCGACGGCCGCCGCTGGCCGGCGGCGAAGCCCGCACCGCGCACCGTCTGGCGATTGCAGGTCTCCTACTGGCGGATGGCCGGTGATCGGGTCGCCGAAGCGCCCCAGGCGCGGCGCGCGCGGCGCAGCGGAGAAGCCTCCGCCTTGCCGCCCGAGACCCTACGCGCCATGGCCGACCAGCCGTTGCGCCCTTTCAAGCCACAGCAGGCGCTGGACATCGGCCTGTTCGAGGTCCGCCTGCCCGAAGCGCCGCATATCGTGGTGCCGGATGAGTGAACCGACAGGCGGCCTGGCGCCCTCGCTGGACGATCTCGCGGCGATGGCCGAGACCGCGTTCGCCGCCCTGCCGGGCGAGTTCCGCGCCATGGTCGGCGACGTGGTGTTCCGCGTTGATGACTTCGCCGCCGCCGAGGTGCTGGATGAGCTGGAGATTGACGATCCGTTCGAGCTGACCGGACTCTATCAGGGCGTCGATCTGATGCGCCAGTCGGTGCTGGACCCGGCCCCGGCCGGTGCGATGATCTTCCTTTATCGCCGCCCGATCCTCGACGAATGGGTCGAACGGGGCGACGTCGCTTTGCAGGATCTGGTGGCCCATGTGCTGGTGCACGAGATCGGCCATCACTTCGGCCTGTCCGACGACGACATCGACCGGATAGAGGCCGCGCCCGCCTAGGTAAGGTGACGGGGCCGTCATTTTATTGACCTTCCGGGCCTATCGGCTCACCCTTGGCCCAATAATAAAATAGAGATCAGCGACGGGAGAAGCGCGATGGCCGGGAGCGACATCACCAAGGACCTGATCTACGATTCCGTGGCGCCGGACGACTTTGAGTCCATGCTGGAGCTTGATCGCTACAACGATCGCTCGAACGCCTTCGACAAGATCATCGCCGCGACCCACGACCATTTCTGGAATCCGCTGGACCCGAAATACATCGACTTCTCCACGCCGTTCGACATGGAGAACGAGATGCTGGTGCCCGAGGAGATGATCGCCTCGATGCAGACGACCTATGTGTCGGAGGCCTTGAGCGACTGGAAGACCCGGGTGCGGTTCGTCAACCAATCGGTGCTGCGTTCGTTCTCCTCGATCCTGCACGGCGAGCAGGGAGCGCTGAACCTGTCGGCCTCGCTCTGCCATGTGCTGAAGGATCAGGGCGCCCAGGAATACGCCGCCAACCAGACGCGGGAGGAAGCGCGCCACGTCACCGCCTTCGCCCTCTACATCAAGGCCCGTTGGGGCCGCCCTGTCGCCTGCGGCCCGGCGCTGAAGGACCTGTTGGTCGAGATCATCGGCGCACCGCAGGTCTACAAGAAGATCGTCGGCATGCAGATGCTGGTCGAGGGCCTGGCCATGGGCGCCTTCGCCACCTTCTACGCCAACATCCGCGATCCCCTGGGCAAGCGGCTGCTGCAACTGGTGATGACCGACGAGGCCTTCCACCACAAATTCGGGAAGATCTGGGCCGAGCGCACCATCCCCCACCTGACCGCCGAGGAACACGCGACCATCGAGGACTGGGCCGCGCACTGTTTCCAGACACTGCTGTTCAACCTGGTCGCGCCGACCCAGCAGCTCGACCTCTATGCGGCGTTCGGCCTCGACGCCGACCGGGTGATCGCCGAGATGGCGCAGATCATGACCGACGACCAGCGCCGCGAGACCATGCGCGAGCAGACCAACATCTTCCGGGTGCTGGTGAAGACCCTGCTGAAAGCCGGCGTGATCACCGAGCGGACGCGGGCCTTCTACGCCACCTACGTCGACCTCGATGAACTGCACCGCGAGGGCGACCAGATGGTGGGCGACGACATCGCCGCCGAGGGCGTGCGCTATTTGCGCGCGATCAACTTCCGCGGCCGCCCCGCCAACGACGGGCTGATCGCCGCGGAATAGCCGAATTCTGCGGGCACCTCGTTCGCGCCGGCGCATGATGGCCGAGCCCGTCCGAGTTACCCTGGCGCGTTCAGTCGCCGTTCAGCCGCTCCGGTGCATCCCCGCTCCCATGACCTTCAAGCCCCTCAGATCACTGGCCGTCGCGGCTGTCGCCCTGTGCGGACAAGCCTTCGCCGCGGCGCCGCAGCCGACCGCCCGCGTCGACCTCAGCAAGATGATGGGCCGCTGGTACGAGGTCGCGCGCCTGCCCAACAAGACCCAGCGCGGCTGCCAGGCCGGAACGGTCGACTGGGTCCGCTCCGCCGACGGATTCTCCGTGCTGCAGACCTGCCGCAAGGGCTCGCTGGCCGCGCCCAAGACGGAGTGGAAGGCCAAGGCCAAGCTGCTCGACGCCAGCACCAACGCCAAGTTCAAGATGAGCTTCTTCGGCGGCATGATCAGCCAGGAGTACTGGGTGATCGACAACCGACCAGAGCAAGGCTGGCTGCTGTTGGGCACGCCGGGCGGCAACTACCTGTGGCTGATGTCGCGGCGACCCGCGCTAGGCGCCCAGGCCAAGGCCGAGGCGCTCAGCCGCATCCGCCAGCTCGGCTACGACGTCGGCCGGCTGGAGCTGCCGCTGCCCGCCCGCGACTGAGCCACCCTGGACTTGAGGCCCAGCGCCGGCTTCTCCACGAGGAACCAGGACGCCGCGGCGAACGGCAAGGTGGCGGCCATCGCGCTGGCGAAGTTCAGCATGCCGTAGTGCGCCAGCGCCTGCTGCAGCGGAAAGGCGTAGATGTAGACGCCGTAGCTCAGGTCCGCCGGCAACTTGCCCGGCCGCACGACGCCGATCACCGCCAGCGGCAGCACGACGGGGCCTGCGACAGGAAAAGCCGCCCAGGCCGCGAGCCCCAGCCAGAGCGGCGGCTTCGCGCGATAGAGCCACAGCAGAGAGCCAGCGCAGAACAGATAGCCGTTGCGCGCCGCCAGGAAGGCGATCCGGCTCGCGGCCTCGTCGCCCCAGGCCGGGATGAACAGCGGGATGGCCAGGAACGCGGCTGCGCCGAGCCCTGCGCCGATCGCAACCGCCGTGCGGTTCGCCCGCACCAGCATCAGCGCCAGGTAACAGGTGAACTCCAGGCGCAGCGTCCACAGCACCCCGTTGACGGCATGCGGGAAGGGATTGTCGGCGAACACGCCTGGCAGATCGTAGGTCACTGGATAGAGCAGGGCGTTGCGCAGCACGTAGAGCCAGGTCTGCGGAAGACTCCAGTAGGACGGCTCCAGGGTGAGCAGGCTGCAGCCGATCACCGTCACCACCAGCGAGGCGATCAGTCCCGGCTCTATGCGCAGCAGGCGCTTGAGGAGATAACCCCGCGCGTCGCGCTGGTAGCTGCCGGTGACCAGATAGCCGCTGATCACGAAGAACACGCTGACGCCCAGCGCCCCGAAATCCTCGATCCCCGGCGCCGCCATGGCCGGAAGTCCAGCCAGTGGGAAGCAATGGCTGAACACCACCGCGCTCGCCGCCAGCAATCGCAGGAGGTCGAAATTCATATCTGGGCGGGTAGCACGACGCGCCGGTGGGCGGTGAGTTTTCCTCTCGAGCTTGCATCGGGAACGAAAGCCGAACAGGATCGGCGGCGATGGACGCTTCCGCCGCCCTGATCGCCACGCGACCGGAGACCACCCAGGCGGTGACGCGGGGCGCCGCGCGCCTGTTGGCGGCGCTGGACTACGCGCCGCTGGCGGAGGTCACGCTGCCGAACGGGCGGCGCGCCGACCTGATGGCGGTCTCGCGCAAGGGCCATCTGTTCATCGTCGAGGTGAAGTCGAGCCTGGAGGATTTCCGCACCGACCTGAAGTGGGGCGAGTACCTGCCCTATTGCGACGCCTTCGCCTTCGCGGTCGCGCCGGAGTTTCCGCGCCACATCCTGCCAGAGGAGCCCGGCCTGATCGTCGCCGACGGGTTTGGCGGCGCGGTGTTGCGCGAGGCCCCGCTGGTTCCGCTGGCGGGCGCACGGCGCAAGGCGCTGACGTTGGCCTTCGCCAGGCTCGCCGCGCTCAGGGCCAGCGGCTCGCCGGCGACTCTGCTAGAGTAGTCCTCAGCGGGGCGCCCGTTTGGCCAGGATGCGTTGCAGGGTGCGGCGGTGCATGTTCAGCCGCCGCGCGGTCTCCGAGACGTTGTGGCCGCACAGCTCATAGACCCGCTGGATATGTTCCCAGCGAACCCGGTCGGCGCTCATCGGGTTTTCGGGCGGCGCGGGGTTCTCGTCCGGATGGGCCAGCAGCGCCCGGGCTACGTCGTCGGCGTCGGCAGGCTTGGAGAGATAGTCAACCGCACCGGCTTTCACCGCCGCCACCGCCGTCGCGATGTTGCCGTAGCCGGTGAGCATGATGATCTTGGCGTCTGGCCTGGCCTCGCGCACCGCCTCCACCACGCTCAGGCCGGAACCGTCGTCCAGCCGCATGTCCAGCACCGCATAGGCCGGCGGCTTGGACTTCACCGCCGCAACCGCCTCGGAGACGCTGCCGACCAGGACGGGCTCGAAGCCGCGCTGTTCCAGCGCCCGCCCCAGCCGGGTTCGCAACGGTGCGTCGTCGTCCAGCACCAGGAGCGACTTGTCGGCGAGAGCGGCGATGGCGGCGGAGATATCGGTCATGATGCAACCCAAGAGCGCAGCGAGCCAACGGGAAGGTGCGGCATCATGTCGCTGAGCCGACGCGTTCCGCAAGCCATGAACGTGTTCATCGGCCGCCGACCTCGATCTTTGTTCGTGGCCAGCGGGCGGAAACCACAGCCCCGTGCGGCCGGCCGTTCTGGAACGCGACGACGGCGCCGGTGCGCTCGAGCAGCGTCTTGGCGATGAAGAAGCCCAGGCCCATGCCGATGTGACCGGTGCGCGAGCCTTCCGCGCCCGGCCGCGTGGTCACGTAAGGCTCGCCCAGCTTGGCCAGCACCTCGGCCGAGAACCCGGGCCCGTCGTCACGGACTTCCATCGACACGCCCTCGGCGTCGAAGCGTGCGGTGACCAGCACCTCGGAGCTGGCGAAATCCACCGCGTTCTCGACGAAGGAGGTGAGCGCGTGGAGGATCTCCGGCATCCGCCAGATGTCCGGCGCCTTCACGCCCGCCGCGCCGGTGACGATCGCCTCCACCCGAACGCCCTTCGCGCCGGCATGCGGCTCAATCACCTCATGTACGAGTTGGCGCAGGCTCATGCGTTCATGCACCTCGTCGCTGGCGTCGGGGGTCTCGGTCAGGCGCCGCAGGATCTCGCGGCAGCGGTCGGCCTGGGCGACGAGCAGGTCGGCGTCTTCCTTCACGGAGGCGGTTGGCGCTTCGCGGCCGAGCTCCTTGGCGACGATGGCGATGGTGGCCAGGGGCGTGCCGAGCTCGTGGGCCGCCGCCGCCGCCAGGGCGCCCAGGGCCGACAGCCGCTGCTCGCGCGCCAGCACCGCCTGGGTGACGTCGAGCGCCAGCGCCATCCGCGTCGACTCCTCGGCCGCCTGGCGTACGCAGCCGGCGATCAGGGCGACGCCAGCGACGTTGGCCACAGCCGCCAGGGCGCGGTGGCTCAACGCCACCTGCGCCGCGCCATGCGGCCACAGCAAAAGCGCCAGCAGCACCGACGCCACGCAGGCCAGCGCGCCCAGCACCAGCACCGGCGTGCGCGGCAGGGTCGCGGCGCCTAGCGTCACCGGAGCGATCAGCAGCAGGACGAACGGGTTCACCACCCCGCCGGTGAAGAACACCAGGGCGGCGATCTGCACGATGTCGAGCGACAGATGGGCGGTGGCCTCCCAGACGCTGCACACCCGCTGGCCCGGCGAGGAGACGCCGGTCAGGATGTTGATCCACAGGGTGGCGCCGATCACCGCGGCGCACAGAGGGTAGGGGGCCTCGAAGCCCGTCGCCCACCCTGCCGCCAGCGCCAGGCTCTCCAGCCCGATCAGCAGCCAGCGCAGGGTGACGACGGTGCGCAACCGCAAACGGCCGTCACCTCCGCCGCCCGAGCGCCAGTCCGGCTCGGCTTGCGCAGCCTCCGGGCCGGGCCTATCGAGGCCGGCGGCTGGTCTGGGGGCGGCGGATGTCCCGATGCTGGCCATCACTGGCGAGGATCGCCCGTAACGCTCGTCCTGACGAGCCCTAAAGGGCGTGTCGGCCACCGGCGACGCGGTAGATGAAGGAACATGGGGTTTGAAGCGTCGCGTTCTCTGGATCATCGCCGGCTGTGTCGTGGTCGCAGTCGCGCTCGCCGCCGTGTTCGGCGCGCGTGTCGCTGGCCGACCGGAGGCGGCCGAGGTGATCGGCGGCCCGTTCCAGCTGGTCGATCAATCCGGCCGCTCGGTGGACGAGAGCCTGCTCAAGGGCCAGTGGAATGCGGTGTTCTTCGGCTTCACCCACTGCCCGGACGTCTGCCCGACGACGCTCTATGGCCTCGCCCAGACCCAGGAGCAGTTGGGGCGCCGGGCGCGCGATTTCCGGGTGGTGCTGATCAGCGTCGACCCGGTGCGCGACACGCCTGAGCAGATGGCCCTCTACCTGTCCAACCCGGCATTTCCGAAGGGCGCGGTCGGCCTGACAGGCACGCCGGCGCAGGTCGCGTCCGTCGCCAAGGCCTACCGTGTCTATCACCAGGAAAGCACCCATGCGGACGGCCACATGCAGATGGACCACTCCACGGTGACCTATCTGATGAACCCGAAAGGTCGCTTCGTGTGCGCCCTGCCCACGGGACTGACGCCGGAACAGACAGCCGAGCGCGTCAGCAAGGCGATGCGTCAGGGACCCGCGGCGCGGAACTGTTGAACGCTGGACTCCGTTAACCGGCTTCCGCATATGCTGCGTTGCACAAAGTTGATGGCGCCATGCTCTATACGCTCTACGAAGCCGGCTACTACGCCAGCACGCCGTTTCGCTTCGCGACGCGGCTGACCCGGGACTTCTGGGGCTCGCCGCTGAACCCTGCGCGCGACACCGATATCGGGCGTCGCATCTTCGCCTCTTCCGACCTGATCGCGAACCTCACCCGGCGCTACGGCAAGCCGGAATGGGGCATTGAGACCGTGGAGATCAACGGGGTCTCGGTGCGGGTTCGTCCGACGGTGGTCTGGACCAGTCCCTGGTGCCGCCTGGTCCACTTCTCGCGCGACGTGTCGGACCTGCGGCGCGCCGGCCGCACCGAACTCGATCCGCCGCTGCTGATCACCGCGCCGATGTCCGGCCACTACGCGACCCTGTTGCGGGGCACCGCCCAGGCGTTCCTGCAGGACCACGAGGTGTTCATCACCGACTGGATCAACGCCCGCGACGTGCCGGTGCTGGAAGGACGCTTCGAATTCGCCGACTACGTCGACCACGTCCGCGACATGCTCCGCGTGCTGGGCCCGCGTCCACATGTGGTCGCGGTCTGCCAGCCGGGACCTGCGGTGCTGGCCGCCGCCGCCCTGATGGCCGAGGACAATGAACCCTCGCGCCCGGCGACCGTGACCATCATGGGCTCGCCAATCGACGCGCGGCTGTCGCCCACGGTGACCAACCAGCTCGCCGAGGAACGGCCCTTCGCCTGGTTCAAGTCGAACATGATCTACACCGTGCCCGCTCCGTATCCGGGCATGGGCCGGCGGGTCTATCCGGGCTTCGTGCAGCTGTTCAGCTTCATGTCGATGAACGCCGAACGCCACCAGGAAGCCCACTGGCGCTACCTTCAGCAGCTGATGGACGGCGACGGCGACTCCGTCGAGAGCCATCTGGCGTTCTATGACGAGTACCTGTCGGTGCTCGACCTCACCGAGGAGTTCTACCTCCAGACGGTGGACATCGTCTTCCAGCGGCACCTGCTGCCTAAGGGCGAGCTCATGCATCGTGGGCGCCTGGTGCGCTGCGACGCCATCCGTGACATCGGCCTGCTCACCGTCGAAGGCGAGAACGACGACATCTCCGGCATCGGCCAGACCCAGGCCGCGCACACCCTCTGCTCGAACCTGCCTGACGACATGAAGATGGACTACGTCCAGCCGAAGGTCGGCCACTACGGCGTGTTCAATGGCCGCCGCTTCAACGAAGAGATCTATCCCCGCGTGCGCGACTTCGTGCGCCGCGGCGAAAAGGGCTTCGACAGGCGCGAAGAGGCCGCCTAACTCTGTAGGCGATGTTTCGGACAGCGCGCGGATTCGCCGACGGCGATCGACTGCAGGTGGACGGCGCGACCGTTCGACTGAGCGTCAATCCGCGCGCGCGGCGCGTCTCGCTGCGGCTGGATCGCCGTGGCGGCGAAGTGATCGCCGTGGCGCCGTCCCAGCGCCTGCTGCCGGCCGCCGTCGCCTTCGCCCGTGAGCGCGGCGACTGGATCGTCGAACGTCTCGCGGAATTCCCCAAAACGACGCCGCTGGTTCCCGGCGCGATGCTGTCGGTGTTCGGCGAGCCGGTGAGGTTGGAGCAGAGCCAGGGCCGCGCGCGGTGGCTGCCGGCCAACGCCGACGCCCCCGCCCGCATCGCCGCCATGGGCGAAGGCGAAGGCTACACCCGCGCCGTAGTGCGCCAGTTGAAGCGCCGCGCCCTGGAGGTCCTCAGCGAGCGTACGGCGGTGCATTGCGCCGCTCTGGCGAGGCCCACGCCCGACATCGCGGTGATGGACGCGCGTTCGCGATGGGGCTCGTGCACCCCCGGGCCCAGGCCGAAGATCCGCTACTCCTGGCGCCTGGCGATGGCCCCGCTCGCGGTGGCCGACTATGTGGCGGCCCACGAGTGCGCCCACCTGCTTGAGGCCAACCACGGTCCGCGGTTCTGGGGTCACGTGCAGAGCCTGGTCGGCGACCACCGGCCGCATCGCGCCTGGCTCCGCGCCCAGGGCGCCTGGCTTCACGGAGTCGGCGGCTAGCGGCGCGCCCTAGAACGGCGCGGCCTCGTGTTCCGGTTGGATCGGGAGCGGGACGTACTCTTCCGGCGTGGCTGCGCCGTCGCCGGCGATCAGGTCGCCGATGGGATCGTTCTCGACGGGGGGCGGGGCGATCACGCCGCCAGGGATCGGCTGGGTGCGCAGCTTGGGCAGGGCCGCGGCCATAAAGTCGTGCCACATCCCGGCAGGCGCTCCGCCGCCGGTGACCTTGCGCATCGACTTGTTGTCGTCGCGTCCGACCCACACCGCGGTGACGAAGCCGCCGGTATAGCCGACGAACCAGGCGTCCCGATAATCGCTGGTGGTGCCGGTCTTGCCGGCCAGGTCGAAGCCGGCGACCCGGGCGCGCGTGCCGGTGCCGCCGCTCACCACCTGGCGCAGCATCTGGTTCATGTACTGCAGCGCCGGCGAGCCGATCACGGTGCGCCGCTCGGGCTTTTCCACGCTGTGATCATAGAGCACGCGCCCCGCCGTCGTGCGGATGCGTTCGACACCGTAGCCTTTGGCAAAGAAGCCGCCGTTGGCGAATGGCGCATAGGCCTGGGCCATCTCCATGGGGCTCACTTCGACCGCGCCCAGCGCCATTGAGGGGTCGAGCTGGATGCGCGAGGTGATGCCGAGGCGCCTTGCCGTGGCCGCCACATTGCCGGTGCCGACCTCGTTGGCGAGTCTGGCGGCCACGGTGTTGATCGACTGGGCGAGCGCGGTCTGCAGGGTGATCGGGCCGAGGTAGCGGCCCGTGTAGTTCTTCGGCTCCCAGTTGCCGATCTTGATCGGCTCGTCGGCGACCGGCGTTTGCGGCGTGCGGCCCTGCTCCATGGCGGTCAGGTAGACGAACGGCTTGAACGACGAACCCGCCTGGCGTCTTGCCATGGTCGCGCGGTCGAACTGGCTCCGGGCGTAGGACGCGCCGCCGACATAGGCGCGCACCCGCCCTTCGCCGTCCAGCGCCACCAGGGCGGCCTGTTCGACGCGCTCGTTCTTGGCGGCGGCGACGCCCTTGCGGATCGCGTCCTCCGCCGCGGCCTGCAGCGGCAGGTCCAGCGTGGTCTCCACCACCAGGTCCTCGGTGGGCTCGCCCACCAGGGCGCGGACCTGGTCGTCCACCCAGTCGGTGAAATATTGCGCGCGCTGGTTCGCCAGCACCGGGTTCACCCGCACCGGCGTCTTGAACGCCTCGGCCTTCTCCGCCTCGGTGATCGCGCCCGAACGCACCATTTCGCCCAGCACCACGGTGGCGCGCTGTTCGGCCCGCTCGGTCGCCGAAACCGGGCTATAGCGCGACGGCCCCTTCATCATCCCGGCCAACAACGCCGCCTCGCCAAGGGTGAGCTGGGATGCGGGCTTGCCGAAGTAACGCTGTGATGCGGCCTCGATGCCGTAGGCGCCGGCGCCGAAATAGACCCGGTTGAGATAGAGGGAGAGGATTTCCTTCTTGGAGAACTTGGCCTCCAGCCACACCGCCAGGATCAGCTCCTGCGCCTTGCGGCGATAGGTCTGGGCGGGCGTCAGGAACAGGTTGCGCGCCAACTGCTGGGTGATCGTCGAGCCGCCGCGCAGGGGCCCGCCCTTGTGCGTCACATTGTAGATCTGGCTGCGCGCGATGCCCCAGGGATTGAAGCCGATGTGCCAGTAGAACCAACGGTCCTCGATGGCGATGAAGGCCTTGGGGACATAGGACGGCAGCTTGTCGAGATCGACCGGCGGCGCGTACTGGCTGCCGCGCACCGCGACCATCGCGCCCGAGCGGTCAAGGTAGGAGATCGAGGGCTGGCGCTTGACGTCATAGAGCTTGGACGTGTCGGGCAGGTCGACGGCGAACACCGCGAGGAAGCCGACCGCGAAGATCAGCCCCCAGACGCCTAGCACCATGGTCCAGTAGACCAGCGCGCCCAGGGGACCGCGGCCGCGGGGAGGCGCAGGCGGGGGCCGCCGTCCGCCGGGCGACTGAGCATTCGCCATCTGTCGTTCTTACCCGTCTTAAACGAATTGGCCGCCCCGCCGCGGCCGGCTTTTAGCCGAAGCGCACCACGCGCGCGACAAGATTGACGAGAGATGAACGGCGGATATACGGCTGGCGCGGCGCTCCGCTGGAACGTGAGGCTGCCTCAGCACACGCGCGGGTCTTTTCGGCGACGGAGCCGTCAGTGCGGGAGTTGCGAACCCGTGCTGACGGGAAGGTGCACTGTGTAGCGACCCATGCGCCGTGTCAGCGGATAGGCTTGTGACATCGCGCCGATCACCGCCGGACTATAGCGCTGTTCGAAGGCAACGTCGCCGTGAGCGCCCTCCGTCACGAAGAACGCGAATTTCTTGTCGCGCACCATTCGAACGAAGCCGCGCTCGTCATACCGGCCCGCGCGTGCAAGCTCGGTGAAAATGAACGTTTCCCACTGCATGGCCTTGCCGTTCCTGAGCAGGAGAACCGTGTCGTCCGAAATGATGGGAGCCTTGGCATGGCGGACCATCTCAGACAGATGCGCAACTTCCTTCGCCTGGCGATCATCCGGCGCCAGCGTGGGAATCGTGGGATCGAGCAGCACCAGCGGCTGTAAAGCAATGGCGATCGGCGAAAGCCAGACTGCAGCCCACTGCACGGGCTGTCGGACCGCAGACCGTCGAAAGGCGATGGCTGCGGCTTGATTGAGACCCAGGCCCGCGAACATGCCGACGGTGATCATCCACTCGTTCGTATAGTTGATGTTGGCCCCGGACTTGCCGCCGAGGACAACCGTCGCTGTCGCCAGCAGGGCGTAAGCCAGCGCAATGACCAGACGTTGCGCGGCCACGTCCGTGGAGATGCGCGTTCGCAGGTCCCGGAGGCTCGTCGAGCCGGCTTGAGACCGCACCAGTGCAGCAACAGCACAGATCTGCGCGGTGATGGCGAGCGCGACGTAGCCTAGATGAATGAGCAGTATCGGCGCGAACAGACGCCAAGCGTCAACCCACTCGAAGTTATTGATATTGTACAGAAACAAATGGAGAATCACACCGCCGCGCGTGACGCTTGCGAGGGCCGCGAGGATGGTTCCGCCGACGATCACCGCGGTTGCGAGGCCAGCCAGGGCGGAGGCGCGGGCGCAGGACGAGCAGAACGGAGAAGACGGCGGCCGGCGCCGCGACGGCCGTTTGTTTGGTGTAGAGCGCGGCGACGAAGCACAGGGCGGCCCAGTGGATCAGGCGCGGCCGGGTGACGGCGGCGAAAGCCAGACAGAGCCCGCCCAGGCTGAACGCATGGGCCACCATGTCCACCCGCATCAAGTGTGACCAGGCTGCGATCGGCCAGATGCTGAACACGATCAGGCCCGCCGCGAGCCCGCAGGTCAGCTTCGGGCCGAAGCGGCTACCAGGCGTGAGCATCCCCGTCGCGAGCCCGGTCAGGCCGCCCATCACGATCGTGGCGACGACCGACACCGCACGACCCGTGGCGAGTTCGTCGGCGCCCGCCAGGCGAGCTGCGGCCGCGACAATGAGGTGGTAAAGCGGCGGGTACTCGAACACGACGGCCGGAAATCCGTCGATCGGGCCATAGGCGCGGCCTTGGCAGATCATCCGCATCTGCTGCCAGATGACGCCTTCACTGTAGTCGATCCCACCCGGGTAGGCGACGGCGCGCCCCGCCGCGACGAGAAACAGCCCGAACCGCCACGCCAACATGGTCAAGCAGACCGCCAGACTTGCGAGGGCGAGGAAACGCAGGGCCGCTGCGGGAGTTGGGAGAGCCAAAGAAGTCGGTGACGTCGTCATCTTCAGCCCTGGAGAAACATCGCGATCGCACGCTCGGCGAAGGATCCGATGCGCGGTCGCGCGCCCCGGTCGATTGCGAGATCTCGACGCCGCACCCCTGTCACTGCGCAAGGTTTGTGGGCAAGCTGTAGCAGTCCGGGATTAAATAACTGAGAGCGCCGATAGGCCGCCGTGCCGGAAATGCGTGTGTTCAAGCAGGCGCCAGACCCTCAATAGCCGTCATGCCGGCCCGCTTGGTTGCGGCGCCACACATCGCGTGTTATCAGGCGCGCGGCTTCGGGCCAGTGGGCTTTCGGGTTCCGCGGCTCGGTTTGCTTTATTCGAGCGCTTTCAAGCCTTTAGACCACTGCGAAGCTCCTTCGCCGTGGCCAACGATACGCACCGGGCGGACATTTCAAGTGGCGGACGATTCCAAGGACTCGAATGTGGGCGGGCGATACGCCCAGGCCCTGTTCGACCTCGCGAAGGATGAGAAGAACCTGGCGGCCGTCGAGGCCGACCTGAAGTCGCTGAAGGCGGCGCTCGCGGAGAGCCGCGACCTGCGCCTGCTGCTGGCCTCTCCGTCTTTCGGTCTGGAAGACAAAGGTCGTGGTCTGGTGGCGATCGCCGACAAGGCGAAGTTCAACCCGACAACGCGCAAATTCCTCGGCCTGCTGGCCGCCAACGGCCGCGCCCGCGCGCTGGCCGCGGTGATCACCGCGTTCGAAGCGCTCACCGCCGAACAGCGCGGCAGCGTCTCGGCCCAGGTCACCACCGCCCTGCCGCTCAGCGCCGCCCAGAGCAAAGGCGTCGCCGCCGCGCTCCGTCAGGCGCTCGGCAAAGACCCTGAAATCGAGACCCGCGTCGATCCGTCCATCCTGGGCGGCATCAAGGTGCGGGTCGGCTCCCGTCTGTTCGACGCTTCACTTCGTTCGAAGCTCGACTCCCTGAAGTTCGCCCTCAAGAGAGCGTAAGACCTATGGACATCCGCGCCGCCGAGATTTCGGCCATCCTCAAGTCGCAGATCGCCAACTTCGGCGAAGAAGCAGACGTATCCGACGTAGGCTCGGTGTTGTCGGTCGGCGACGGCATCGCCCGTGTGTTCGGCCTCGACAACGTCCAGGCCGGCGAAATGGTGGAATTCCCCAAGGCCGGGGTGAAGGGCATGGCCCTGAACCTGGAACGCGACAACGTCGGCGTCGTGATCTTCGGCGAAGACCGCGAGATCAAGGAAGGCGACGAGGTCCGCCGCCTGTCCGAGATCGTGGACGTGCCGGTCGGCCGTGGCCTGCTGGGCCGCGTCGTCAACCCGCTGGGCGAGCCGATCGACGGCAAGGGTCCGATCACCAACGTGGCCG
>NZ_JAUXZW010000178.1 GCF_030693805.1 Phenylobacterium sp.
GGGAAGGCTGCATCTGTGCATAGTCATGCCCTGATATCTATTACAGATAATCGTGGTGGAGATAGACAACCGGCATATTATTTCAATTATGCACTTTCTACATTTTTTAATGAAGCTATTTCAGGGATGGGTGGTTGGGCAAGTGGTATTACTGTAAAAGGTTGGCATGAGGCTTACAATACTTGGCAATTACTTGGCGGTTCAAATACAAATTCGCCTGGAGAATGGTATTTTAGAGAAGGTATAGCTTCATTTGGTGCAGTAAAAAGAATATGGCATAGTGGGAATTTTGATCCGGCGACCAAACTTGGAATTAACGCTACTGCTGCCGATTCTGATAAGTTGGATGGCAAACATGCTTCTGAATTTTCAGCATCGTGTTATTTGGTAAACCAAACGACTCACGGTTTTAGCGTTGGGGATGCAATCAAAATGTCGGGCAGTACATGGGTAAAGGTTATTGCCGATTCGATAGCCAATGCAGGTGTTTCGGCTTTGGTGTTTTCGGTAACGGATGCCAACAATTTCAAATACATCACTTCCGGTTTATTAACGGGAGCCTACACCGCCGGAGCGGATTATTATTCGTCAACAATATCGGCAGGCGCATTAATGACCTTATCTACTCCTGAAGTTTGGACAGCCGGACAGGTACGCCAATACATAGGTACTGGTGTGGCCGGTGGCTTGCTGATTGATATTGATGCCGGTGATGAAATTGCGACTTCGGCCTTTAACGACATTTATGTAACCGGAATGTCGTTTAATAACGCCAACAGGGTATTGACCTTAACCCGGTCGGCTTCGATGCCCGATTTGAGCATTGCCATTCCATTTCCGGAGGAAGAAATGGGCTATGAATTTAGGGATATTACGAAGGGTGTGGCTCAAACCTACGTGCTTGACATGAAAGTGAGTTGGCCCTACACGATTAAATCAATCGTATGTGAATCGGATGGAACGCTTACCGGTGTATCGGTGAAAATAAACACGACCGCCGTAACGGGGTTAAGTAGTTTGTCGGTAGGCACTAAAGCCGAAACCAGTGCCACAGCCGCCAACGTGACCGTTGCCGGTGATGTGGTTACCATTAATACCGCCACAAGTTATTCGGGAACTCCTACAATTATGCGTTTGAAAATTAAATATCAGCGACTATAATGAGGCATATCTACATCCATAAGAATTCGGGTACGCCTCCAGCCGCAGTAGCTCCAACCGTTGAGATCGTTTCGATTACTAACATCACATCGAACGGGGCTACTGTTCTCGCACGTGTATTAAGCGACGGAGGTTCTACCATTTACGATTACCGCTTCTATTTTTATGCCGCTCTGCAACCTGCGGTTGATGTTCATGTTAGTCCGAATCCGGACGGTACTTTTAACTGCACCGTTTCGACATTGGCAACAAATGTACAGTACTACCTTACTGCCAGTGCAACCAATTCGGTAGGTAGCGGTGGAGCAAGTCAATATTTCACAACCGGAACTTCAGTTGTAGTGCCGACCGTTCGCATCAATAGCATCGGCAATATAACCGGAATTTCGGCCAGTGTTGCTTGCGAGATCCTTTCGAAAGGTGGTGGAACGATAACCGTTTCGGGGATATGCTGGAATACTACCGGCTCACCGACCACGGCCAATTCAAAAACAACCAACGGCATTACGGAAGTGGAAACTTTTACTTCTGTAATGACCGGATTACAGGCAAATACCATGTATTACGTTAAATCGTATGCAACCAATGAGGCCGGAGTAGGATATTCTGCCGAGAGTAATTTTCTAACTCCGGCAAGGGTGTTGGTCCTGCAATTTGACACGAACTGTCCTCCAACAAAATCGTTTTCTCCCTCTATTGTTCCGATATCAGGAACTTATGAATGGGATTTGGGCAATGGCACAATCGTGCCTGGAAATTCAGTCAGTCACACATACGCCAATTCAAACACGAAAACCGTTAAGCTGTATTGTACTTCCGGAACACCATCG
>NZ_JAUXZW010000273.1 GCF_030693805.1 Phenylobacterium sp.
AGGCCTCGCCCTGCTCGCGATCTCGGTCTTTTTCTGGTATCTGATCGGCCCCGGTGGGTTCACCGTTGGCGGTGAGGATCGCACCGTCGTCGACGCGCTCGTCGCGCTGGCCTTCGGCGCCTCGCTGATCTCGATCTTCGCGCGTCTGGGCGGCGGCATCTTCACCAAAGGCGCCGACGTCGGCGGCGACATGGTCGGCAAGGTCGAGGCGGGCATTCCCGAGGACGACCCGCGCAACGCGGCCACTATCGCCGACAACGTGGGCGACAACGTCGGCGACTGCGCCGGCATGGCCGCCGACCTGTTCGAGACCTACGCGGTGACCACGGTCGCCACCATGGTGCTGGCCGCGATCTTCTTCCGCGGCCTGCCGGAAGTCGGCGACATGATGCTGCTGCCTCTCGCGATTTGCGGCGTGTGCATCATCACCTCGATCATCGGCACCTTCTTCGTACGCCTGGGCAAGTCCAAGAACATCATGGGCGCGCTCTATCAGGGCCTGATCGTCACCGGCGTGCTGTCGGTGGCGGCGCTCTATTTCGTCATCACCAACCTAGTCACCGCGCCGATGACGGTGAATGGCGTCAGCTTTGACGCCATGAGCTTGTTCTGGTGCGGCGTCACCGGTTTGATCGTCACCGCCGCGATCGTGGTGATCACCGAGTACTACACCGGCACCGGGTTCCGGCCTGTGAAGTCGGTGGCCAAGGCCTCGGTGTCCGGCCACGGCACCAACGTCATCCAGGGCCTGGCGATGTCGCTGGAGTCCACCGCCCTGCCGGCGCTGACGATCATCGTCGGCATCATCGTCACCTACAACCTGGCGGGCCTGTTCGGCATCGCCATCGCCACCACCGCCATGCTGTCGCTGGCCGGCTTCATCGTCGCTCTCGACGCCTTCGGCCCGGTCACCGACAACGCCGGCGGCATCGCCGAGATGGCCGGCCTGCCGGCCGACGTGCGGGTCGCCACCGTCGCGCTCGACGCGGTGGGCAACACGACCAAGGCGGTCACCAAGGGTTACGCGATCGGTTCGGCGGGCCTGGGCGCCCTGGTGCTGTTCGCGGCCTACACCGAGGATCTGAAGTACTTCTCCACGACGACGGACGTGAACTCGTTCTTCTACGGCCTGGGCCACGTCGCCTTCGACCTTTCGAACCCCTACGTGGTGGTCGGCCTGCTGTTCGGCGGCCTGCTGCCGTTCCTGTTCGGCGGCATGTCGATGACCGCCGTGGGCCGCGCCGCTGAAAGCGTCGTGGACGAGGTTCGTCGCCAGTTCCGCGAGAACCCGGGCATCATGACTGGCGAGGTGAAGCCCGAGTACGGCCGCGCCGTGGACATCCTCACCAAGGCCGCGATCAAGGAGATGATCGTGCCCTCGCTGCTGCCGGTGTTCTCGCCGATCGTGCTGTTCTTCGTGATCACCGCCATCGCCGGCAAGGTGAACGGCTTTGCGTCCCTGGGCGCGATGCTCATGGGGGTGATCGTCACCGGGCTGTTCGTCGCCATCTCGATGACCTCGGGCGGCGGCGCCTGGGACAACGCCAAGAAGCTGATCGAAGAGGGTCACTACGGCGGCAAGGGATCCGAAGCCCACAAGGCGGCGGTGACCGGCGACACGGTCGGCGATCCCTACAAGGACACCGCGGGTCCCGCGGTGAACCCGATGATCAAGATCACCAACATCGTCGCCCTGCTGCTGCTGGCGATGCTGGCGCACGGCGTCATCGGCTGATCCGCAGGCCGCAAGGCCGAACACAAAAGCGCCCCGCGGAGCGATCCGCGGGGCGTCTTTCGTTTGGGCTGTGTGGCGTTGCGCTTAGCGGTTGTCGCCAGGGCGGGTGCCCGGGACGCCGTCGTCGTCGTCGCGCGGCAGCATGCCTCCAGCGCCCACGTTGCCCAGCAGCTGCTCCAGGATGGTCATCTCGCGGCCGCGGGTCGGCGTCTCGCGGCCGTTGAAGGCGATGACCTTGCCGTCCTTCAGGGTGAAATTGTCCACCGCCTCCACCGCCTCGCTGTCCTTGTTGAAGGTGATGGCGGTGATGTTGCGGGCGGTGACCTGCGGGCGGCGGAACGCGACCCGCGCCTTGGTCTGATTGATATAGTACCAGACGTTGGGATCGAAGGTGGACTGGATCGACGGCGACCCCAGCTTGGTGCGCACGGTGGATTTGGTGTCGGTCCCGGCCTTCACGTCCTTCGGATCGGCGTCGATCGCCTGGAAGCCGGAATAGCTGGTGATCGGCGCGCACGCCGTCGCAGCAAGCAGGCTGGCGGCGAGCACGGCGTAGGCGGCGCGTCGAAACATCGGACAGGGGACCCGGTTCATTTACTGTGAGACTTTGACCTATCGCCCGCCGCCGCTTAGTTCAATGCCGCCTTAGCCCTGGGTTCGGGCGAAAACGAGGCTCAAACCGCCGCATGCTCCTGGAACGCTTCTTTCGGCCTAGGTCGGCCACCGCCGCCGGCCGTGCGCTGTACGCCGCCGCCGTGGCGCGTTCGCGCAATCCCGCGCTCTATGGGGCCCTGGCCGCACCCGACACCGTCGAGGGCCGGTTCGAGATCTACACCCTGCATGTGGTGCTGCTGCTGGATCGTCTGCGCGGGCAGGGGGCCGCGGCCGCCGACGTCTCTCAGGCGCTGTTCGACACCTATGTGAAGGCGCTGGACCATGCTTTGCGCGAGATGGGGGTCGGCGATCTGTCGGTGGGCAAGAAGATGCGCCGGCTGGGCGAAGCCTTCTACGGTCGGGTGAAGTCATACGCAGTGGCGTTCGAGAGCCTGCCGGATGTAGAGCCGCTGCGCGCGCTGCTGGTCCGCACCGTCTACGCCGAAGCCGAGGATGCGCCGGTGGATGCGCTGATCGCCCACGTGCTCGCCGAGCGCGACGCGCTGCTCGCGCGGCCGACCGAATCGCTGGTCGCCGGCGATGCTGGCTGGGTCGCCCCGTGACCGCCGCTTGGTCGGTGATGATGCGCCTGGGCGAGCTGTCGCAGGGCCCGCGAACCGTGATCCTCGAACCCGACGCCGAGCAGCGTGCGCAGATCGCCCGCCAGATCGACGTGATCAGCCTGCCGGCCCTGCGCGCCGAGTTGGAAGTCCGCCCGTGGCTGGACGGCGCCGAGATCCTCGGCCGCTTCCAGGCGCAGGTGGAGCAGACCTGCGGGGTCACCCTGGAGGATTTCGAACAGCCGCTGTCTGGGGCCTTCGAGGTCCAGGTGGTGCCGGCCGGCAGCCCGCACGCGCCGGACGAGGATTCCGAGATGGAGCTGGACCTCGAGGCGCCCGATCCGCCGGACGTCCTGGCCGGCGACGTCATCGACCTGGCGGCCTATGTGATCGAGCACTTGGCCCTGGAGGTCGATCCGTTCCCGCGCAAGCCGGGCGTGAGCTTCGAGTTCGACGCCGGGCCGGAAGACGACTCGCCGTTCGCCGTGCTCAAACGGCTGCAGGATCCAAAGGGATAGGCCTATCTATTTGGAAAATCATGGTTCGCGGGCGCGCTTGCATCGAGCCGGCCGCGTTGTATCGTCCCGCAGGGCAGGCGGCGAGGTCGCTGAGGGGGGACTTTGGGCGACGTCTTGAGCCAACCCCTGGTGATATCGGTCGACGCCATGGGCGGAGACCACGGTCCGCCGGTGACGGCGCCGGCGGTGGCCCGCGCGGCCACTTCGATGGGCCCTCATGTCCGCTTCCTGCTGCACGGAGACGAGGCGCGGCTGAAGGCCGAGCTCGCTCGGCTGCCGGCCTTGGCCGTCCGTTGCGAAGTGCGCCACGCCGACCGCGTCATCGCCATGGACGAAAAGCCCGCCCAGGCCCTGCGCCGCGGCAAGGGCACCTCGATGTGGAGCGCCGTCGAAGCGGTGAAAACAGGCGAGGCCACGGCCGCGGTCTCCGCCGGCAACACCGGCGCGCTGATGGCGATCTCCAAGCTGATCCTGCGGATGAGCGCCGACCTCGACCGCCCGCCGCTGGTCGTCGGCTGGCCCAGCGTGCGTGGGGTGACCACCTTCCTGGACGTGGGCGCCAACGTCGACTGCGACGCCGAGCGGCTGGTGGAGTTCGCGATCCTGGGCGAGGCCTACCACCGCGCGGCGCACGGCGTGGCGCGCCCGACCATCGGCCTGCTGAATGTCGGCTCCGAGGAGATGAAGGGCCACGGCGAAGTGCGCGAGGCCCACCGCATCCTGCGTGAGGGCCGTCTGGACATGAACTACCACGGCTTCGTGGAGGGCGACGACCTGACCCGCGGCGTGGTCGATGTGATCGTCACCGACGGGTTCACCGGCAACGTGGCCTTGAAGACCGCCGAGGGCGCGGCGCGGTTCATCAAGGACGAGCTGCGAGCGGCGCTGACCTCGGGCGTCATGGCGAGCGCGGGCGCGTTCCTGGCGCAGAGCGCCCTGCGCAGACTGAGCGAGCGGCTCAACCCGCCGCCGGCCGCGCCGCTGCTGGGCCTCAACGGCATCGTCGTGAAGTGCCACGGCGGCGCGAGCGAGCGCGATTTCGCCCTGGCGCTACGGGTCGCAGCCGATCTAGCGCAAAGCGACTTCGCGGCCGAGATCGAAAGGAATATGGGAAAGCTCCCGGCCGCTATGGCCGAGTCCCATCCTGCGCCCGGCGATGGAGCCAGTAGTTGAACACTGTAACGCGTAGCGTGGTCACCGGCGTGGGTGGCTATCTTCCCGACGAGGTGGTCACCAACGACGACCTCGCGAAGTTCGTCGACACGACCGACGATTGGATCGTCGAGCGCACCGGCATCCACGCCCGCCATCGCGCGGCGCCAGAGCAGGCGGTCTCCGACCTGGCGCTGGTGGCGGCCCAACGGGCCCTGGCTGCGGCGGGACGCACCGCTGCGGAGGTCGACCTGATCGTCGTCGGCACCACCACGCCCGATCTGACCTTTCCCGCTACCGCCACCATCGTGCAGCGCAAACTGGGCGCGCCGATCGGCGTCGCCTTCGATGTGCAGGCGGTATGCTCGGGCTTCGTTTATGCGCTCTCCGTGGCCGACGGCTTCGTGGCGCGGGGCCGCAGTCGCTGCGCGCTGGTGATCGGGGCCGAGACCATGACCCGGCTGATGGACTGGACCGACCGCGGCACCTGCGTGCTGTTCGGCGACGGCGCCGGCGCGGTCGTGCTGGAGCCCGGCGAAGGCAAGGGCGACACCGACGACCGCGGCGTGCTGGGATTTGCCTTGCGCGCCGACGGGACCAAGCAGGATCTGCTCTACGTCGACGGCGGGGTGTCGACGAGCGGCGACATCGGCAAGCTGCGAATGCAGGGCAACCAGGTGTTCCGCCACGCGGTGGTGAACATCTCCGAGGCCGTGCTGGCCGCCGCCGCCGACGCCGGCGTGGATGTCGCCGACGTCGACTGGTTCATCCCCCACCAGGCCAACCAGCGGATCCTGGAGGGTGTGGCCAAGCGCCTGGGCATCGATCCCGCCAAGGTGGTGTCCACCGTGGCCACCCACGCCAACACCTCCGCCGCCTCGATCCCGCTGGCCATGGACCAGGCGATCGCCGACGGCAGGATCAAGCCGGGGCAGCTCCTGCTGCTCGAAGCGATGGGCGGCGGGCTGACCTGGGGCGCCTGTGTGGTCCGCCTTTAGGCGACCGGCCAATGCGCAGCTAGAAGTCTTTGACCTGATGCGACATTCACGTCAGAAAGAGGCGGACGAGAGTCCGGGGCAGGGGCGAGAATGAAGGGCGCGACAGTAACGCGGGCCGACCTGTGCGAGGCGGTCCATGAGGAAGTGGGCCTTACTCGCCAAGATTGCGGCGAACTGGTCGAGCGCGTGCTCGAACTGATGACCCAGGCCCTGGAAAAGGGCGAACAGGTCAAGCTTTCCGGATTCGGCGTATTCCAGGTCCGCGCCAAGCGCGCGCGCATGGGCCGCAATCCCAAGACCGGCGAACCGGCGGCGATCGAACCCCGGCGCGTGATCGGCTTCCGCGCCTCCCAGGTCATGAAGGCGCGGGTCGACCGCGCCCTGTTGCGGTGAGGGCGCTCTAGCGCGTGGCCAAGGGCCCGGACGCCTTTCGGACGATATCCGAGGCCGCCGAAGAGCTGAACGTGCCCCAGCACGTGCTGCGATTCTGGGAGACCAAGTTCTCATTCATCCGGCCGATGAAGCGGGCCGGCGGCCGCAGGTTCTATCGGCCGCAGGACGTCGCCATCCTGCGCGGCGTGCGGTGTCTGCTCTACGAGGACGGCTACACCATCAAGGGCGTGCAGCGGCTGCACCGCGAGGAGGGGCTGAAACGCCTTGCCGCGGCGGGACAGGGCGATGCTGCGCCGTCGGCGTCGGTCGAAGCGATTCCCGACCTTGAAACCGCACCCGCCAAGGCGTTGGACGCCGGCTCGCGCGCACGCCTGAGCGAGGCGCTGGGAGCGCTGGAAGCGGCGCAGGCCAGGCTCGACGCCCTGCTGCGGCGCTGAGGCTGAGGACGCCCGCCCGTTTTAGCATTGCCGCGTTTTGCGCCCCTGCCTATAAGGGCCGGCCTCGCACAGAGGTGTCGGAGCGTAGCGCAGCTTGGTAGCGCACTTGACTGGGGGTCAAGGGGTCGCAGGTTCAAATCCTGTCGCTCCGACCATTGTTCTTAAAAGGAAATGTGGGCGTTCTTTAAGCCTCGCAGTTCCTGACAATGGTCGGCTGGATAACGCACCGTGTCGGTGGGGACGGTTCGAGCCGATTGTGGCGGCGTCGTTCATATGGCGCGGCGCCGATATCATGGCTGACCGATCATGGACCCAGGATCGCCAGCCTAGAGCCTGAGGCTGGCGTTCTCCTTGCAGCCGAGATAGCTCACCGCCGCATGATCCGCCTCGACAATATCTCCAAGCAGAACGGCCACCAGATCCTGTTCATCGAAGCCTCGATGAGCGTGCAGAAGGGCGAAAAGGTCGGGCTGGTCGGCCCGAACGGCGCCGGCAAGACGACGCTGTTCCGCATGATCACCGGTCAGGAGCAGCCCGATGACGGTCTGGTCGCGATCGATCCCGGCATGACGATCGGCTATTTCAGTCAGGATGTCGGGGAGATGTCGGGCCAGAGCGCGGTCGCCGCGGTGATGGATGGCGTCGGCCCGGTCTGCGCGCTGGCCGCCGAAATGTCCAGCCTCGAGGCGGCCATGGTCGATCCGGACCAGGCTCACGAACTGGACGCGATCATGGACCGCTACGGCGAGGTGCAGGGGCGCTTCGAGGAACTCGACGGCTATGCGCTGGACGCGCGGGCGCGCGAGGTGCTGGCCGGCCTGAGCTTCAGTCAGGAACGCATGGACGGCGATGTCGGTCTGCTGTCGGGCGGTTGGAAGATGCGCGTGGCGCTGGCGCGCATCCTGCTCATGCGACCCGACGGCATGCTGCTGGACGAACCGAGCAACCACCTCGACCTGGAAAGCCTGATCTGGCTTGAGGCCTTCCTCAAGTCGTATGGCGGCGCTCTGTTGATGACCTCGCATGACCGCGCCTTCATGAACCGCATCATCGGCAAGGTGGTGGAGATCGATGGCGGCTCGCTGATCACCTATTCGGGCGATCTCGACTTCTATGAGCAGCAGCGTGCGCTCGGCGAACAGCAGCGCCAGGCGCGATACGAGCGCCAGCAGGCCATGCTGGCCAAGGAAATCAAGTTCATCGAGCGGTTCAAGGCGCGCGCCTCGCACGCCGCCCAGGTCCAGAGCCGGGTCAAGAAGCTCGACAAGATCGAACGCGTTGAGGCTCCGCGACGTCGACAGTCGGTCCAGTTCGAGTTCAGGAGCCCGCCCCGGTCGGGCGACGACGTGATTAGCTTGCGCAATATCCATAAGGGGTACGGGGCCGAGCCGATCTATGCGGGCCTCGACTTCTTGGTGCGCCGAAAGGAACGCTGGTGCGTGCTGGGCGCCAATGGCGCCGGCAAATCGACGCTGTTGAAGCTCGTGGCCGGCGCCACCACGCCCGATCAGGGTACGGTCGGCATCGGCGCCAGCGTCAGGATGGGCTATTTCGCCCAGCACTCCATGGACCTGCTGGACGGCGAAGAGACGATCTTCGAGTCGCTGGACGGTGCGTTCCCCCATGCGGGCCAGGGTGCGCTACGCACGCTCGCCGGTTGCTTCGGCTTCTCCGGCGACGATGTCGAAAAGCCCTGCCGCGTCCTGTCCGGCGGCGAAAAGGCGCGGCTCGTCATGGCCAAGATGCTGTTCGATCCGCCGAACCTGCTGGTGCTCGACGAGCCGACCAACCATCTCGACATCATGACAAAGGAGATGCTGGTCGCCGCCCTGGCGGACTTCGAGGGCGCCATGCTCTTCGTCTCGCACGACCGCCATTTCCTGGGGGCCCTGTCGAACCGTGTGCTGGAGCTGACGCCCGAGGGAATCCATCAGTACGGCGGGGGCTATTCGGAATACGTCGCCCGCACGGGCCAGGAAGCGCCGGGGCTGCATCCGGGAGGTTAGCGACGCCGGGTTCTCGAACCGGCGCCCGCGGAGATGGCGCCATGTTCTAGGACGGTCGGCCGCCGGGAAGATCCGCTCTTGGACGCCGCGCTCGGCTCCCACCCTGCCCAGCGCCGGGGCTAGGCGATCGGCTTCAGCGCGATTTTCTTCTTGATCTCGGCGGCCGCCTTTTCGGCTTTCTTCCGGCGGTTGAATACTCTCTGCATGTAGCGCTGATCCTGCTCGGTCAGCGTCTTCTCCGCCTCGACGAACTGCTCGGTCTCTTCTTCGAGAATGTGGTCGAGATACTCTATCTTGAGCGCCGCGAAATGGGTGAGCCAGCCTGGCGCGGCGATGTCCCGTGCGGCGGCGTCCGCCATCAGCTTGTCCAGCTTGTGATGGTCGCCCACGGCGTGACGCGCGAATTCGGTGGTCTCGGGATTGCGCATGACGGTGGACCATAGCGCCTGCTCCTCGGCGGCGGCATGACCGTGGACGTCCCGAACGAATTCCTCGAACAGGGTCTTTCGCGCTGGATCGTGGGGACCAGTCGCATCGATCATCGCCAACAGCGCGCGATGCTTGTCGTGATCCACGACTAGGCGCCCGAAGATCGCAGGATTTCCGCGAAACTTCGTGGCGGGTGTTGAGCCAATCCGAACCGGCACGTCAGGAGCAACGGCGCGCGCTTGCGCGATCGCCGTGGCCTTCGCCTCAGTCTGCGCGGCTTGGCTCGCTGGTCTGGACATGGATGTTCCTTGAGACTTGTGGGGGCGGAGCAGATTCCGCGAAGCTCGACGGCTCAGCTCGCCAGCACTTGAGGAACGCGCGAGCCTGGTGAAAGCTGCGCTGTGTCAGACGCCGCGCGTCCTCAATGGCCAAGCAGACCCTTTGCCGAGGTCGCGAGTCGACTGCGCCAGGTCGACGTACACCTGGACAGGCGCCGAGACTCACCAAGTGGAGTGAAACTTGCAGGCCGACGACCTCGTCGTCGATGTCGAGCGGGGGTGGAGGGAGTTTTGAACGCTTCTGGGCGAGTCGAAACGGTCAGCGTCATCATGCCGACGTTCAACCGCGGCCGCTTCCTGCGTGAGGCGATCGATAGCGTGCTTGCGCAGTCCCATGCCCCACTCGAGGTGCTCGTCGTGGACGACGGATCCACCGACGACACCCGGGCGATCTGCGCGTCCTACGGCTCCGCCATCACCTATCTGGCATCGGAAAACAGAGGCAAGTCAGCGGCCATAAACCTGGGTTTGAACGCCGCCGCCGGCGACTTCATCTGGGTGATGGACGACGACGACATCGCCCCGGCCGGCGCGCTCGCCGGCCTGTTGGCGCCCCTGCTGTCGGACGCGTCGCTGGGCTTTTCGTTCGGGCGGCTCAGGGCGTTCCGCGACACCGCGCGGGGTCGTCGCTGGGCGCCGGTGGCCGCTCCGCCCGAGGACGGCCGCTCGCTCTTCGTACGGCTGATGGAAGACTGCTTCATAACCGGCCAGCCCTGCACCCTGATACGCCGCGACTGTTACCGCGCGATCGGACCGCTCGATGAGACGATCGTCGCCTCGGTGGACTATAATATCCTGCTGGCGGTCGCCCGGCGTTTCCAGGGCGCGGCTATCGATGCGGTCGTGGTGCTGCAGCGCCAGCACGACGGCGCGCGAGGACCGGCGCGCTTACGGTACAAATCGCATCAACGGACGCACCGCTGGCGGACTTTCGACCGTCGGATCGTCGGTGAGCTTCTCCCGACGCTTTCGGCGGAGGAGTTCCTTGGCGAAGCGCCGAGCGGGCGGATGCTTTCGCCGCTCGAGCATCGCCGCGCAAGTTTCCAGCGGGCGGCGATCGCCGGCCGAAAGGAACTGTGGGATGCCGCCGTCGCGGCGCTCGTCGCGGGTCGGCAGGTCGCCGCGGACCCCACTCTCTCGGCGCTTGAAAGCGAGATTCTGGGCCAGACGTTGGGGTCGCGCTACGGGATCGACGTGCTGCTGCGCGATCGCGGCCTCCAGCGCGGCCTGGTGTCTGCGGCGGGCGCGGGCGACACGGGCCGCGAGATCCGCCTAGCCCTGGCGCGGCCGCTGACCTACCGGATCCGGCACGCGCTGCTGAACGCAGACGCTATCCGGCTGGTGCTGAACCTCTCCGCCCTGGTCCGGCTTTGCGGCGTGCGGCGAGCGGCCCGACTGACGCTCGCGGCCGCCTCTCGCAGGTTCGCCCGATGGCGCGCGCGCCGCTCAGTCGGCGCGCAACAGTTCGCCCAGCAGACGACGATCACCACGCAACCCGGCCGCGCCCGCAGCGGCTAGGCGGCGCGTGCGAGCCGGCGACAGCAGGAAGAGCACGCCCAGATGGACGGCGGCCCCGAGCGTCGTCAGCCCCGCGAGCAGCGCCCACGGCGGCACGACGACCAGGGACTGAACGCCGAACAACGTCATGGCCATCACGCCGGCGGCGACCAGGTCGCGCCAACCGAGTGTGATCTGGCGGTGCGCCGGATAGCCGGTCACGCGCTGGACGAGCCATGCGCCGACCCACCAGGTGACCAGGCCGCGAAGCAGGAGGGCGCCAGCGACCGCGCTCAGGCTCCATGTGGCGGCGAGCGGCGTCAGCACCGCAACGCTGACCAGGCCAAGCGCCACGAGGGCGAGCTGCAGGTCGGGCCGTCCGGATCCACTCAGCACTGCGCCGTTGAAGGACGCGGTCGCGGCCCGGATGCCGAGCAACAGCATGATCTGGATGCAAGCGACCGCGGCGCGCCAGTGCTCGCCCAACAGCAGCGGCACCGCCAGCGGCGCCAAGGCGGCGGCGCCCAGGAAGGCTGGATAGGCGACGAATGCGGTGATCCGCGACGCAGCACCGAGGGTCGCATGCATCGTCGTGCGATCGTCCCTGGCGGCCGAGGCCACCGACAGCGCGACCGCGTTGAACGGTGCGATGAGCACCGCCGCGCCCTGCTGAAGGATGCGGTTCGCGAGATTGAGATAGCCCAGCGCCTGAGCGCCCAGCAAGACGCCGACGATGAACCGCGGGGCCGCCGCGTCCACCTGGACCAGTAACCGGGTCGCCAGGGTCGTCAGGTTGAATCGCGCCAGTTCGCGCAGCTCCGGTCCGACCCGCGGACGTGCGGGAAGCCAGCCCGCCAGGGCGATGAACCCGGCCGCTCTGACGGCGCGACGTGCGGATTCCATGCCGACCAGCGCCCATACGCCGAAGTCCGCCAGCGCCAGGCCGAGGCCCACGAACGCGGCGATCGCAGCGCCGCTCGCGTCAACTGCGGCTATGGCCTTGAACCGAAGGTTCCGCTGCAGCAGCGAGGCTGGCGTCGACCCCAGCGCGAGCAGGATCAGGGTCGCGGCGTAGACCGGCGCGAGCGTCTTGAGTTCATCACGCCCGAACAGGGCGGCGATCCAGGGCGCGAGCGCGACAATGGCCGCAAAATGCACCAGCGCGCACGTCAGCTCCAGCCAGAACGTGGCGCTGGCGTGTGCTGGCCGCAGGTCACGCCGCTGGATGAGGCTCTCGCTCAGGGGACCGCCGACCACCACCTCGGGCAGCGCC
Source organism: Phenylobacterium sp. (assembly GCF_030693805.1). Classification (GTDB taxonomy): domain Bacteria; phylum Pseudomonadota; class Alphaproteobacteria; order Caulobacterales; family Caulobacteraceae; genus Phenylobacterium. Next base: position 11,991 of record NZ_JAUXZW010000273.1, read on the forward strand.
AGCACGATCACGGCCATGCCGTAGAGGCCAAAACTGTCCGGGCTCAACAGGCGGACCATCACCAGGAACGACCCGGCGCCGATCAGTAGATTCAGCCATTTGGCGAGCGCCGCCCAGCCCGCGGCGCGTCCGGCGTGGGCGAGCAGTCCGGGCTGTGCCGGATGGCTCAACGTCCGGCCGCGGCTTGCCGGTCGCGCTCGTAGCGGCGGGCGATCGCACTGGCGAGCCGCTTCAGCGGCGGATAGAGCAGGCGCGTTCCCCGCTCGCGAAAGCCGTGGCGCCGGCCGAGCACGGGCGCCCTGGCCAAAAGCGGCCTGAGCACCCCGTCGGGCAGACGCCAATCCATCAGTGAGCGGCGCAAGGTTACGAAGCCGCCATCGCGCAGGCCCCACTTCTGCTGCAGGCGATCGATGCTCTGGTCCTCCCATTCGCGCGACCAGCGAAGGATGAAGTACGGCAGGTCGTACAGGCGCAGCGGATGTCGCCGCGAAGGATAGAGGTGGGTGACCACCGCCTTGGGCTCGAACCAGATCGATCCGCCCGCCTGCAGCGTGGACAGCGAGAAATCGAGATATTCCTTCACCGAGATCACGCTGGCGTCGAGCGGGCCGATCGCCTCGAAGATCGACCGACGAACGAGGCAGCAGTGGAACTCGCAGAACTGGGTTTGCGTCCTCTCGAGCTCGCCAGCCACAGAGGCCAACAGTTCGCCCTGCAGCACGATGTGTTCGTTGAAGTCTCTTTCGCCGAAGGGGGTCTGATTGAACGCCGCCAGATCGACGAAATCTCCGCCCAGGTGATGCACCTGCTGGTGCAGCGGCACGCCCTGGCAGGTGAGAGGCGCGACGATCGCAGCGCCGGTGGCCTCGGCGCACTCGGTCATCGCCCCCAGCCACCCGGGGCTGAACATGACGTCGTTCTCGACGAGGGCGACGAAGGGCGTTTGTGACCGCGACACGCCGAGGTTCCTGGCCTCGTTTGGCGCGAGGAAGCGGTCCTGTGCGATGTGCTCGAAACCGCGACGTCCGGCCTCGGCGTCCAGCCAGCGCCGGATCGCGCGTGGGGCGCCGCCGGTCACATAGATCAGCCGGAAAGGCTCGCCGGTGTTTTCGTACAGGCTGTCCAGCGACGCCTTGGCGAGACTGAAGCGGTCGCGCTGAATGACCACTATGGTCACCGCAGGCTCCGGCGTCGGCGATTCAACGGACATGGGTCGCGGCCTCCGCCGTTGGACGACTGGAGCGCGCTAGGGTCGCTGCATATGCGCCAAGCGCGCCCTGGGTCGCCACGTCGATCGAGTGATGGGCGGCGATATGCGCGCGTCCAACCGCCCCCATCCGTTCCCAGTCCGAGTGGCGGGAAAGGAGGTCGCGCAGGCCCTGGGCGATCGCGTCGGCGTCGGCCTCACGCACCATGACGCCGGCGTCGACGCCCCCCACCAGCTCGGGTATCCCACCGTGGTCGGTGGTGACGAAGGGACAGCCGCAGGCCATCGCCTCCTTCAGCGTATTCAAAGGGCCGTCCTGGTCGCCGTTCGTCGCCGTCGTCGACGGGGCGATGAAGATGTGCGCCTCGTCGAACGCGCTGGCGATCTGGTCGTGTGTGGCCGCGCCGGTGAAGGTGATGCGATCCGACAGGCCTTCTGCGCGCGCCTGGGCCTCGAGCTCAGCATGCAGCGGCCCGTCGCCCATGATCACGAACCGCATGTCCAGCCCGTCGCGCGCGAGGGCCGCGACGCCGCCGATCGCATGGCGCAATCCTTTCTTCTCCACCAGGCGGCCCACCGAGAGCAGGTTCACCGGCTCGCCCGGCGACCATCGACGCGCCTTGAACGGGAATGAGGCCAGGGCGACGCCGCAGGGGAAGATCGCGAACCGATCGGCGGGCGCGCCCAATCGGAGCGCCCGATCGCGGAAATAGTCGCAGTCGGCGGCGAACCCGTCGGCTTGCTCAAACACCCGGTCGTAGACGCCCTCGCCGCGCTCCTGCACGACGTTGGAGATGTCGTAGCCGCGGAAATGCACGAACACCTTGCCTGACAGGAACCCGGCGTTGCGATGGTTCAACACTGTGTCGGCCAGGGTGGCGAACTGGCAATGCAGGATGTCGTAGCGGCCGCGCCGCCTGAACATCGCCGCCTCATGCAAGGTGGTGAGGTCGCCAGCCTCGCGGCCGAAGGTCGAGCGATCCAGCGCCAGGGCCGCTGTCAGCGGATGCGCGGAGATCAGTTGGGCGGCGGCGAGCGGGCTTGCGGCCAACCGACGGCGAGGGTGCTCGCGATGCCGCATGACGCGCGCGTGGCGCTCCAGGCCGTACTCGCTCACCAGGGCATGACGTCCATGCCGCGCGTCGCCACGCCCGACCATGGCGTAGATATCAACCGCATGGCCGGCGTCGATCAATCCGGCGGCGGCGTTGGTGATGAACGCCTCCGAGACCACCGGGAATCGATTGACGAAAAAGGCGATCCGCATCCCCACACCTGCTTGCCGCGCATGGCACTACGGCGCGCGCTGTCCGATATCGTCCAGCAGGTCGCGGCCGCGCTTATCGTAGTGCAATTCATGTGCCTCGCCGCGCCTGCCTGAACTAAGCTGTGATTGTGATCCGCCGATCCCGGATGATCGAAACTGTCTGTCGTCGCCCGGGAGGTGTCGTGGCGCTCATCGAGACCGGACCCGCGCGATGGCGGCCTTCGCCGCGCCTGCAGAGGTTCAGCTGGGCGCTCTTCGATTGGGCGAACCAGCCTTACTTCACCCTGGTCGGGGCTTTTCTGTTCAAGCCGTACTTTGCATCCACCTACCTGGGCGATCCCGTGCGCGGCCAGGCCCTGATCGGTCTGGTCGGCGGCAGCGCCGCGGCGGTGATCGCCGTCCTCAGTCCGGCTTTCGGCGGCGCGCTCGACCGGGGCGGTCATGCGAAGCGCTGGATCGTCGTCTTGTCGGTGCTGTTCGCAGCCGCCTGTTGCGGGCTGTGGTTCGCCGAACCGGGTCGGACCGACCGGCTGCCGCTGGTGATGGCGTGCATGATCGGCGCGGCGATCCTCGCCGAGCTGATGATCACCGCCAACAATGCGATGATGAGCCATCTGACGACGGCGCAGGGCGTCGGCCGCCTCTCCGGCGGGGCGGTGGCGCTCGGGTTCGTCGGCGGTCTCGCTGCGCTGTTCGTCTATCTGCTGCTTTTCAACGTCATGAACCCGCCGCTGTTTGGTCTGGACAAGCAGACCTACGAGCCGCAGCGCGCGGTGGGCGCGTTCTGCGCCGTCTGGTTCGTGCTGTTCGTCACGCCGATGCTGTTGTGGACGCCGGATCGGCCGGCGGGTCCTCAGGTCAAGGGGGCGAGCCTCCGATCGATCGTCCGGTTGCTGCGCCAGCGCCCGGTCCTCACACGGTTCCTGCTAGGCCGCATGCTGCTCGGCGACGGCCTCAGCGCCGCCGGCGTTTTCGCCGGGGTGCTGGCGACGGGGCTGTTCGATTGGGGGACGGCGGAACTTGCCACCTACGCGGTGCTGCTGATGACCATGTCTGGTCTCGCGGCCTGGTGCGCCGGCCAGGCGGACGACCGCTGGGGTCCCAAGGCGATCGTCATGCTTTGCGTTACCGGCCTTTGCATCGCGGTCGCCGGCGTCGGCCTGGTCTCGGCCGACCGCCTGGCTTTCGTCTTCCCCATCACGCCGCCTACGCCAGGCGACGGCTTCCTGGCGACCACCGGGGAACGGATCTTCATGTCGCTGGCCCTGCTGATAGGCCTGTCGGCCGGACCGCTCTACGGGTCGCTTCGCAGCTGGCTGGTCCGGCTTTCGCCGGCCGACGAGACCGGACGCTGGTTCGGACTGTTCTCGTTCTCCAGCAAGGCGACGGCCTTTGCGGCGCCCTTGATCATCGGCGGGCTGACAGCGTGGCTGGGCGACCTTCGGGTGACGATCCCCGTGGTGCTCGCCTTCCTGGTCGCAGGCCTGATCTGTCTGCGAAGAGTGCCGGAGGGCGTCCGCGTGGCCTAACGGCGGATGCTCAATGAGATCCCTACCACGCGCGGATCGCCGGCGATGTAGGTCGGCAGTCCGAAGTCCTCGCCGCCGTCGCCAGACTCCTTCACGTAGTGCTGATCGAACAGGTCGGACGCGAAGACGCCGGCCGACCAGCGGGCCGCGTCTGGCGTGTCGTCGAGGCGAAGATCGGCGATCCCGTAGCCGCCGTGATATCCGTCGAAGCCGATCGGCGTGACGAAGGCTCCGATTACCAGGGCCGGCTTGGAGTTGTCGTCGGTGAAGTAGGTCTTGCTGACGTAGCGATATGTTGGAAGCAGCCGCACGCGTCCGCCGAAAACAGGCGCCTTCGCCTCGACGCCCAGGGTCGCCGCGTGTCGGGGCTGAGCGCCAGGTGGTCGCCGCTGTACAGGCCTTCGCGGAATCCTGCAGGTCTGCGTGGGCCCGCCGCTCTCCGCCGCAGGCGCGGCTTTCGGACTCTTGATGTTGGCGTTCGAGTATCGCGGCGCGTTGGCCCACAGGCTGCGGGGTCTGAAGACCCGGCTGGCGAAGCAGCGAGCGACCTGACGTCGCCCGCGAGTCGAAGCGGTCCGCCGCGCTCGGTTGGTGGATACCGTAGGCGGCAGCCCGCCACAGCTTGGAGCCGGATGTGGTCATTGCGCTTGCTGAGTGTTGGGAAACGGGGCCTTAGGAACAGGCGAGGCGGGCTGGCAGGCTACAGCCATGGCGCGTTTCGCTGGATGTCCAACGCTTCACCGCCACCTCCGGCTGCCGTCCAGGACCGCGACATGTTCTCCAAGTCATTGATGTTGCTCTGTGCATCGATGTTCTTGGCCTATGCCGGGCAGGCGATCCTGACGCCCATCATACCGATCTACGTAAACAGGCTCGGCGGCTCCACATCGGTTGCGGGCTTCGCCCTCCTGGCGTTCGCTGCACCGAGTTTTCTGGTGCGGCCGATCCTTGGGCCAATGGCCGATCGCATCGGCCATGCCGTCATGCTGACGTTCGGCGTGATCAGCCTCGCGCTCGCCGGCTTAACCTTCTTCATACCCTCGCTGATCGCCCTGTTCATCGGATCGGCGGCGCGAGGCCTGGCCTGGGGCGCTTTGAATATCGGCGGCTATGCTCACCTTGCCACGGCCGCGCCGCCGGATCGGCGTGGAGAGGCGACGGGCTATTTCTACAGTGCGATCACCGGCGCGTTCGTCGTCTTCCCGGCGCTCGGCCTTTGGCTGATGAACGGCGGCGGCGGTCCGGTCGCGGTGTTTGCGACCTCCTTCGCCGTGACCGCGGTGGCGATCCCGATCGCTCTGAGGATGCGTCGGCGGGAACTGGCGGACAGGCGTGCGGCGCCGCCGGAGCCGGAAACCGCGTCTGCGCCCGCAAGGGCAAGCGCGCTGAACCGCGGTATCGTCATCGCGATGGTGTTGAGCCTCTGCCAGACGCTTCCAGCGCCTGCGATCGCCGCCTTCCTCCCCCTCTTCGCGCAGAAGGAAGGCTTGGGCGACGTCAGCATGTACTACATCGTTTCAGGCATTCTGATCGTGTTGATGCGATTTGTGCTTGGAAAACGCGCCGATTCCTTGGGGCAGGGCACGCTGATCGCCGTGGGTTTTGTCGCGCAGACGATTGGACTCATCATGATCTGGCGCGGCCATACTCTGCCGATTGTGCTTGTGGGCGCGATCATTGCTTCGATTGGCCCGGGGCTGATCGGGGCGGCGACGACGACCCTGGCGATGGACGCAGCGCCGCCAGAGCGCCGCGGCCAAGCCATGGCAATATTCACGATGACGTTTCAGATCGGCGCCGGCCTGGGCTCAGTCTTCTCTGGCATGCTCGCTGATCTGCTTGGCGTCCGCGACATGTATCTGGGGTCGCTGGCGATCAGCCTCATCGGCACGATATTCCTTGTCGCCGTGTGGAAAACCATGCCGCGACCGGTGCGGTAGCCAAGGCGGCGGAAGGCCTCGGCGCGGACGTCTGGCCCCTCTTCGATCGCACATGCCGCCAGCCCCAGCGCGTTCACGAATTTGGCAGCGATAGTGCGGGGGTCCGGCCCCGTCATGGCATCTTGGAGCCGACCTTGTTGAACGTTCCCGCTACCTTCGGGCCGAGCGTGGTCAATGCGGCGACCAGCACCAAGGCGATCAGTCCATATTCGATCGCCTCGCGCCGCCGTCACCGGATCGCACGGCCAGGCCAGCGTCCTCTACAGGCCGTGCGACCCGTGGTGGGCGGCGATGCGCCAGCCGTCTGGCGTGCGGACTTGGGTCTGCAGGAAGCGGAAATCGCGCGACTCGCCGCCGTCGCGGACGATCGCGCCGATCATCGCCACCACCACGACATCGTCGCCTTGCGGTCGCACCGTCACATCACGGAAGACGATCGTCGAGTTCGAGACGTTGGCCTGGAAATAGCCGCGCACGCCATCCTGGCCGAGGTTCAGCCCGCCGATCCCGCCGATGAAGATCGCATCTGGCGTGTACAGCGCGGCGATCGCATCGGCGTCGCTGCGGCCGAATCCGTCGGCCCATTTGACGAGAATCGCGTCGACGTCGGCGGTCATAGGCTGTTTCCTGGGATGGAGCGGTCGCAGCGGCCGTCCTTGATCCAGCCTTTAGCCGATAGGACCACCGGCTCCCACACCAACTTCACGTAAGGCGGGTGACATCGCTCGAGCCCGCGACCTATTCATCGCCACTGAGCCACGGCCGCGCGCCGACGGGAAAGAGGAAACGCCGGATGACCTACGCGACGCTGAAGTACGAGGTCGAGGACAGGGTCCTGACCCTCACCTTGAACCGGCCCGAGCAGCTCAACGCCTTTACGGTGGAGATGGCCAATGAGCTGGTCGCGGCGTTCGAGCGAGCCAGCGAGGACGACGCGGTGGACGCGGTGATCGTCACCGGCGAGGGCCGCGCCTTCTGCGCCGGCATGGACCTGTCCACCGGCGGGAATGTTTTCGGCCTCGACGAGGATCAGAGCCCGACGCTGGCGGACCTGCACGAACGGTTGGACGATCCGGCGATCTTCGATGGCGTGCGCGACACCGGCGGTCGGGTGACCTTGGCGATCTTCAACTGCAAGAAGCCGGTGATCGCCGCGATCAACGGCCCTGCCGTGGGCATCGGGGCGACTATGACCCTGGCCATGGACATTCGCATGGCCTCGGACAAGGCGCGGATCGGCTTCGTGTTCGGGCGCATCGGCATCGTGCTGGAGGCCTGCTCGAGCTGGTTCCTGCCGCGCATTGTCGGCGTTCAGCAGGCGATGGAGTGGATCTACACCGCAGACATCCTCGACGCGCAGGAGGCGCTGCGCGGACGTCTGGTGCGCTCGGTGCATGCGCCGGATGCGCTGATGGCCGATGCGCGCGCGCTGGCCCATCGGTTCATCGACGGCAAGTCGCCCGTGGCCACCGCCATGGCGAGGCAGATGCTGTTGCGAAACTCAGCCCAGACGCATCCGTTGGAGGCCCATCGCATCGATTCACTGGCGATGTTCTACGCCAGCGTCGGCGACGGTAAGGAGGGCGTCGCCGCGTTCCTCGAAAAGCGCACCCCCGACTTCAAGGGCGTGGCCTCGAAGATGCCGCCGTTCTTCGACGAATGGGTCAGCGGCCGCGGTTCATCCAGCTGATCAAAGGCAGGATCGGCACGCCCCAGCCCAGGCCCGCGATCACATAGAAGCCGAGCTGGATCGCCCAATGCTCCGGGAGGCGTTCGCCGATCGCCGCCATCACGCCGATGTAGCCCACCAGGAACACCAGGATCGCCAGCGTGCCGATCAACTTTCGTACGCGTGCGGTCAAGCTCAGGCTCCAGTTGTGCGGTGGCGGGGCAGGGGCGGGCTTATAGCTTCCGCCCGCCCGCCGCGCCATGGCGCAGGCGCGGCGTGGACCGGTGGCGCTTTCCAGGCTAGCGGGTGGCCAAAGTAAAGCCTTCAAGAGCCGCGACGTTCATCCATGACTTCTTTCCTGCGTTCGGACCGCTCCCGCCCGGTGGCGGTCTGGCTGTTTGCGGTCGCGGCCCTGGTGCTGGCGATGGTCGTCGTCGGTGGCGCGACCCGGCTCACCGGCTCGGGCCTTTCGATCACCGAATGGAAGCCGATCAGCGGCGTGCTGCCGCCGATGTCGGACGCCGCCTGGGCCGCCGAGTTCGCACGCTATCGCCAGATCCCGCAGTACGCCGAGGTCAACCGCGGCATGAGCCTGGCCGCCTTCCAGTCGATCTACTGGTGGGAATGGGCGCACCGGTTGCTCGGGCGGCTGCTGGGCGCAGCCTTCCTGGCGCCGTTCATCTATTTCCTGGTCCGCCGCCAGCTGCCGAACCGGCTGATCTGGCGCTGCGCAGCGCTGTTCGTGCTGGGCGGACTGCAGGGCGTCGTCGGCTGGTGGATGGTGGCGAGCGGGCTTGCGGATCGCGTGTCGGTCGCGCCCGAGCGGCTGATGGTCCACCTGGGGCTGGCGTTCGCACTGTTCGCCGCCCTGATCTGGACCGGGCTCGACGCCTGGGCGGGGGGAGTGCGCCAGTCCGCGCCCAGCCGCTGGACCCGCTATGCTGGCGTGCTGTTGGCGATGGTCTATCTGCAGGTGCTGTTGGGGGCGCTGGTGGCCGGCAACGACGCCGGCTTCGCCTACAACGACTGGCCGCTGATGAATGGCGCATTCTGGCCGGCCGACTACGCCGGCGCCGGCCTCTGGGCGACCATCGCCCACAGCCAGGCCGCCGTGCAGCTGCACCATCGCCTGTGGGCCTATGCGCTGGTCATTGCAGCCTTGGTTTCGGCGGTCGGCGCCGCCCGCTCGCGCTACTTGGCGACCGAGACCAAGGCCCTGGCGATTGCGGTCGGCGCGGCCGTCCTGCTGCAGGCGTTGCTGGGGATCGCCACGCTGATGATGGCGGCGCCGATCGGCATGGCGATCGCCCACCAGCTCGCCGCCGCCCTGCTGGTCGCGCTCGCCGTCGCCTTCGCCTGGCGCGCGCGCCGACCTTAGGCGGGTTCAGCCCTGGAATTTGCCCCAGGGCCCGGTGATCGCCAGGGTCATCCCGGGCAGGTAGATGTTGACGAACAGGGTCGAGCCGCCCGGCGAGAAGCACGCCCCGGCAAGCTCGGAGTTCGCGCCGACGTCGCCGTCGCCCAGCTCGGCGTTGCGGCCGAGGGTGTAGATCTTGCCCTGAGGCGTCACCCCGCGCAGGTGGTTGAGGGCATTGGTGGCGCGATCCTCGCAGACCACCAGGTGGCCGTTGGGCGCGACGGCGAGGTTGTCGCACATCTCCATCACGCGCAGGTCCGTGGGCTCCACAAACAACTGCAGGCGGCCGGGCGCGTCGGCCTCGCCGGGCTTCCCTTCATGCTGGCTCGGCTGATAGCGCATGATCTGCCCCGCGCCGATCGGCCCGCCGGTGGTGCAGGCGAAGTACAGCTCGCCGTCGCCGAAATGGACGCCTTCGCCGCGGGCGAACCAGGCCGCGCCTTTGGTGTGACTGCGGAAGCGCAGGTCCTCGGCGCTGTTGTCGGTTCCGTCCAGGTCGATCCAGCGCACGTCACGCCAATCGCCCACGCTCCAGTAGCGGGCCTCGCGGTTGCGCGGGTCGGCGTCTGCGCCTTCGCGGAACCCCAGGGCCTGCAGCCTCCCGCCGGCGTGCAGTCGGCCAGGCGTCTGCGGCAGGAACCGGTAGAACAGGCCTTGTCCGTCCGGCTCGTCCTCGGTCAGGTAGACGATCCCTGTGCGCGGATCGACCGCCGCCGCCTCGTGCTTGAAGCGGCCCAGGCCGGTGATCGGCGCGGGCTCGGCGATCCCGCGTCCGCGCGACGGCACCTCGAACACCCAGCCATGGTCCTTCTGCGCCTCGACCCCTTTGGCCTGGACCGTCTCCTCGCAGGAAAGCCACGAGCCCCAGGGCGTGATCCCGCCGGCGCAGTTGGTGCTGGTGCCGGCCAGACTCAGGTGATGCGAGATCAGGGCGCGGCGGCGCACGTTGTAGACCAGGGTGGTGGTCCCGCCGGACATCGGCAGGCCGTCGTCGGTGCGGTCGTAGATGCGGTCGGCGGCGACCCGTCCGGCCAGGCCGCGGCCGGGACCGAAGGCGCTTCGCTCCCGGTCGGCGGGCTTCAGCTCGTGGTTGCGGACCAGGATGACCTCGTCGCCGTCGCCGGCGAAGCAGCCCATGCCGTCGGTCTTCCAGGGCGTGAGCAGACCATCGCTCATCCGATCGCCGGCCCGTGAGACGACGGCGTAGGAGAAGCCCTCCGGCAGATCGAAGAGGCCCGCCGGGTCGCTTCGCAGCGGTCCATAGCCCGGGACTTCGTTCGCATAGGGATAGGCCTCGTCTACGGCGCTCACATCGGTCGCGCGGGCGAAGCGGGCGAGACCGGCGTAGGCGGCCGTTCCGGCGGCGGCGCTCAACAGTCTGCGGCGCGAAAGGGACAAGGCGGACTCCGGGCGAGACGGGCGACCGCCCTTAATGCGGGGCTTCCGGTACAGTATGATGACAGGTCCAACGCGTGTGCAAACCGGACGTGGTATTATATTACCGTATGAAATTTATTTTGTATTTTCAAAGCATTGCCTGAAGGTCGTGCATCCGGTGTTGACAGTTCGCGCCGGGTGTCGGATATGCGCGCCCTCTCAGGCCGGGCGCGCTCGGCGGATCTCCACGGACAGTTTCTCCCATGCAGAAGACCACGGCTTCTCTGAAGCCCGCCGAGGTCGAGAAGAAATGGATCGTGATCGACGCGGAGAACGCCATTGTCGGCCGTCTCGCTTCGTTCATCGCCATGCGTCTTCGCGGCAAGCACCGGCCCGACTACACCCCTCACGTTGATTGCGGCGACTTTGTCGTGGTGGTCAACGCCGACAAGGTGAAGTTCACCGGCCGCAAACTCGAGCAGAAGACCTACTACTGGCACACCGGCCATCCGGGCGGCATCAAGGAACGCACCGCGGGCAAGATCCTCGGCGGCCGTTTCCCCGAGCGGATCCTGGAAAAGGCCGTTGAGCGCATGCTGCCCAAGGAGAGCCCGCTGGCTCGCCGGCAGATGACGCACCTGCGCATCTACAACAGCGCCGAGCATCCGCATGAAGCGCAAAGCCCCGAGACCATCGCGTTCGCCGGTATGAACGCCAAGAACGTGCGGAGCCAATAATGTCGGACACCTCCACCACCCAGGGTTCGGGCTTCGAGGCTCTCCAGAGCCTGTCGTCCAACCCCGACGTCGAAGTCGTCCGCGAACCGCAGATCGACGCCCAGGGCCGCTCCTATGCGACTGGCAAGCGTAAGAACGCCATCGCGCGCGTGTGGATCAAGCCCGGCAAGGGCACGATCACGATCAATGGCCGCGACCAGGAGATCTATTTCGCCCGCCCCGTGCTGCGGATGATGATCGCCCAGCCGCTGCAGATCGCTGACCGCCTCGGCCAGTTCGACGTCGTCGTCACCGTCGAAGGCTCTGGCCTCTCCGGCCAGGCCGGCGCGGTGCGCCACGGTCTGTCCAAGGCCCTGACCTACTATGAGCCCGGCCTGCGCGCCGTGCTGAAGCCGCACGGTTTCCTGACCCGCGACAGCCGCGTGGTCGAGCGGAAAAAGTACGGCAAGGCCAAGGCCCGCCGCAGCTTCCAGTTCTCGAAGCGCTAATCCGCGCAGCGATTACTCGCGACTTCGGATCAGGGCGCTTCGGGAAACCGGAGCGCCCTTTTTCATTCTCGGATGCAGACATGACCCACACCATCTTCATCGACGGCGAAGCCGGCACAACGGGGCTCCAGATCCGCGACCGGCTGGCGCGCCGGAGCGACCTGGAGGTGGTCTCCATCGATCCCGCCCGGCGCAAGGACGCCGACGCCCGCGCGGAATTGCTGA
>NZ_JAUXZW010000274.1 GCF_030693805.1 Phenylobacterium sp.
CTTTTATGAAACATTCTCCAGATCCAATGATGCTTCCCTATGAGGTAGAGGAGGGTTTGACCACATTGGGTGGACGGGTGAGTGCCGTGCGTCGCACGCTGGGGTGGACGCAAGAGGATTTGGCGGCCAAGGCGGGGGTGAACAAGAAGACGGTCCTCAATGTTGAGCATGGCCGGCCCAGCGTTGGGATCGGACATCTGTTGAACATTCTGTGGGCCTTGGATTTGTTTGGTGAACTCTTGCCGGCGTTGGCCAAGTTGGGGAAAACCGATGAGGCGGTGAGCCTGCTTGAGCGCTCATTGCCGAAACGGATTCGTGGGACACGCTCATGAGTGACACCTTGAAGCCGGTGTGGGTTTGGCTCCCCGGGCAGGTACAGCCTACCCAGTGTGGTGAATTCGAGTTGCAGGGTCAGGTCGGGAGGTTCCACTACTTGTCCGATTACCTCAAGCGTGCTGATGCCGTGGCACTGGACCCCCTGCACCTGCCCTTGAAACGTTCAGAGTTCTGGGCCAGGGAAACGCGGCAAGAAGGCTTGTTTGGCGTGATACGTGACGCACGTCCGGAGGGCTTCGGGCTGGCGTTGTTGGAAAAGCGCCATGCCCGCGAAGACCTGGGCAACATGGAGATGTTGGAGCTGTCAGAAGGTGATGGCGTCGGTGCGCTGGAAGTCTGTGACGACATCGAGAGCAAGAAGGCCTTCAAAGCACCGCAGCTGAGCCAATTGCTGGCCGCCTTGCGTGACTTGCCCGAAGAGCGTCCCAGCAGCCAGGCCGCTCGCGAAGTGCAAGGCATTTATGGAACGAGCCTGGGGGGCGAGCGGCCGAAGCTGACTGTGGAACACCAGGGGCAGTTGTGGATTGCCAAGCTACAGGACCGTGGTGACGGACCAAATAACCCCTTGCGAGAGTACGTGGCCATGACGCTGGCCCGGGAGTGCGGGGTCAATGCGGCGGAGGTGCAATTCCACCTTGAAGGCCATCGTCAGGTGGTTCTGGTCAAGCGATTTGACCGGGACGTCCTACCTAGCGGGGGCGTAGAACGACACCTTTATGCCAGCGCACACACCTTGCTGCGATTGGACAAGGAAGTGGCCGGTGCACGCAATCGTTCGTTTGTCGTGCTCGCCCATGAGCTCCAGCGTTGGTGCGCCCGCGCGGGCGTGGATATGTCGGCAATGAAACATGAGTTGTGGCGCCGCGTTG
>NZ_JAUXZW010000189.1 GCF_030693805.1 Phenylobacterium sp.
TCGGCTGGATGACCCGCTGGCGCCGTCTGGTCCGCGACTACGAGGCCCGGATCGACGTCTCGCAGGCCATGATCCTCGTCGCCATGGGCGGAAACCTGCTACGCCGGACCACCCACCCGTGAGTTTCCAAACGGACTCTCACAGCGGGCTCTGTCAATCCAAACCACTGGCAGCTGGACCGGTCGGCTGTCGCCCTCGGCCGTCATGGCCAGATCGACGAACCCGTTCGCTACTTCGACAGCTGCCCCGAGGTGACCCGCCTCTTGGTGATGATGTACCTGAAATACCCTCTCTCGCTGCGGAACCGGCCCGGTCCTAAAGCTCGATCACGAGGCGGCGGCTCTTCGCGCGCGAGCAGCATGGCGTGAAGCAGTCGTTCTTCGCTCGCTCCTCATCCGTGAAATAGCTATCCCTGTGGTCTGGAACGCCTTCAAGCACGGTCGTGATGCAGGTGCCGCAAACGCCTTGCGCGCAGGAGGTTGGGATCTCGAACCCCGCCTCAGAGAGCGCCTCGACGGCGGTGACGCCCCGCAGGACCTGGATGATGCGCGGGTCGCCTTTGACTTGCAGCTCGAAGGGCAGCTCTTCGCCCTCCAGGTCGTGGGCGGGGCTGAAGTACTCGCGATGCAGCCGGGATTCGAGCCAACCCAGCCGCCGTGCGGCCTCCAGCACGTGGTTCATGTAGCCGGAAGGCCCGCAGACGTAGAGACGACGGTCGGGGGACGGTGCGCCGATAGCGGCAGGCAGGTCCAGCTGTTCGAGGCCGCCCTCGTCGTCCGCGTAGACGCGGACCTTATCTGCAAACACGGCGTGGCGCAGCGGCTCAACGAACGCCATCTGCTGAAGGGAGCGACCGCTATAATGCAGCGCGAAGGCGCGCCCCTCGGCCGAGAGCTGCCGGACCATGCAGACGATCGGAGTGATGCCGATGCCGCCGGCGAACAGCAGAGAGTGCGCGGCGTCCGCGTGCAGCGGGAAGTGGTTGCGAGGCTCACCGATGAGGAGCGTCTGACCGACCTGCGCGTCGTTGAACAGACTGAGCGAACCGCCGCGAGACTGCACCTCGCGCAGCACGCCGATGCAGTAGGCCCCGGACGCGGAATCCAACTCATACAGCGAGTACTGGCGCACCAAGCCGCTGGGCGTCTGCAGGTCGATGTGGGCGCCGGGCGCGTAAGCCGGCAGCGCGACGCCGTCCTCACGTACGAGCGTGAAGCTCGCTATGTCGGGCGCGAGCAATTCCCTGGCGGCGACGCGCACCTTGATTAGGGCGTCCGTCATTCTCGCCACTCGACCAACTGGGTGAAGCGTTCGCCGCGGCCGGCCTCCGGATCCGCTAGAGTCTCGTTTCTCAAGTGGTCGCCGCGGCCTCCTGCTTGGCCATGTTGGCCATCAGCTCCGCGCCACGGTTGGCCGCGGAGAGCCCGCGGAACAGGAAACACAGGCTCACCACAGCCTGCAATTCTTCCCAGGTCGCCCCCGCCCGGCGCGCGGCGATCGCGTGAATCGAGGCGGCGTCGCTCAAGTCCATCAGGAGCATGCCGAACAGCATCAGCTGCGCTGTCTTCACGTCGAAGCACTTCGGGTACATCGCGTGCTGGCGCAACTCCTCCTGCATTGCGAGGAGTTCCGGATCGAGGGCCCCGGTGACGTTCAGGCGCGCCTCGATGCGGGGAGGCACGAAGCCGACCAGCTCCTTGTAGATTTCGGCGCGCTCCGCGTAGGAAGCCTTCCTGTCGGCGTAAGAGCCCATGGCTCGCTTCACGACTTCCGCGTCGATGCGTGGCGGCAGCATGACTTCTCGCTTTCACTTCTGTTGATGCGGCCAGTAGGCGAAGCCCAGGCCCGTCTTGGCGTGGTGCGCCGGGATGTAGTCCACGACTTCCCCCTTCCACTGGCACGCGCCCGCGGCGACGATCCAGGCCCGCGTTTCGGCGGTGCCGCCGGCTAGGGTGGCGGAGTCGAAGGTGAACAGGTTCTGCAGGTCGCGCGAGCGGTTCGTCGCGATCCGGTCGAGCACCCACCGGTCCAAGGGCTCATCGATCCAGCCTGCGCGCGGCCCCACCGGATCGTGCGAGAGCCCGCCCGAGGCGTAGATCGCGATACGCTCCGGGCGCTTGGCCATCACGCGGGCGACGGCTTCGCCCAGCTTCCAGCATCGCGCCGCCGTCGGCAGTGGCGGATAGTAGCAGTTGAGATAGATCGGGATGATCGGGACGTCCAAGCTTGGGAGGATCCGCTTGGCCGGATACACGATCATGTGGGAGGTGCCGCGCTCGGGGTGCCTGCCCATCGGCTTCATGACCGAGGAATTGGCCATGTCGAAGCCTTCCTCCAGCAGCTCCTCCAGAAGATAGCCGGCGAGCTCTTGGTGGACCTTCAAGTGGATCCGCGAAGCCTCGGGCGGCTGGTCCATGTAGAAGGGCGCAGACGCGCCCCACAATTCGTCACCCGTGAAGATGCACATCGCCGGATTGCAGCGAGCGTCGAACATATCCTCCTGGTCGTCTCCGACGAAGATGACGGCGTCCGGCTTGTAGTCCTCGACCTGGCGCTGGAGGACGTCGAAGGCCGCGTCGATGCGCTGCAAGTAGCTCTCGATTACTTCCCGGGTTTCAAGTTTGGCCGTGTGCGGCTGGGACGCCTTCATATAGTTCGGGATGGCGCCATAGACCTTGGGCCAGACCTCTGGTGGGCAGAACATCGCCGGCGCGTGGGAGGAAGCGAGTCCGAGTCCGATCATGATGTGGGTCCCTTGCGGCTGGCGGCGTTGGTGACCTGCAGGACGGCTTGCACTAACGCCTCTGGGTCGGCCTGGCCTTTGCCGGCGATGTCCATCGCCGTCCCGTGGCCCACAGAGGAGAAGTTGATGGATGTGCCAATGGAAAGCGCGGCTGCGCCGTGAGGCGCTGCGGACTTGGCGAGAATGTGCCCCTGGTCGTGCAGCATCACAACGAACGCATCGCAGTCGTCGCGCGGCAGCAGCGTATCGGCGCCGATCGGGCCGACTACGTTGAGGCCGCGCGCGCGCGCGGCCCGCACCGCGGGTTCGATGATCTCGGTTTCTTCCGCACCGAACAGCCCGGACTCGCCGGCGTGCGGATTCACGCCCGAGACGCCGATGCGTGGCGAGGCGATCCCCATCCGGCGCAGCGCCGTTTCGACAGCCCCTAGAACCCGATGGATGCGATCCTGCGTCAGGACCTCAAGCGCGCTGCGTACGCTCTGGTGCAGGGTGGCGTGGGCGATGCGCTTGCTCCCCCAGCACAGCATGAGGAAAACGTCTTCCTCCGGCGTTCCAGTGCGTCGCGCGAGCCAC
>NZ_JAUXZW010000198.1 GCF_030693805.1 Phenylobacterium sp.
GTGGATCTGGACCACATGGCGGGGCTGCTGCAACGGCCCGCTGAAGAACTCTTGCCCGAGCTCAAGGGCCTGATTTTCCTGAACCCTCAATCGAACCTTTGGGAGACGGATGACCAGTACCTCTCGGGCAACGTTCGCGAAAAGTTGGAGGTCGCCGAAGCCGCGGCCCTCACCGATCTAGGATTTCAGGACAACGCCACTGCGCTGAAGTCCGTCCTGCCGGCGGACCTGAACCCGTCCGAAATCGACGTGCGTCTTGGGGCTGCGTGGTTGCCGGCCAGCGACGTGGAGCAGTTCACCCAAGAGCTGCTCGGTGTTTCAAACGGGGTACGCGTTGGGCACGTGGCCGCGCTGGGGACCTGGTATCTGAAGGGAGATTGGGACGTCAAACAGGCGACGGCCAATACCACCGATTGGGGAACGGACCGCTGCTCTGCCCTCGAACTCATTGAGGACGCCCTCAACCTCAGGACCCCGACCGTTCACGACTTCGATGCGGACCAGAAGGCAACCGTCAATGCCCAGGCGACTGAGGCGGCGCGCGAGAAGCAGCAGCGGATCAAGGAACGGTTTGCAGAATGGATTTGGAGCGACGATGCACGTCGGGAGCGGCTGTGCCGACAGTACAACGACACCTTCAATCACACCCGCGTGCGCACCTTCAATGGCGATCACCTGACGCTGCCCGGTGCCAGCCAGAACATCACTCTCCAAGCACACCAAAAGGCCGGAATCTGGCGCATTCTTCAGACTCCCAACACCCTGCTTGCTCATGTCGTCGGTGCCGGCAAGACGTTCACCATGGTGGCCGCCGCTATGGAATCGCGACGGCTGGGCCTGTCGCACAAGCCGCTCTTCGCCGTTCCGAACCACATGCTCGGCCAATTCTCGACCGAACTGCTCACGCTATATCCGGGTGCCAATATCCTTGTGGCCGGCAAGGCCGATTTCGAGGCCACGAACCGGAGAAAGCTTTTCAGCAGGATTGCCACGGGAAACTGGGATGCGGTGATTGTCACTCACTCTGGCTTCGAGCGCATCCCCTTGGCGAAAGACACCCAGAAGCGGTTCTTTGAGGAACAGCTTCACGAACTGGAGATGGTGAAGCGCCAGCACGCCGGTTCCGGGGATCGACGGCTGGTGAAGGAGATTGAGAAGGCAAAGAAGCGGCTGGAAGCCCGACTCGAGGGGCTTGCTGCGGAAGGAAAGAAGGATAACACCCTGACCTTTGAAGAATTGGGCGTGGATCGGTTGGTCGTCGATGAAGCCCACTACTTTAAGAACCTGTTCTATGTCTCGAAGATGACCCGCATCGCCGGCCTGCCGCAGACCGCGAGCGAGCGGGCCTTCGACATGTACCTCAAGGTTCGGCATGTCCAGTCGCTCAATGGCGGTGGTGGCGTGGTCTTCGCCACCGGCACCCCTATCGCCAACAGCATGGCCGAAATGTTCACCATGCAGCGGTATCTTCAGCCGGAAGCGTTGAAACGCCATGACCTGCATCATTTCGATTCGTGGGCGGCTACCTTCGGGGAGCCCGTCACGGCCATGGAGCTTTCGCCGGACGGTGCCGGTTACCGGCTGAACACCCGATTCGCCCGGTTCATCAATGTGCCGGAATTGATGCAGATGTTCCGCCAAACGGCGGATGTGCAGACGGCCGATTTGCTCAATCTGCCACGCCCCATGCTGGAGAATGGCAAGCCAAGCATCCGGAATGCGCCGGCCACGCCGGAGTTGAAAGCGCTCGTCGGGCAACTCGCGTCCAGAGCGGAGGCGCTGAGGACCAACCGGGTGGACCCGCGGGTGGACAACATGCTCAAGATCACGTCCGAGGGCCGGAAAGCAGCGCTTGATCTGCGGCTTGTCCTGCCGGGGTCTCGCGACGAACCGCAGAGCAAGGTCAACCTCGCCGTCGAGAACATCCACCGCATCTGGCAGGCTTCGGATAAGGAGCGCTCCGCTCAGTTGGTCTTCTGCGACTTGTCCACCCCGAGGGATTTCGGTTTCTCCGTCTATCGCGACATGGCCGCGAAGCTGGAGAAGCTGGGCGTGCCCGCCGCCCAGATTGGGTTCATCCAGGATTTTGAAACCGACGCTGCAAAGCTTGGCCTGTTCCGCGATGTTCGCAGCGGCAAGGTCCGCATTCTGTTCGGGAGCACTCAGAAGATGGGTTCGGGCACAAACGTCCAGGAACGGCTGATTGCGCTGCATCACTTGGATGCCCCGTGGCGGCCGGCCGACGTCGAGCAGCGCGAGGGCCGAATCCTCCGTCAGGGGAACCGGAATCCGGTGGTTCAGATCTACCGCTACGTCACCGGCGGATCCTTTGACGCCTACATGTGGCAAACCCTGGAGACCAAGGCAAAGTTCATTGCCCAGGTGATGAGCGGCGATATGACGATCCGTCGTCTGGAGGACATCGACTCCGCCGCCCTGACCTATGCCGAGGTCAAAGCCATCGCGTCCGGGAATCCCCTGGTCATCGAGAAGGCGCAGGTGGATGCCGAATTGATGCGGTTTACCCGACTCCGCTCGGCCCATTCCGAAGAGCAGTACAGAATCCGCGGTGAGCGTCGGCGCGCCGAAGAGGATGCCGGCGGCACCGCGCAGCGCCTTGCCAACCTGCGCCTGGATCTTGCGGTTCGGGCAGACACCTCTGGCGACCGTTTCTCCATCGAGATTGACGGTCAGACCATCATCAATCGGGGAATCGCCGGCGAGCTCATCCTCCGTCAGGCAGAGAAGCTGAAAAGCCGCTACATGGAAGAGACCCAAGTCGGACGATTCGCCGGCTTCAGCCTTGTCCTTCGCACCGGCTTCGATGGCAGCGCCGATGTCATTCTTCGCGGCCACAACAGCTACGTCGCCCGGGTCACGGATACCGCCCTGGGGACGATTCGTTCCCTGGAGGCAGCCGTTCAGGGTTTCGAGGAACGGGTTGAGAAACTGGAGCAAGAGGGCATCAACTTCCGCAAACGGGCCTCCGAACTCGAAGCGCGAATCGGTCACCCTTTCGAGCATGAGGAGCACTATCAAGAATTGCGGAAGCGCCAGTCAGCCATCGCCGACCAACTCGACCTGACCAAGAATCAGGCAGCAACCCAGCTTGATGCCGAACCGGGACCGGAGCAGACGAATGCCTTCTCGGAGAAGGAGACTCCAATTGAAGGAATCAAATCTGTCCGGAAGACGGCAATGCGCGTCTGACGTGGCCGGGACCAGGGTTTGTTCCGGTACGCTTCTGGTTTGCCGCTGATCTCGCGCCAACCCGTCCGCTTCCCTCCACGCACCCTCGTCTCGGCTGCGGATATTGCGGGCATTCCGCAGCGCTTCCGTCCGTCCTCAGGGCTCCCTTCGCTTCGCTTCGGTCTCCCGCAGGACGAACCAAAGCGAACAGTTGCTCCAAGCGAGCCGGCATCGCCGTTTGTTCTATGGTGTCCAGCCCCTCCAGTCGGATGCTCATTCCTGGGTAGCAACTGCTGATTGGCCAGCAGCGGGTAGAAGCTAGCCCGCGTCGGTGGTGATTCGGAGGTGCTCATGCCCTTCCGCGTACTCGCCTCTGGTTGCTCCGCGCACCGCCCGCGCCAGGGCCGCAGATCAGCGTCCCTGTCACGGCGCTGCTGATGCTCCGCTGCCCGGCGGCGAGAACGCTCCCGGGGGTGTTTCGGCGGAACGGTCGTGCTCTCTCAGGTCCCGGTGAAGAGAGCACTCCCGCTCCTTCGGCACGAAACACAATACATGAGCACCACCGAAGTCACTGTCACCTCACCGACGGATCCGCAGAGCGTCACTTCACCCCTGATGCAGGCCGTCGATTCCGCCGCCAACCAGGGCGCGAGGGCCATCCGGTCCCAACGCCAACCGCGCGAATGGAAGCTGGTCGCGATTCGGGATTGTCCGACCCCATCGCAAGTGCAGGAATG
Organism: Phenylobacterium sp.; assembly: GCF_030693805.1. Lineage (GTDB taxonomy): Bacteria > Pseudomonadota > Alphaproteobacteria > Caulobacterales > Caulobacteraceae > Phenylobacterium. The sequence continues at coordinate 3,927 of NZ_JAUXZW010000198.1, forward strand.
CGATACGCCGGAACGGGCGGCCGACTACTGGCGGCTGCATGTGCAGACCAATCCGTACTTTAATCCGGAAGTCGAATTCTTCGTGGTCTTGATGCTCAACACGCGGCGGCGGATCAAGGGTCACACAATTGTGGGAATGGGAATTCTCGATTCCGTGTTGGTCCATCCTCGGGAAATCTTCCGGGTGGCCATCGTGGCCAGTGCTCACGCGGTCATCCTGATGCACAATCATCCTGGAGGGGACCCTAGTCCATCAATGGCCGACCTCCGCACCACCCGCGACCTCATCCGGGCCGGTCAACTTCTGAGGATCGAAGTCCTCGATCACGTCATCATCGGCCAGTCTGCACCCGACCGGTCTCGTCACTACTCATCGCTTAAGGAGCTTGGTCATTTTTACGCGTGACGGCGAATGGGTCGCTCGCAGCCATCGCTGCCGATCTCCGGCAGCGATGGTTTCGCTGTCCCTATCGTGGCAGGATGCAGTGTCGGGCTACTCGAGCGAACTTTGTGTAACTGGTACACCGGCGCGCGGGATACTGGGGCAACAGTGGGTCAGACGACACATGCTCCCTGAGGCGACTCCCGAAGTAATCGTACTTCGCTCAATCGAGCAGGAATCGGCGTGCATCGTTTTTCAATAAGATCCAATGAAAGCGACATCACCGACACAAGGCTCTGCGTTCCTGACGAAAGCGGAGCTGGCGGCTGAACTGCACAAGTCTAGAAGGACCATCGAGATATGGGCAAAAGCTGGCTACCTCAGCTATATTCGCATCGGGCATTCGGTCCTGTTCGACCGTGCCCAAGTGCTGGCGGATCTGCGTCGATATCAAGTTGGCGGAAAGGCGGGACAAAGAGACCTCCGCATCGGCGACTACTCCACATGTGCCGGCGGAGATGCCGCAGCGACGGCTAATGGCTCGACGCGCTGAGTCGGGGCACGTCTCTTTGATAGGTCGAAAAATCGTTCAGCATCCTGTTTCGTGACGAGCTGGAGGTAGTGTTTCACGATCATGCTGGGCGAGTTGCCCATTTCCAAGCTGGTGCGAGAGACGTCTCCCGTCAGCGCCACGCGGTAGGTGCCATAGCTGTGACGCAATGCGTTCTCCCGCCAGAGGAATTTTTCGGGGTTCTTTGATCGCGCGCGGACTTCGTTTACCGCCGCAATGATGGCACGAATAACGTATTGCTCTCGGGTGTACTCACAAATCGGCCCCTTGCCGCGATTCACACGATCCAATTGTTTTTTTGCCAATTCGCAGAGGGGTACAAGGCGCCGGGAAGGGGATCGGCCTTTTCTGGTGATCACGGCGATGTGGCTGCCATCCGGAGTGAGATGGCTCCAATCCGCTCGTAGAATTTCGCTGCTGCGCAGTCCGCAAAGTCCACCCAGAACCAAAAACGAAACCGCTGCCGGGGGAGCACAGTCGAGCATTTCTAGAAACTCGTTCGGGCTCCAAATCAGCGTGGCGGGAGGTTCCAATTTCGGGCGTTGGAGGGCGCCAATTTCCTCAAGAAGGTCGCGGGGCGCCTGGCGAACTTTAACGGCGTAGCGGCCGAAAGCGGAGATGCAGGTCAGATCGTTGATGCGGCTGCGTCCCGCAACCCCCAGGTCGTCCAAATACTTCTCAATTAGGGCTGCGGTCAAATTTCCTACCGGTAGATCGAAGTGGCGCGAAAAGCGGCCAAGGCGGTGCCGTAGGTCGGTTAGGTGCCGTTTGCTCAAGCCAGCCTTGAGCTTGGCGGCGATAAATTCCTCCACCAAAACTGGGACTCGGCCATCACCCTGGAGTTTGGCCCGCCTTCCGACGTGCTCGGCAACCGCGTCTTTGAGAGCGGTGCCGGGCGGAAGGAGGCGCCGGGACTCGACATACTCCGCGACAGCGACCGCCAAAGGAGTCCCGAATTCTTCCAGAATACGGGTGCAATGGGCAAAAATTGAACGGTCAGACGCGGAAAGCTCGAAAGCATCGTGGTCGGCGTTGGCCAACTTCACTGCGGCAGCGCGGGCTGCGGCCTTGGCTTTGTCCAAATCGGAGAATCGCTCGCGGACCCGGCGGGTGCCCAGGTAGTAACAAACCGAGTACTGGGAGTATTTCGTTCCGCGCAGCTCGAAGGGCGTGGCGTAGACTTTGACCTCGACGCTTCCTTCGCGCACCGAAAGGGGGAACTTGGGACTCCTGCTCCGTGATTCGGGACAGTCCGCTGTCACGCGGAATTTGTCCCAAATCTGTCCCTACAAATCAAGACTTCTTCGTTTTTCGCGGGAAAAGTGGCGGGAGTGGCGGGACTCGAACCCGTAACCTCTGCCGTGACAGGGCAGCGCTCTAACCAATTGAGCTAC
>NZ_JAUXZW010000199.1 GCF_030693805.1 Phenylobacterium sp.
GAAGAGGGGCTAACATCGGCAAACTTGACAAATCTAATACTATCTAATACAATCTAGTATAGTTAAGAAGATAGAAAGGAAATATGGTTAGAAAGACTAAATTTGATAGAAGATTAAGTAAGGTCTCATTAGATATTGTTACGAAAATTGCTCGCGTTGACGAATTAAAAGGTCAGTGGTCTGCTGGAGCTAATCTTAACCCCTATCTCCTAGGAAGGCTCAAAAGGTCAGTCCTTATTACCTCAACCGGAGCATCAACTCGTATCGAGGGAGCTAAACTCTCCGATGAAGATGTAGAAAAACTTATTGAAGGTATCGCTATTCAGAAGTTTGCTGATAGAGACAAGCAGGAAGCACAAGGCTATTACGAGCTTCTAAAAAATGTTTTTGATTCTTGGGAGAGTATAAGGTTTAGTGAAAGCGCCATTAAACATTTTCACCAAGAGCTTCTTAAGTATGTAGATAAAGACACTCTTCATAGAGGTAAGTATAAAAATAAAGAGAATCAAGTTCAGATGGTTGATGCTCAGGGCAGAAGAATTGGTATTTTATTTGATACCACCTCAGCTTATCTGACCCCTAAACAAATGCAGGAGTTGGTTGAATGGACAAAAGATGCTATGGAGAATAAAAAATATCATCCTCTTTTAATTGTAGGTAATTTTTTGGTGGAGTATCTCAATATTCATCCTTTTGAAGACGGAAATGGAAGGCTCTCAAGAGTGCTCACAAATCTGCTTCTTTTAAAAGAGGGTTATTTATATATGTCTTATGTCTCCCATGAGAAGTTAATTGAAGATCAAAAACCAGCTTACTATATTGCTCTCAGAAGAAGCCAAAAAACTTTTAAATCAAAGAATGAGGACATTAATTCCTGGATGGATTTCTTTCTTGATGTCTTGCTTACTCAAGCTCAAAAGGCAATAGCTCTTATCTCATCTGAAAATATTGAGACTATATTATCTCCCATCCAGCTTACCATCTGGGAATACTTACAAACTGTTCCGGAAGCAGCCCCTCAAGAGATAGCTGATAAAACAGGTATTGCCCGT
>NZ_JAUXZW010000208.1 GCF_030693805.1 Phenylobacterium sp.
CTGGCGGCGGAATGCCTGGACATGCTGACCCCCTACGTCGTGCCGGGCGTGGTCACCGACCACCTGGACCGACTGGCGCGTGAGTTCATCCTCGATCATGGCGCGATCCCAGCCTGCCTGTTCTACCGCGGCTATGCGAAGACCGTCTGCATCTCGCCGAACCATGTGGTCTGCCACGGCATCCCTGGCGAGCGGACGCTGCGCGAAGGCGACATCGTCAACATCGACGTCACCGTCATCGTCGACGGCTGGCATGGCGACACCTCGCGCATGTACGGCGTGGGCCCCGTGTCGCCGCGCGCCAAGCGCCTGATCGACGTGACCTACGAAGGCCTCGAACGCGGGCTCGCCGAGGTGAAGCCCGGCGCGCGCACCGGCGACATCGGCCACGCCATCCAGAGCTATGTCGAATCGATGCGCTGTTCGGTGGTGCGCGACTTCTGCGGCCACGGGCTGGGGCGCGTGTTCCACGACGCCCCGAACATCCTGCACTTCGGCCACAAGGGCATGGGCGAGCTGCTGCGGCCGGGCATGTTCTTCACCATCGAGCCGATGGTGAACCTCGGCAAGCATCCGGTGAAGCTGCTGTCCGATGGCTGGACGGCGGTGACGCGCGACAAGTCGCTGTCGGCCCAGTGCGAGCATTCCGTGGCCGTCACCGAGACCGGCTTCGAAGTGTTCACCGTCTCGCCGACCGGCCAGTTCCGGCCCTCCGTCGAGAGCGCCTAAGGCCGCCGCTCCAGGTTTTCCGACAGGCTTGCCAAGTCGGAACATCTAGTGAACATTGACGCTCATGGAGCGTCAGAACCCATCCGCATTCGCCGAAGGCGTCGGCCTGCAGCCGGAGCTTTGGGCTCCGGGTGCGATCAAATCCGCGCCGCACCACCTGGGCCACCGCGAGCGTTTGCGTGAGCGGGCGCGGGCGGGCGGGCTCGCCGCCCTGCCCGACTACGAACTGCTGGAGGCCTTCCTGTTCCGCAGCGTCGCCAGGGGCGACGTGAAGCCGCTCGCCAAGGCCTTGCTCGCGCGGTTCGGCGGCTTTTCCGGCGTGCTGGGCGCGACGATCGATGAGCTGAAGACGGTGAGCGGCGTGGGCGACGCAGTCGCCTTGGACATCAAGCTGCTGCACGAGGCGGCGTTGCGACAAACGCGCGAGGCGATCGGCAAGCGCCCGGTGATCTCCTCATGGACCGCGTTGCTAGCCTATGTGCGCACCGCGCTGGCGCACGAGACGCGCGAACAGTTCCGCGTGCTGTTCCTGGACAAGAAGAACCAGCTGATCGCCGACGAGGTGCTGGGCCGCGGCACCGTCGACCACGCGCCGGTCTATCCGCGCGAGGTGGCCCGCCGCGCGCTGGAGCTGTCGGCCAGCGCCCTGATCCTGGTGCACAACCATCCCTCCGGAGATCCGTCGCCATCCAGCGCCGACGTGGACATGACGCGGCAGGTGGCGGACGCGGCCAGGGTGCTGCGCATCGCTGTCCACGACCACCTGGTGGTCGGCCGCGACAGTGTGGCGAGTTTCAAGGCGCTGGGCCTGCTGTAATCGTCCGCGCTGTGGCGATTTCACCGAAAGAAGGCGGTTCTGACATCGACACGCCATGGCGATGCGGTGGATGCTCGGCCCATGACCCTAAAATCAAAGACCGCCCTCATCACCGGTTCCACCAGTGGGATCGGCCTCGCCATCGCGCGTGCGCTCGCCGCAGAGGGTTGCGACGTCGCCATCAACGGACTGGGCGACGCCGCCGATATCGAGAAGGAGCGCGCCGGCATCGCCGCCGACTTCGGCGTCAAGGCGATCTACGCCGCCGCCGACATGACCAAACCGGCCGAAATCGCCGCGATGATCGCCCAGACCGAGCGCGAGCTCGGGAGCTTGGACATCCTGGTGAACAACGCCGGCATCCAGTTCGTTTCGCCGGTCGAGGAGTTCCCGATCGACAAATGGGACGCGATCATCGCGATCAACATGTCGGCCGCCTTCCATGCGATGCGGGCCGCCGTGCCCGGCATGAAGCAGCGCGGCTGGGGGCGGATCATCTCCACCGGCAGCGCCCACTCCCTGGTCGCCTCGCCGTTCAAGGCGGCCTATGTCGCCGCCAAGCACGGCGTCGCGGGCCTGACCAAGACGGTGGCTCTGGAGGTCGCGACGCACGGCGTGACCGTCAACCTGATCAGCCCGGGCTATGTCTGGACGCCGCTGGTCGAGAAGCAGATCCCCGACACCATGAAGGCCCGCAACCTGACCCGCGAGCAGGTGATCAACGACGTCCTGCTGACCGCCCAGCCGACCCACGAATTCGTCAAGCCCGAGGAAGTCGCCGCTCTGGTGGTGTTCTTGTGCTCGGACGCCGCCAAGCAGATCACCGGCGCCAACCTGTCCATGGACGGCGGTTGGACGGCGGCATAGCCCGGCTTAGATCCCCGCCTGCGCGGCGCGCTCCCATTCCAGGAAGTCCGGCTGTTCCAGCAGGCGCTCGGCGTAGGCGCCCGCTGCGCCCGCGTCGCCATAGTCGCTGGGGTGGATCGAGTAGGTTCGAAACCGCGTCGCCACGGGCGTGTAGTAGGCGTCGGCGATCGACCATTCGCCCAGCAGGTACGGGCCTCCGAACCGGGTCAGCAGGTCGTTCCACAAACGCACGATCCGCCGCACATTGGCCTGGGTGAGATCGGAGATCTCGACGGACTTGGGCTGCTCCTCAAGGGCCATCGGGCATTCGCCGCGAAGGGAGGCGAAGCCGGAGTGCATCTCTGCCGCCGCGGCGCGTCCGAGCGCCCGGGCGGCGGGGTCGGCGGGCCACAGTTTCGCCTGTGGGAACCGCTCGGCCAGGTACTCGCAGATCGCCAGAGAATCCCAGATCGCCAGGTCGCCGTCCTTCAGCAACGGGATCAGGCCGCTCGGGGAATGCGGGCGGATGGCGGCTTCGGTCTGGCCGTCCTGCTGGCGAAGCTGGATCAGCGTCTCGGTGAACGGCTCGCCCGTGCGCTTGAGCACCAGCCAGGGGCGCAGCGTCCAGGTCGACCACCGCTTCGTACCGACAACCAGTTCCATGGCCTGACCTTCCTCGAGGGTTCACGCTTCCATCGCGCCGATTAAGCCCGCCCGGACCGTGCGGCAAGAAGCGGCGAGCGGGCGCGCGGTTCCATGCCGCGCAGGCCTCCGCGGCTTGACAGGGTCGCCTGCGTGGCGTGCAAAGCGCGCATGATCCCCAGGTACGCCCGCAAGGAAGCCGCCGACATCTGGTCGCCCCAGACCCGGTTCCGCATCATGTTCGAGATCGAGGCCCACGCCGCCGACGCGATGGCCGAGTTGGGCGTGATCCCGAAGCTCGCCGCCCAGACCATCTGGGAAAAGGGCCGCGACGTGATCTTCGACGTCGAACGCATCGACGCCATCGAACGCGAGGTGAAGCACGACGTCATCGCCTTCCTGACTCACGTGACCGAGTTGGTGGGCCCGGAGGCGCGCTTCCTGCACCAAGGCATGACCTCGTCCGACGTCAACGACACGGCGCTGGCCGTGCAGCTGTCGCGCGCCACCGACCTGCTGATCGGGGATGTCGATCTGGTGCTGACGGCGCTCAAGCGCCGCGCTTTCGAGCACAAGTTCACGCCGACGGTTGGCCGCAGCCACGCGATCCACGCCGAGCCGACGACGTTCGGGTTGAAGCTCGCCGGCCACTATGCCGAGTTCCAGCGCGCCAAGGAGCGCCTGGCCATGGCGAAATTCGAGATCGCCACCTGCGCGATCTCCGGCGCGGTCGGCACCTTCGCCAACGTCTCCCCGCTGGTCGAGGCGCACGTGGCCGAAAAGATGGGGCTGGCGGTGGAGCCGGTCTCGACCCAGGTGATTCCGCGCGACCGGCACGCGGCCTATTTCGCTGCGCTGGGCGTGGTGGCGAGCTCGGTCGAGCGCCTGGCGGTGGAAATCCGCCACCTGCAGCGCACCGAGGTGCTGGAGGCGGAAGAGCCGTTTGATCCGGGCCAGAAGGGCTCCAGCGCCATGCCGCACAAACGCAACCCGATCCTGACCGAGAACCTCACTGGGCTCGCACGCCTCGTGCGTTCGGCGGTGACCCCGGCGATGGAGAACGTCGCGCTGTGGCATGAGCGCGACATCAGCCACTCCTCGGTCGAGCGCGCCATCGCGCCGGACGCCACGATCCATCTGGACTTCGCGCTGTGCCGGCTGGCCGGGGTGGTCGAGCGTTTGGTGATCTATCCTGAGAACATGCTGAAGAACCTCAACCGCTTAGGCGGATTGGTTCACTCGCAGCGGGTGCTTCTGGCGCTGACCCAGAAGGACCAGGCGCGCGAGACCGCCTACACCGCCGTCCAGCGCAACGCGATGAAGGTGTGGCGCGGCGAAGGTGAGTTCATTGAACTGCTGAAGGCTGATCCGGACGTGCGCCCGCACCTGACTGACGCCGAACTCGGCGACCTGTTCGACCTCGGCTACCACTTCAAGAATGTCGACGTGATCTTCGATCGGGTGTTCGGGCGGGGCTAAGGCCTCTCCCGCATCCCCGCGACCTCAGCCGGCGGTGCGGACCTGTTCGCGGGCCTGGGCCAGCAGTTCGGCCATCTTCATCCGCACATCGCCTTCGGTGACCTGCACGCCGGACCCCTTGAGGTCTTCGAACACCTTGCGCAGGACATCCTCGTCGCCGGGGAGTTCGAAGTCAGATTTCACCACGGCCTTCGAGTAGTCCTCGATGTGCTGGCCTTCCAGGCCCATCAGGCCGGCCGCCCATGCGCCGAGCATGCGGTTGCGGCGCACGCCGGCCTTGAATTCCTGCTCCTGATCGAGCGCGAACTTTCTCTCGAAGCCCTGTTCCCGATCGTCGAAGGTGGTCATGTGATACCCGGTCTGCGCTAAGGTCGGCGTTGCATATCCTGCGGCGCGGCAGGTCGCAACGGAAACGCGCCGCCACGCCGTTTGCGCCGCACCGCCGCATCCGCTAATTTCACTCACGCCTCAAATGGAGCGAGAGGCCGACTCGGAGCCGCGCGCGCGAAGACATTCGAACGCGCGCGTTTTCATTTTCCGAGCCTCGGTCAGCCCTCGCCCTCGGAGAAGGCGCTGAATGACCCGCCGCAAGAAGATCTACGAGGGCAAGGCCAAGATCCTCTACGAGGGTCCTGAGCCCGGCACTCTGATCCAGTATTTCAAGGACGACGCCACCGCTTTCGACGGCCAGAAAAAGGCTGTCCTGGAGGGCAAAGGGGTCATCAACAACCGCATCAGCGAATCGATCATGACGCGGCTGAACGCCATCGGCGTGCAGAACCACTTCATCAAACGCCTGAACCTGCGCGAGCAATTGATCCGCGAAGTGGAGATCATCCCGCTGGAGGTGGTATGCCGCAACGTCGCCGCCGGCAGCCTGTCCAAGCGCTTCGGCTTGCCGGAAGGCCAGGCCCTGCCCCGCTCGATCATCGAGTTCTACCTGAAGGACGACAAGCTCTCGGACCCGATGGTCTCGGAAGAGCACATCACCGCGTTCAACTGGGCCTCGACCCAGGAGATAGACGACATGATGGCGCTCACCCTTCGGGTGAACGATTTCCTCACCGGCATGTTCGGCGCGGTCGGAATCACCCTGGTGGATTTCAAGATCGAGTACGGCCGCATCTGGGAGAATGATTTCGCCCGGGTCATCCTGGCCGACGAGATCAGTCCGGATTCCTGTCGGCTGTGGGATTCGACCACCAACGAGAAGCTCGACAAGGACCGCTTCCGCCGCGACCTGGGCGACGTGATCGAGAGCTACACCGAAGTGGCGCGGCGTCTCGGGATCATGAAGGAGATGCCCACGGTGATCCAAGGGGGCCTGCACTAGATGCGCGCCAAGGTTCAGGTGTTCCTCAAGCCCGGCGTCCTCGACGTTCAGGGCAAGGCCGTCGAGCACGCGCTGCATGGCTTGGGCTGGGGGGAAGTGGCCGACGTGCGCGTCGGCCGCACCATCGAATTCGACCTGAAGTCGGCGGACGCGACAGCCGCCGAGGCCGAGGTCAAGGCGATGTGCGAGAAGCTGCTCGCCAACACGGTGATCGAGGGCTACCGGGTCGAGGTGGCGTGAGCCGAGCCGGCCTGTCTGCATTGGCGGCGCTGGCGCTAGGCGCCTGCGGGTCGCCGCCGCAGACCCCGTCCACCCGGCCGGCCTTCGTCCTCGACTGCGACAAGGGGTTCGCGGTGCTGAGCGCACGGATCGCCGCCGACCCAGACCTGGTGAAGGCGCCGGCGACGCCTGGCGAACCCTACGACGTCTATAACGCGACAGACGGCCATGCCTCGTTTTTCGTCACCCAGAAGGGCGCGCCGGGCCACCCGGCGATCGTCATGCAACAACCCGAGCGGACCGGCGCGAAGCTCGACATGAAGAACACCGGCTGCCCCTACGGACAGCGCAAAGGCTATGACGAGTTGATCACCTATCTGGAGATCATCGGCCGCGTGGCCGCGCCCGCACAGAACCGCTGACGTCCGCTCAAATCCTGATAGAAGCCCGCCCATGAAAGCCGCCGTCGTCGTCTTCCCCGGATCCAACTGCGACCGGGACTGCAAAGTCGCCATCGAGCGCTCCACGGGCGCGCACGTCGACATGGTGTGGCACGGCGACAGCGCCCTGCCCCAAGGCGTCGATCTGGTCGTGCTGCCGGGCGGCTTCTCCTACGGCGACTACCTGCGCTGCGGGGCGATGGCCGCGCTCTCGCCGGTGATGAGCGACGTCAAGGCCGCGGCCGAGCGCGGCGTGGCGGTGGTCGGCATCTGCAACGGCTTCCAGATCCTCTGCGAGGCGGGCCTGCTGCCTGGCGCACTGCTGCGCAACCAACGGCTGAAATACGTTTGCAAGAGCGTCGATCTCGCCGTCGTCAACGCCCAGACCCGTTTCACCGCCGGCTACGCCGGGCGGCGCGAGGTGCGCATGACGGTGGGCAACGGCGAGGGCAACTTCTTCGCCGACGAGGCCACGCTCGACCGACTGGAGGGCGAGGGCCAGGTCGCGTTCCGCTATCTGGACAACCCTAACGGCTCGGCCCGCGACATCGCCGGGGTGGTCAATGCGCGCGGCAACGTCCTGGGCCTGATGCCGCACCCCGACCGCGCCTTCGAGGCGGAACTCGGCAGCGCCGACGGCGCCCTGCTGTTCCAGAGCGCGCTCGCAAGCGCCTGAGACGCAGGAGCCGGGCGGCCTATCGCGCCCGTCCACGAGTCCGGCTAGAACGCCCGCCATGAGCGCGCAACCTGCCAAGACCCTCGCCGAGACGGCGGCCGAGTACGGGCTGAAGCCCGAGGAATTCGACCTCATCATCCAACGGCTGAACCGAGAACCCAACGCCGTCGAGTTGGGCGTGTTCTCGGTGATGTGGAGCGAGCACTGCTCCTACAAATCCAGCCGCAAGCACCTGGGCAAGTTCCCCACCAGCGGCCCGCGGGTGATCCAGGGACCGGGCGAGAACGCCGGCGTGGTGAACATCGGCGACGGTCAGGCCTGCATCTTCAAGATGGAGAGCCATAACCACCCCTCCTACATCGAGCCCTACCAGGGCGCCGCGACCGGCGTCGGCGGCATCATGCGCGACGTCTTCACCATGGGTGCGCGGCCCGTGGCCCTGCTGAACGCGCTGCGGTTCGGCGATCCCAGCCACCCCAAGACCAAGCGGCTGGTGGCCGGCGTGGTGGCCGGCATCGGCGGCTACGGCAACTGCGTCGGCGTGCCGACCGTCGGCGGCGAGACCAACTTCCACCGCGGCTACGACGGCAACATCCTGGTCAACGCCATGTGCGTGGGCCTGGCCGATGCGGACAAGATCTTCTACTCGGCCGCGCCGTCGGCCGGCCTGCCGGTGGTCTATTTCGGATCAAAAACCGGCCGTGACGGCATCCATGGGGCGACCATGGCTTCGGCGGAGTTCGACGACGCTTCGGACGAGAAGCGCCCCACGGTCCAGGTCGGCGATCCGTTCGCCGAAAAGCTGCTGATAGAGGCGACGCTGGAGCTGATGGCGTCGGGCGCGGTGGCCGCCATCCAGGACATGGGCGCGGCCGGCCTGACCTCTTCCTCCGTCGAGATGGCCGGCAAAGGCGGCGTCGGCATCGAACTCGACCTCGACCAGGTTCCGCAGCGCGAGGCGGGCATGAGCGCCTATGAGATGATGCTGTCGGAGAGCCAGGAACGCATGCTGGCGATCCTCAAGCCCGGCCGCGAAGCCGACGGACAGCGGATCTTCCAGAAGTGGGGCCTGGACGCCGCGACCATCGGCTTCACCACAGACACCGGCCATATCGTCCTGAAACACAAAGGCGAAATCGTTTGCGACCTGCCGCTGGCCCCGCTGTCGGACGACGCGCCGCTGTACGACCGGCCGTGGGTCGCGCCGGTCTTGCACCCCAGGCTTGAGCCGTCCGACGTAGCCGCCCCCGCCGACTACGGTCAGGCGATCCTGACTCTGCTGGGTTCGCCTGACATGGCCTCCAAGCGTTGGCTCTGGGAGCAGTACGACCGCCACGTGATGGCCGACACCCTGGAAGATTCCGCCACCGGCGCGGACGCGGGCGTCGTGCGAGTGCATGGCACCCGCAAGGCGCTGGCGGTCACCTCCGACTGCACCCCGCGTTATGTGCAGAACGATCCCTACGAGGGCGGAAAGCAGGCCGTGGCCGAGGCCTGGCGCAACCTGACGGCGGTCGGCGCCGACCCCATCGCCATCACCGACAACCTGAACTTCGGCAATCCGGAACGGCCCGAGATCATGGGCCAGATCGTACGCGCCATCGAGGGCATGGCCGAGGCCTGCCGCGCGCTGGACTTCCCGGTCGTGAGCGGGAACGTGTCGCTCTACAACGAGACCAACGGGGCGGCCATTCCGCCGACGCCGACGGTGGGCGCAGTGGGCCTGATCGCCGACTACGCACGCCGAGCGGATTTTGCGAGCCTGAAGGCTGGCGACGCCCTTGTGCTGCTGGGCGATACGCGGGGCGAACTGGGGGCGAGCCTGTATCTGCGCGAACTGCTGGGGCGTGAGGACGGCGCGCCGCCGCCGGTCGATCTAGCCGACGAACGGCGAGCCGGCGACCTGGTCCGCAACCTCATCGTCTCCGGCCAAGTTACTGTCGTACATGATCTTTCCGACGGCGGGTTGATTTCCGCCGCGGCCGATCTGGCGCTCGCGTCCGACGTCGGCGTCAGCCTGCTGTTGCCGGACGGCCTGCCGGCCCACGCGGCCCTGTTCGGCGAGGACCAAGGCCGCTACCTGCTGGCCGCGGCCCAGCCCGATGCGATCCTGCGCGCCGCCGCCTCGGCCGGCGTACCCGCCACGGTGGTCGGCGAGGCGAGCGGCGAATCGCTCCGCGCCGACGGGCTGTTCGACATCCCGCTCCCCGAACTTCGCCGGACGTGGGAGCATTGGATGCCTGCCTACATGGGGTGAGCGCGATGGGCGCACTGCTGGTCAACATCGACGTACCGGACGCGGCCGCCGCCGAGCGATTCTATGTCGAGGCCTTCGACCTGACGCCGACCCGCCGGTTCGGAACCAGCGGCGTTGAACTCTCCGGCTGGCCTTCACCCGTCTATCTGCTTGAGCAGCCCGCCGGGTCGATCGGCGCCGCCGACCAGCCACGCGGCTACGCGCGCCACTGGTGTCCGGTGCATCTGGATGTCGTCGTCGACGACATCGAGGCGGCTTTGGCGCGCGCCGTGGCCGCGGGAGCCCGACCGGAGACCGAGGTCCGCACCGAGGCATGGGGCGCGATCGTCACCCTCGCCGACCCCTTCGGTCACGGAATCTGTCTGATCCAGTTCCTCAACCGCGGCTACGACGAGATCGCCGGGCGGGCTTAGGGCGATCCTCTAACGCGTCGCCTGTTCCAGGAGCCTGAGCGCGGCGGCGGCGAAGGCCCGCATGTTGGCTTCACGGTCATCGACGCCGGTCTCCAGCGTCACCGCAAGTTCGTGCGGACCGCTCAAGGCGATGCAGCTGTGGCCCGCGGCGTCGCCATAGGGATTGCCTGTGGGCCCGGCCGCACCCGTCTCCGACAGACCCCAGGTTGAGCCGAATCGCTCTCTCGACGTCCGCGCCAGCAGCAGCGCATAGGGCTCGCTGGCCGAACGCATGCCGACGACCGCTTCGCGCGGCAGGTCCATCAGCACCATCCGCGCCTTGGCGGTGAAGACCACCGCGCCGCCGAGGAAATAGGCCGAAGCGCCGGCCACCGACAGCAGGGCCGCGGCGATCAACCCGCCTGAAGAGGATTCGGCGACCGAGACGGTTTCGCCGCGGGCTTT
>NZ_JAUXZW010000223.1 GCF_030693805.1 Phenylobacterium sp.
AGTTCTTGTCCAGTTTGAACCACCATTGGTTGTATTCCAGACTTGTCCTTCGGTGCCAACTGCTATTCCTTTGGTAGTATCGAAGAAAAATACCGAAAGAACAACGAGTTCGATGGTTTGTTTAACCCAGGAAGTCCCACCGTTAGTTGTTTTCCACATTCCTGAACCGGCAACAAAACCAACATCATTATTTACAAAATAAACACAATTGCCCTTGGGTGAACCAGTTAATAATGTCCACGTTACTCCACCATCAATCGTTTTGTAAGTGGCAGAATTAAAACCGGTACAATAACCTACAGTAGAACTTACAAAGAAGACAGAATTACAATCATAATCGGCAACTTTAGACCATGTAGTTCCACCATCTGTAGTTCGACTGATACTATTTGCATTAGCAGATATTCCAATGTTCGAGTTTAAAAAAGCAAGAGCTCTTGAAGTATAAGAACTTGATTGCTTAGCCCAAATATCTCCACCGTTTGTGGTTTTATAAATGGCAGCTTGTCCTCCGACCCAACCTGTATTTGCATCTATAAAATAAACTGACATCATTGAGGACAATTCACCACTTTGTTTTTTCAACCAGGTTGTACCACCATCTGCGGTTTTATATATGACTCCGTCATAATTGCCCACACCGCCGACTACATATCCCGTGTTTAAATCAATAAAATGAGAAGAATTAATATGAGTTGTGAAACCACTACTTATCGCCGACCAATTAAGACCCCCATTTGTTGTTTTCATTATTCTTCCAGCATCGCCAATGGCAATCCCGGTGTTTGCATCTATAAAAGCAACTCCGTTTAATTGTTCAATTAATCCAACGGAAATCTCAGTCCATGAAGTACCTCCATTTGTGGTTCGATAAATATATCCTTTATTACTTCCGTTGGGATTCCACTGCCCACATACAACAATTCCGGTATTTACATCTTTGAAAAAGGCGCCATATAAACTGATAGTAGTGGATGGGAAAGTAATTTTTGTCCACGATACTCCTCCGTTATTTGATTTGAAGACTGTGCCATATTGGCCAACAGAAAAACCATTATTAGCATCTAT
>NZ_JAUXZW010000228.1 GCF_030693805.1 Phenylobacterium sp.
TCCCGCGCCTGCAATGGCGTGCTGCGCACGACTTGGACCCCGAGTTGCGCAAACCGGCGTTGTGTCGCTTCGTCACTCAACGCTTGGTTGAGTGCCGTGTTCAGCGTGGTGATGACGGCATCGGGTGTGCCTTTTGGGGCCAGCACGGAATACACCGATGCGGCAATGAACTGTGGCAGGCCTTGCTCCGCGAACGTGGGGACGTCCGGCATGACAGACAAGCGCTGGGCGCTGGCTACCCCAACCGCTGTGACACGACCGGTGGCGAGATTTGTCAGCGCCGTCGGCGACGTTGTCACCAGGATTTGAATCTGGTCGGCGAACAGATCGGCGATTGCCGGCGCAGAACCCCGGTAGGGCACGTGCAGCAACTCCAATGTGCTTTGCTGCCTGAACCATTCGGTGACGATGTGCTCGGTCGATCCATTCCCAGACGATCCGTAGGCCAGCTTGCCCGGGTTCTTGCGTGCCAGTGCGGTCACATCGGCATACGAAGCAATGGCACTTGACTTCGATGACAACATCACCAACGGCAGTTCCCCGACCGTGGCAACCGGACTGAAGTCCTTCGCCATTTCATAGCCTGTGACCTCAGGTCCCACCATTTTTTCGGTCATCACATAGGAGGTGGTTGGCGCCATCAGCAGGGTGTAGCCGTCTGGCGCAGCCCGCTTCACGTGCTGGGCCGCGATAGCGCCCGAAGCCCCCGTCTTGTTGTCGACCACGACGGATGTCTTCAGTTGCACAGACAAGCCCTGCGCGATGGTTCTTCCGACCACGTCAACGCCACCACCCGCCGAAAATCCGACGATCAGGTTGAGCGGCTTGTCCGGGAACTCCGCGTTTGCGCATGTGCCCAGCAAAATGGCTGCGCTCGCCGCAACCGCTTTGCACCAGGAATTCAAATTTGCTCGGATCATGTTTTTTCCTATCAAATGAAAAAGGGAAAGTGACGGAGGTGACGGTGGGTGTGGCGCTGAGCCTCAGTGTTTGTTGGGGCGAAAGTCCGTGGCAGCGACGTCCCAGACTCCGGCCACGTGGCGCGAGAGGTCTTTCTTCTGTATCCGCTGGGTCGGCGTCTTGGGGAATTGGTCGATGAACTCGACGTAGCGTGGA
>NZ_JAUXZW010000230.1 GCF_030693805.1 Phenylobacterium sp.
GTAGAGGCCGGCGCTGTCGAAATAGGCCGCGGTGAAATTCGGGTCGCTCAGCGGCAGGAACCTGTACGGCCCGTAGTCGAAGCTCTCGCCATTGATGTTCATGTTGTCGGTGTTCAGCACGCCGTGCACGAACCCCGCCGCCATCCATCGCGCCACCAGCCGGGCCGACTTCGCCACCACCGCACCCAGCAGCGCCGGCGCCCGATCGGCCTCGCCCGCCAGCTCCGGATAGTAGAGCGTGATCACATGGTCGATCAGCGCCTCGATGCGATCGGCGCGCTCGAAGAAGGCATGGCGCTGAAAGGTGCCGAAGCGGATGTGACTGTGCGACAGCCGGGTCAGCACCGCAGACCGGGTCGGGCTGGGCTCGTCGCCGCGGGTCAGGTCCTCGCCGGTCTCTACCAGGGAGAACGAGCGCGATGTCGGCACGCCCAGCGCCTCAAGCAAGGCCGTGGCCAGCACCTCGCGCACGCCGCCCTTCAGGGTCAGCCGCCCGTCGGCGGTGCGCGACCATGGCGTCTGACCAGATCCCTTGGTGCCGAGGTCCAGCAACCGGCCGGCGCCCGCCTCGCGAAGCTGCGCGAACAGGAAACCGCGCCCGTCGCCGAGCTCCGGGTTGTAGTGGCGGAACTGATGGCCGTGGTAGCGCATGGCCAGCGGTGGATCGATGTTGCTCGGCAGCGGCTCGAAGCGCCCGAAATGGCCGACCCATTCGGCGTCGGTGAGGGTCTCCAGCCCGACGCTGGCCGCGGCCCGGTCGTTGCGGAAGCGCAGGATCGTCTGCGGGAAATCCGCCGCCGCCACCGGGTCAGCGAACTCCGGGCCCAGCTCTGGCAGGCGCGGATCCGGGCGATACAGCGGGCCGGTCGGCATCTTGTTCTCCTGCGCCTGCGCACTTGCACGGCTTGTGTTAGGCAAGGCCGATGTCGACCCGCTCAACCCTCGAGTTCCTCAAGACCGAAACCGGTTCCGGCTTGATCCTGGTCGCCGCCGCGGGTCTGGCGATCGCCGCGGCCAATTCACCGGCGTCGGGCGCCTACTTCGCCTTTGTCGACCACCAGGTCACCATTCAGATCGGCGCCTTCCACGAGACGATGAGCGTTCTGAAGTGGATCAAGAACGGGCTGATGGCGATCTTCTTCTTCGTCGTCGGTCTGGAGATCAAATACGAGGTGCTGCGCGGAGAGCTGTCCAATCCGCGGCGCCTCGCCCTGCCTGTGCTGGCCGCGGTGGGCGGCGTCGTGGTCCCGGCGCTCCTGTACTCGGCAATCAACGCAGGACCTGGCGGCCACCTCAACGGCTGGCCGGTTCCGACCGCCACCGACATCGCGTTCGCCTTGGCCGCGCTCGCCATTGCCGGTCCGCGTCTGCCGCCGTCGCTCAGGGTTTTCCTGCTGACGCTGGCGATCGCCGACGATCTCGCCGCCGTGGTGCTGATCGGCGTGCTGTTCAGCACCCATATCGACTGGCGCACCCTGGCCGGCGCCGGCGCAACGCTCGCCGTGCTCGCGGCGATGTCGCAGTGGCGTCGCGCGCCCTACTTCTTCTACGTCGCCGCCTTCGTGCTGCTGTGGGCCTTCACGCTGAAGTCGGGTGTGAACACCTCCCTGGCGGGGGTCGCCGCCGCGCTCACCGTACCGCTTGAGCCACGCCGGCCAGGCAGCGCCAGCGCCCTGCACGAGCTGATGACGGCCCTTCACCCCTATGTCGCATTCCTGATCCTGCCGCTGTTCGCTTTCGCGGCGGCAGGGTTCTCACTCGCCGACGGCCCGCCGGGCGCGGCCTTCCAGCCGTTGCCGGTGGGAATCGCTGTGGGCCTGTTCATCGGCAAGGCGGTGGGGGTCTTCGGCGCAGCGGCGCTGGCCATCGGCCTGGGTCTGGCGCGCCGGCCCACGGGTGCGCGCTGGACCGATCTGCTGGGCGTGTCGATCCTCTGCGGCGTCGGCTTCACCATGAGCCTGTTCATCGCGGGGCTGGCCTTCGCCGACCCGTTGGCCCAGGCGCAATCGCGACTGGGCGTGGTGGCGGGATCCCTCGCCTCGGCGCTTGTCGGCATGGCCGTGCTCGCCTGGTCACAGTCGCGGCGGACTGACGCACCGCGCCCCTGACGCGCGTACGGCAGCGCTCCTTAACCGCTTCGTGGCAATAACAGCACATGCTGTCCCCAACTCAACACGGTCGCCGCAGGAACTTGCCGCGACCGCCCCTGGGCCTAAGTTGACCTTGGGGGGGAGCGCCTGACTCGACGCGGCGAGACTACATCGCCGGCTAAAGGGAGCCCTGACCGACATGCGCCAGATGCTTTGCACCTCCGCCTCGCTCGCCGTCCTCTCCACCTTCGTCCTGGTTTCCGCCGCCCAGGCCCAAGACCCGGGCCAGGCGTCCGACGCCTCAGCCCGCATTGTCGACGAGATCATCGTCACCGCCCAGAAGCGCGAGCAGCGCCTCCAGGACGTGCCGATCGTCGTCACGTCACTGAGCGGTCAGACGCTGCAGGACAGCGGCGTACGCGACATCCGCGAGCTGACCATCCTGACGCCTGGCCTGACCGTCACCTCGACGACCAGCGAGACTGTGGTGACCGCGCGCATCCGCGGCGTCGGCACGGTGGGCGACAACCCGGGCCTCGAATCCAGCGTCGGCGTGGTGATCGATGGCGTCTATCGTCCCCGCAACGGCGTCAGCTTCGGCGACCTGGGAGAGGTCCAGCGCATCGAGGTTCTCAAGGGCCCGCAAGGCACCCTGTTTGGAAAGAACACCTCGGCTGGCGTGATCAACATCATCACCGCGCCGCCGACCCGCGACGTGCAGGCGGAGTCCGAATTCAGCGTCGGCAACTACGGCGCGGTGGGTTTCTCGGGCTCGCTCAGCGGACCGATCACCGACGCGCTCAGCGGCCGCGTGTTCGCCGCAGCCCGCGCCCGCGACGGCTTCCAGGACGTGTTCACCGGCGCCGGCCCGCGCGGCCAGACGGACGACAACGACCAGCACTTCTACACCGTCCGCGGCCAGCTCCTGTTCAGCCCGCTCGAGAGCTTCGACCTGCGGATCATCGGCGACTACACCAAGCGCGAGGAGTTCTGCTGCGTCGGCGTGCAACTCGCAGTCGGCGCCGGTCCTAGCAGCCGCGCGAGCTCGATCAACGCCGTGCGGCCCGGCTCGATCGACCCGACCAGCACGCCCTTCGATCGCCAGGGATACGCCAACCGCGACACCAACCAGGATGTCGAGGACATGGGCCTGTCGGCGGAGGCGACGTGGCAGGTGAACGACGCCGTGTCGCTGACCTCGATCACCGCCTGGCGCGACTGGAAGACCGCCACCGGCCAGGACACCGACTTCACCGCCGCCGACCTGCTCTATCGTCCGGGCGACGGACGTAACCAGGTGGAGTTCGAACAGGTCTCGCAGGAACTGCGCCTGGCGGGCGAAGCCGGGCCGCTGAACTGGTTGGTCGGCGGCTTCTACGCCAAGGAGAACCTGAAATCGCGCTCTCTGCTGCTCTACGGCAGCGACTTCTACGCCTATTGGGCGGGCCAGGTGCTGGGCGGCGTTCCCACCGTGCTGGGCTTGGTTCCTGGCTCGATCTATCGCCAGGACGGCGGGCAGGACGACACCTTCGACCAGGACGACACCACCTGGGCGCTGTTCACCAACAACAGCTACGCCTTCACCGACGCGCTCGAGCTGACCGTGGGCCTTCGCTACACCCGCGACGAGAAGGACATCGACTCCCGCTACACCACCACCGCCAGCTCCTGCGACCAGGGCGAGGCGGCGTTCGGGACCATCGCCGGCCTGGTCGGCCAGGCGGCCGCCCTCCAGGCGGTTGGCGGGATGTGCATCAATACCCTGAACGACGACTTCGACGACCTCGGCCTGCTGCGCCAGTCGCGCAAGGAGGAGGAGGTCTCCGGCACGGCGAAGCTCGCCTACCGCTGGACCTCGCGGATTATGACCTACGCTTCCTATTCGCGAGGCTACAAGGCGGGCGGCTATAACCTGGACCGCGAGGGCCGCGTGCTGTTGACGCCGACCGGCCCCAACTTCGCCGCCAACCCGGACACCAGCTTCGCTCCCGAACTCGTCGACTCCTATGAGCTTGGGGCCAAGACCTCCTGGCTCGACGGTGCGCTGATCCTCAACGCCGCGGCCTTCCACCAGACCTTTACCGACTTCCAGCTCAACACCTTCGAGGGTGCGCAATTCATCGTCGAGACCATCCCCGAGGTCGTCTCGCGCGGGGTCGACGCGGACTTCATCTACACCCCGCCGATCGACGGCCTGACCCTGCAGGGCGGCGTCACCTACGCCCAGACGGAGTATTCGCCGTTCACCGCGGCCGACCTGAAGGTCGCCAGCCGCTACCCGAGCCTGCGCCGACTGCCCGGCGCGCGCATCTCGTTCGCCCCGCTTTGGTCGGCGACGCTGGCCGGTTCGTACGAGCGCGACCTGGGCGACAACCTGACCCTGCGCACCTCGATGTCAGGCAAGTACACGTCCAGCTACAATACCGGTTCAGACCTGCATCCTTCGAAGGTGCAGGACGACCTGGTGCTGGTGAACGCCCGCATCGGCTTCGGATCACGCGACGAACGCTGGGCGATCGAACTGTGGTCCCAGAACCTTTTCGATCAGGACTATCTGCAAGTCGGCTTCAACGGGCCCTACCAGTACAACGACAGCGATGCGATCGCGGTCTACGACGCCTTCCTTGGGGCGCCGCGCACCTACGGGGTCACACTGCGCCTGCGCCACTGACCAACAGGTCCAGCACGTCGCCGGCCCATGCGGTCTGACCGCGTGGGGCGGCGACCACCGCCGCGGAAGCGAATCGCGACAGGCTGGCCAGGGTACGGCGAAAGTCCGGCGCTGCGGGATCGTCTCCCTCGCTGACCACGATGGCGCGGACCACGATCCCGCGCGCGGCCAACACCTCGGCGGCGGTCAGGGTATGGCTGATCGAACCCAGGTATGCGCCGCCGACCAGCACCGCCGGCGCGCCCACCGCGTGGATCAGGTCCAGGCAGGTAGCGTCCTCGGTGATCGGCGACATCACCCCGCCGACGCCCTCGACCAGGGTCAGACCCGCTGTCGAGACCTCCAGGCTGGCGCGGCAGAAGGCGGCCACCTCTGCCAGCGTCACAAGCCGGCCTTCCAACGCGGCCGCCATCGGCGGCGCCAGCGGCGCGCGATACCGCCACGGCGAGATCGCCGTCAGCGTCGCCTGCGTCAGCGGCCGGCCAAGCGCCTTGAGCAACCGGCCCGGATCGCTGTCGGCCCAATCGTCCGGATCCAGGCCGCTGACCAGCGGCTTCAGCGCGTCGACGGACATTCCCCGCGCCCGCGCCGCGCCGATCAGCGCGCAGGCGGCGTAGGTCTTGCCGACATCCGTATGCGAGCCTGCGACGAATACGCTGACCATGGCGTCAGGCCGGGATCAGCCGGCGCACGGCCTCGGCCAACCGATCGACCTCCGCGTCGGTATGGCCGGCGGTGAAGGCGATGCGCAGACGCGCCGTGCCGGCTGGCACCGTCGGCGGACGGATGGCGACGGCCAGGAAGCCCTGGTCCTCAAGCACCCTCGCGGCCGCCAGCGTCGTTTCGGCCTCGCCCAGCACGATCGGCACGATGCAGCTCTGGGCCAGCGGCAGGTTCAGCGCGCGGGTGAACCGCTGCGCCTTGGTCAGCGGCGCGGCCACGCGCTCGGGCTCGGCCGCCATCACCTCCAGCGCGGCGATCGCCGCCGCCGCGCTCGCCGGCGGCAGGCCGGTGGAATAGACCAGGGTGCGCGCGCGGGTTTTCAACAGGTCGACTACCGGCTGGCTGGCGCAGACATAGGCGCCGTAGCCGCCGGCCGCCTTCGACAGGGTGCCCATCTGCAGGTCGACCCTTGCATCGGGGAACGCCCGCGCTGAGCCCGCCCCGCCGCCGACCACGCCCAGCCCATGCGCGTCGTCGACCAGCAGCCAGGCGTCGTGCGCAAGGCAGGCGGCGCTGATCGCGTCCAGCGGCGCCAGGTCCCCGTCCATCGAGAACACTCCGTCGGTGGCCACCAGCGCCCGGCCCGCCCCAGGCCGGCGCTCCGCCAGCAACCGCTCAAGGTCTGCGACGTCGTTGTGGGCGAACGCGATGGTCTCAGCCCCCGACAATTTGGCGCCGGCCCAGATGCAGGAATGCGCCAGTTCGTCGACCACGATCAGGTCGCCGGGCCCGGCGAAGGTCGGGATGATGCCGGCGTTGGCCAGATAGCCCGATCCGAACACGCAGGCGGCTTGCGTTCCCTTCAGCGCCGCCAGCCGCGCTTCGAGCGCGGTGAACAGCGGGTGGTCGCCGGTGATCAGCCGCGCCGCGCCGGCGCCGACGCCATAGGTGTCCACCGCGCGGATCGCTGCGGCCTTCACCGCCGGGTGGTGCGACAGGTTCAGATAGTCGTTGCACGAGAACGACAGCAGCCTGCGGCCTTCGCGCTCCACCCACAGGCCATCCAGCCTGTGCGTGGGCTTCAGCGTGCGCTTCAGGCTCTTGGCGTCCAGCTCAGCCAGCTTGCCGGCGGCGAAGGCGGTGAGGGTGTCGGTGGTCATCGGCGGCGTATGCACCAGCTTCGCATCCGGTAAAAGGCGCGCAACGCCTGAGGAGACCTAAGCCATGTCCGCGCCGCAACCCGCCTGGCTCACTGAAGGGGCGCCTCACGTCTGGCGCCCCTACTGCCAGATGAAGACCGCGCCCGCGCCGCTGGCGGTCGCCCGCACGCAGGGCGCGCGGCTGATCCTGGAGGATGGGCGCGAGCTGGTCGACGGCATCGCCTCGTGGTGGACGGCCTGCCACGGCTACAACCACCCGCATATCCGCGAGGCGGTGGAGCGTCAGCTGTCGCTGGCCCCGCACATCATGTTCGGTGGGCTGGCGCACGAGCCGGCCTACCGGCTGGCGGCGCGGCTGGCCGCCCTGCTGCCCGGCGACCTGGACCACGTGTTCTTCGCCGAGTCAGGATCGGTCTCGGTGGAGATCGCCATGAAGATGGCGCTGCAATACTGGATCAACCGCGGCGTCGCGGGGCGCACCCGGTTCCTCGCCTTCGCCGGCGGCTATCACGGCGACACCCTCGCAACCATGACGGTGTGTGATCCCGACGAGGGGATGCACAGCCTGTTCGCCGGCGTGCTGCCCGCCCAGCACATCGCCGCCCTGCCGATGGACGCGGCTTCCGAAGCCGCCCTCGACGCCTTGCTGGCGCAGAAGGGGTCGGAGATCGCCGCCATCGTGGTCGAACCGCGCGTGCAGGGCGCTGGCGGCATGTTGTTCCACGATGACGTCGTGCTGGCGCGGTTGCGAAAGGCGGCCGACGCCCACGGGGTCCTGCTGATCTTCGACGAGATCTTCACCGGCTTCGGGCGCACCGGCGACCTGTTCGCCTGCCAAGGCTCCGGCGTCGTCCCTGATATCGTGACGCTGTCGAAGGCGCTGACCGGCGGCACCCTGCCGCTGTCGGCGGCGATCGCCTCGCGGCGCGTGTTCGACGCCTTCTGGTCGGACGACACCGGGGCGGCGCTGATGCATGGGCCGACCTACATGGGCAATCCGCTGGCCTGCGCGGCGGCCAACGCCTCGCTCGACCTGTTCGAGACCGGCGCCTGGCGGACCGACGTCGCACGGCTGGAACGTGGCATGGCCGAGGGCCTCGCGCCCCTGCGCGATGCGCCAGGCGTCGTCGATGTCCGCACCTTGGGCGCCATCGGCGTCGTCGAGTTCGACGCCCCCGTCGACCTCGGCGGCCTCTGCGCCCGCTTCGTCGCTGAAGGCGTCTGGATCCGCCCGATGGGCAAGGTCGTCTACCTCACCCCGCCCTACATCACCTCCGACGTCGAGCTCGAGCGCCTGACCGGAGCCATGCGCAAGGTGTTGGGCGGCGGTTGAGCCGGCCCTACTCCGCCGCGGGTTTGGCCTGATAGCCGAGGATCGCCTGGGTCTCGAGGAATTCGTGGAAGGCGAAGTCGCCCCACTCGCGCCCGTTGCCGCTCATCTTGAAGCCGCCGAACGGGGCCATCATGTCGGACGCGCCGTTGATGACCACCTGGCCGGCGCGCAGCTGGCGGGCGGTCTTGCGGGCCGCTTCGATGTCCGCGCCGGTCACATAGGCCGACAGGCCGTACTCGGTGTCGTTGCCGACCTCGATCGCCTGGTCGACGCTCTCGTAGCCGAGGATGGTCAGCACGGGGCCGAAGATCTCCTCGCGCGCGATGGTCATGTCGTTGGTGACGTTGGCGAACACCGTCGGCCGCACATAGTGGCCGACGTCCAGGCCCTCGGGCCGCCCGGCGCCGCCGGTGACCAGGGTCGCGCCTTCCTCGACGCCCTTGTTGATCAGGGTCTGGATCTTGTCCCACTGCACCTTGGAGACCACCGGTCCCAGGGTCGCATTGCCCTTGGGGTCGCCGACGGTGATCTTCTCGGCGGCTTCCTTGGCTGCGGCGATCGCCTCGCCCATACGGGCGGACGGGACCAGCATGCGGCTGGGCGCGTTACACGACTGTCCCGAATTGTTCATCATGTGCGACACGCCACGCGACACGCTGCGGGCGAACACCTCATCGTCCAGGACGATGTTCGGGCTCTTGCCGCCCAGTTCCTGGTGCACGCGCTTGACGGTCGGCGCCGCGTTCTTCGCGACCTCGATCCCGGCGCGGGTCGAACCGGTGAACGAGATCATGTCCACCTGCGGATGGCTGGACAACGCCACGCCGACGCCGGGGCCATCGCCGTGCACGAGGTTGAACACGCCCGCCGGCACGCCGGCCGCCTGCATGATCTCGGCGAAGATCTGGCCCGAGAACGGCGCCACCTCCGAGGGCTTCAGCACCATGGTGCAACCGGCCGCCAGCGCTGGCGCCACCTTGCAGGCGATCTGGTTCAGCGGCCAATTCCACGGGGTGATGAAGCCGCATACGCCGATCGGCTCCTTGACGATCAAGGTCGCGCCGCGGTCTTCCTCGAACTCGAAGTCCTTCAGGATGCCGATGGCGGTGGTCAGATGGCCAAGGCCGATCGGCACCTGCGCACGCTGCGCCAACGACGCGGGCGCGCCCATTTCTTCGGTCACCGCGTCGGCCAGGTCGCCGAAGCGCTTCTGATATTCGTCGACGATGCGCTGTAGGACCTCCAGCCGCTCCTCGCGGCTGGTCTGCGACCAGGCGGGAAACGCCTTGCGGGCGGCGCTCACGGCGGCGTCCACGTCGGCGGCCGAGCCCAGGGCGATGCGCCCGCAGACCTGCTCGGTGGCGGGGTTCTCGACATCCAGGGTCTTCAGCGTCACGGGCTCAACCCAGCGGCCGTCGATCAGGAACTTCAGGTATTCGCGCATCGTGCTTCTCCGTCATCGGTCGCGGCGCCCGCCGCGGCGCGCATCATAGTCTTGCCCAAGGCGCGCGAAAGCCCCTCCCGCACGCACCGGCGCGACTTGCGGCGGCAGGGCGGGGCCGCTAAAGCCCAGACGGCAACAAGGAGCCTTCCCATGGTCGCAATCGGCATCGTCGTCGCCTTCCTCGTGGTGATCGGCGCGCTCAACGTTTACGAATTCGGCCGGCTGGACTGACCTGACCCAGGAGCGCCCCCTTGGCTGACTCCGAGCGCGGCGCGGCGCTGGTCACCGGGGGCGCGCGCCGCATCGGGCGCACCCTGGCCGCCGCCTGCGCCGACGCCGGCTTCGATGTCGCCATACACTGCCGCAGCGTCGACGACGACGCCCAGGCCGCCGCCGCCGAGGTGCGCGCCCGCGGTCGCCGCTCCGCGATCCTCACCTGCGACCTGCGCCAGGAAGCCGGCAGCGTCGCCCTGATCGGAGACGCCGAGAGCGAACTCGGCCCGGTGACCCTGCTGGTCAACAACGCGAGCGTCTTCGAGGAAGACGCCTTCTCCAGCATGAACCGCTCGTCTTGGGACCTGCACATGGAGACCAACCTGCGCGCGCCGCTGGTGCTGGCCCAGGTGTTCGCCCGCCGCCTGCCCGCCGCCCGCACCGGCCAGGTGGTCAACATCCTCGACCAGCGGGTCTGGGATCCGGCGCCGGCGTTCTTCAGCTATACGCTCTCCAAGACCGCCCTGTGGGAAGCCACGCGCATGCTGGCCAAGGCGTTGGCGCCACGCGTACGGGTCAACGCCATCGGACCGGGCCCGACGCTGGCCTCGATCCACCAGGACGCGGCGGCCTTCGCGGCCGAAGCTGCGGCGACGCCGCTGCGCCATCCCGTGGGCGTAGCAGAGATCGCCCAGGCGCTGCGCTATCTGATTGACGCTACGTCAGTGACTGGCCAGATGATCGCCGTCGATGCTGGCCAGCACCTCGCCGTGCGTACCTGAAAGGCCGCCCACGTGTCCTCACAACCGCGCCCCGACACCGACCCCGTCGCCGCCTTGAGCCTGCGGGTGGTGATGACCAAGATCTTCGTCACCGGGATCAAGATCGAGGCGGAGATCGGCGTCCATCGCCACGAGCGCGGACGCTCCCAGCCGCTGATCGTCGACGTCGAACTGGACGCGCCGACCGCGGGGGCCGAGCGCCTGGCCGATACGGTGAACTACGAGATGGTGGTCAAGGCCGCGCGCGCCGTCGCCGCCGAGGGCCACATCCTGCTGGTCGAAGCCTTCGCCGAGCGGCTGGCCCGCGCCTGCCTCGCCGACACGCGCGTGACCCGTGCGCGCGTGCGGGTCGAGAAGCCCCTGGCGCTGGCGCCCGACGCCGCGGCCGCCGGCGTCGAGGTGACGCTGGTCCGGGGTTGACCCGGTCGGACTCGCATCAAGTCATTGAAGTTGCTGAGCGAACTACCCGGTAGGGCCGCTGCTGGCCAGACTTGGTATGGCCGCCGCGAAACGCTCGATTTGCACCACGCGCAAGGGTCCCCACATTAGGGGTTGAGCCTTAGAGGATGCCATGAGCGAACCCGTCCACATCCAGCCCCTGCCCGCGCCCACCACATTCGGTCGGCTGCTGCCGGCCAGCGCCTATGCGCTGTACTTCATCGGTCTGGCGAACGGCGTGACCATCCTGCTGGGCCTGATCCTCGCCTATGTGAACCGCGATAAGGCCGACGCGGCCACCCGCAGTCACTACGACTTCCTGATCGGCACCTTCTGGCTGGGCATAGCCTGGGCGGTGATCGGCTCGATCCTGGTGATCGTCGGCCTGCCGCTGTCGCTGGTGCTGATCGGCCTGCCGGTGGTGGCGCTGGGCTGGATAATTCTGTCGCTGCTCGGCGTCTGGTTTATCGCCCGCCTGGTGATCGGCTCGATCTACTTGGCCCGCAGCGAAGCCTATCCGCGCCCGAAGGCGTGGTTGATCTGACTCCACATCAGCTCATCCCGGCGAAGGTCGGGACGAGTGATAGGAATGGCGGCCGGGATTGCCGGACAGGCCCGCCTCAATCCGTCTGGTCGTCGATCTCGGCGTCTGGGGTGTTCTTCTGGATCGAGGCGATGGCGTTCTTCGCCGAGGCCTTCGATGAATAGCCTTCGGTGGCGAACATCAGCTCGCCGTTGCTGGCCTTGAAGCGGACGCGGAATTCGCCCGCCTTGTCTTTGACGATCTCGAACTTGTAGGCCATCGACGCCTCCTCCGGCTCGAACAACAGGCCGGAAGGGTCCACCTTCCCGGCCCACTGTCAAGCTGTGCGAAGCGTCAGGCGGCGACCGTGGTCTGCCTGCGCACCATGCGCGCGTACTCGTCCATCAGCGACAGCGAGATCTGCCCCGGCGTGAACCGGTGCTCGCCGATCGAGGCGACCGGGGTCACCTCCGCGGCGGTGCCGACGATGAAGCATTCCGAGAAGCTGGGCAGCTCGTCCGGATGGATGTGCCGCTCGACGATCTCGATCCCGCGGCTCCTGGCCAGACGGATCACCGACTGGCGGGTGATGCCGTTCAGGAAGCAGTCGGGGGTGGGCGTGTGCAGGGCGCCGTCGCGCACGAAGAACACGTTGGCGCCGGTCGACTCGGCGATGTAGCCGCGCCAGTCCAGCATCATCGCGTCCGCATAGCCGTCACGCTCGGCGGCGTGCTTGGACACCGTGCAGATCATGTACAGGCCTGTGGCCTTGGCGTGCACCGGTTCGGTCTCGGGCGAAGGGCGCTTGTACTTGGCCCAGGCCAGGCGGATGCCCTTGGCCTTTTCCTCGGGATCGAAATAGCTGGGCCACGGCCACACGGCGATCGCCACGTGGATCTTGGTGTCCTGGGCGGACACCGCCATCATTTCGGTGCCGCGCCAGGCGATCGGGCGGACGTAGCAGTCGTCGAGGCCGTTCTTGGCGCAGGTCTGCTTGCAGGCCTCGTCGATCTCGGCCACCGTGTACGGGATTTCGAAGTCGAGCATTTCCGCCGACTTGAACAGACGCTCGGTATGCGCCGTCAGCTCGTAGATCTCTCCACCGTACATCCGCTCGCCTTCGAACACGGCCGACGCATAGTGCAGGCCGTGGGTCAGTACGTGCACCTTCGCCTCGCGCCAGGGCGTAAACTGGCCATCGAACCAGATCCATCCGTCGCGGTCATCGAAGGGAACGATACTCATCGGGCTTTCGCCTCCTTTCAGGGCAATTCCCTTACAGACCGCAAGAGACGCCGCGTCAAACATTTTGGACTGGGCCGATGAGCGCAGGCGCCGATCCAAGACTGATCCTGCGCGAGGACGAACTCGACGCGGGCGTCGAACTGATGATGCTGGCGGAGAGCGCTCTGTGGGCCGGCGTCGACGCGGTGCTGGAGGCTGACCCCTCGGGCCTTGGCCGCTCCCACTGGCGCGCCGCCTTCCTGCTCCGCCGCCGGCCGGGCCTGGGCGTTCAGGAGCTCGCCCACCTCACCAGCCTGTCGAAACAGGCCGCCAGCCGCATCCTCGTCGACCTCGCGGCTCACGGCTTCGTCGAGAAGGCCGCCGGCGAACTGGACGGCCGGCGACGCAGCGCCACCCTCACGGCGGCCGGAGCCGCGTTCGAAGGGCGCGTCAGCGAACGGCTGCGCGC
>NZ_JAUXZW010000245.1 GCF_030693805.1 Phenylobacterium sp.
GTGGCGACGGGCGGCGCGGAAGGCTTGGGCGCTGCGGCGGGCGGCGCCTCCGCGGGCTTGCGGTGGAAGATCTTGTCCATGATCTTGCCGAAAATGCTCATCGTGCGCCTCGCTGGTTGGTCGAGAGCGAAAGCCGCGCCAACGCTCAAGGTTCCGCCCGCCGCGACCCGGGGGCCGCGACGGGCGAAAGACGCCTAGTAGCCGTTGGTGATGATCTGCGAGATCAGCCCGGTGGTCAGCGCCATCAGCACGAAGTTGCCGTCAGCATAGATCCAGCGATAGCCGCGCGGCGCCGCGTTCAGGCCGTAGTAGTAGGGATCCTGGACGTAGTAGCTGCGATAGCTCGTCGGCACATAGGCCCCGCGCCGCCATTGGTGATTGTTGTGACGGGCCATCGGGCGATAGCCATAGCCGGGCGCATACCAGTAACCCTGACGGGCGCCGCGATAGGCGCGCCACTCGGAACGGTCGCGCCAGGTCTCGGCGCGGCGGCGGTCGAAGCGCGCCTCGCGCTGGCCTTGACGCACTTCCGCACGGTCGCGATTCAGCTCGCGGCGTTCGGCGGGCGTGACCACGCCGTCGCGCCGGGCGTCACGGCGGTCTTCACGCAGTTCGCCGCGGTCCTCGCGCCGTTCCTGGCGGTCTTCTCGGCGTTCCTGCCGGGAGTCATAGCCCTGGGCGGAAGCGGCGATGGGCGCTGCAGCGGTGACGAGCGCCACGGCGGCGTACAGCAGATGTTTCATGGGGTGATCCTTTCGATCGGTCATGACGCCAGGGATAGCGGCGTGGACCTGAACCGCGCTTGAACCCACGAGATGACGGTCGGTTCATCGGCGGCATTCCGGGGTTGTCGGATCGGGCAGGACGCTTACGTCCTTGGGTCTCAACGCAAGGAGACCGCAATGCCCTACGTCGATGGATTTGTGCTCGCCGTGCCCAAGGCGAACCTCGAGGCGTATCGCGACGTCGCTCGCAAGGCCGGCGAGGTATGGATGGAGCATGGCGCTCTGTCGTACGTGGAGTGCGCGGGCGACGACACGCCGGTGGGCGAGCTGACGTCGTTTCCCCGCGCCGTCCTGGCGAAGGACGATGAGGTGGTGGTGTTCTCCTGGATCACCTACGAGTCGAAAGCCGCCCGCGACGAGATCAACGCCAAGGTGATGGCCGATCCCCGCCTCAATCAGGACGCCGCCTCCATGCCTTTCGACGGCAAGCGGATGATCTACGGCGGCTTCACCAGCATCGTCGAGATGTAGGCTCAGTCGCGCGGTTGACAGCCGGGCGGACCCGCGCCCTCATTGGCTCCAAGGCGAAGCTTGGAGGGGCGAACATGACAGGCGGCGTTTTTTCAAGGATCGCGGCGGCTGCGGTCGTCGCAGCGGGGCTCGGGGCATGCTCGCCACAGAAGCCGCCCGCCGAAGTGGCCGTTGCGGAGCCTCAGTCGTCTGTCGACCGGGGCAAATACTTGGTCGCGGTGATGGACTGCAACGGCTGCCACGACACCAACGCCTTCGGGCCTTCGCCAGGGACGCCGGCGACGTTCCTGGCAGGCGCCGACGTGGGCTTCCACATGCCGGGACTGGGCGTCTTCTATCCGCCGAACCTGACGCCCGACCCCGAGGCCGGCCTGGGCAAGTGGAGCGAGGCCGAGATTGTCGCGGCGATCCGCACCGGTCAGCGGCCCGACGGGCGGGTGCTAGCGCCGATCATGAACTGGCGCACCTATTCCACCCTGACGGACGCGGACGCAATGTCGGTGGCCTTGTACCTGAAGTCGCTGCCGCCCAGCCCGCACCGCTCCCCGGCATTAGGCAGCCCGCAGACGGTGAAGGCGCCCTACCAGACGGTGGTCACTCCTGAGCAGGGCCTAAAGCTGCTACCTCCGCCGCCCGCTGCGCCGGCGACTAGCCCTTCATGATCTTCACGGCGACCGAGACGATGGCGGCGTTGTAGTCGCGGTAGGCGTCGCGCACGAGGCCTTCCCAGACCGGCAGATTGACCACCACCGCGTCGCCGCGGGCGCGGGCGACCATCTGGTAATTATCGTCGGCGATGGCGGTCATCGAACCGACACGCACCGGCGCGCCACCCTCTTCCAAAGTGGCGAAGACCTCGTCGGAGACGACGTCCTTGTCGGGGCGCATGCCGCCCGGCGCCGCGCCATAGCCCTTGTTCATCGGATTGAGGATCGAGACGGTCGAGCCTTGGCGGATGATGAAGGCCATGTTCCCGCTGGTGGAGGCCTTGGCGCGGCCAAGGAAATCCGAGCCGGTGCTGGCTTCCATCTGGGCGAAGTCGATGGTCAGCGACGGCGACACAAGATTGGCGTCGAGGTTCCAGGCGGGCATGGCCATCTTGCCGGTTCCGATGGAGGCGAAACCGGTGACGCCCAGCGGCGAGCCCATGGTGCGATAGGCGGCCAGCGCCGGCGCGGCGCTGGGGCCATAGGTGACGTAGCCGCGCTTCAGGCTCTTGCCGATGGTGATGCCGGGTCCGCCGCCGCCCTTGTCGACGTTGCCGGGGATGCGCTCCAAGCCGGCGCCGTCGACCAGGGCTGAGGTCTCCTCGGCCGACAGCACCGGGATGCCGGCGGCTTCGAACTGCTTGCGCAGGTCGGCGTAGGCCTCGTCGGCCAATCGCCGCATGGTCGCCTCGTCGACGCCCGCCAGGACCATGGCCAGACGGGTGCGCGCACCGATCCCGGCCACGGCGGTCGCCTGCTGCGAGGTGACGAAATTCAGGTGGTAGGTGGGGATGCCCACCTTGGCGTGCCCCTTGAACAGCTGCGCATAGGTCGGGGTCAGCTTGACCGGGAAGGTCTCGGCGTCGGCCTGACCGGCCGCCAGGGACAGGGCGAACGCCGTGGCCGCCAAGGTGATCGTTTTGCGCATACAGATGATTCCCCCACGGCCGTTCGCCGCACCGGCGACCCTGGACGAGCCCGCCGCAACCGCCAACCCCGCTTGCGACGCCGAGGCCTTCGCCCAATGCTGGTCCGGAAATGGGGAGAGCGCGGGATGCCCATCGTGACAGGGCCGCGACGTGGATCGGTGGCGAAGGGCTTGCTGGGCGCCCTCGGGGCGATCGGCCTGCTGCTGGCGATCGGCTTGGGCGTCGTGCTGTTCATCACCGGCGGCGGCGGGGTCATCGCCAGCCCCGCCGGCATGGTCGGCGGCCCGATCCGCGTGGTGGGACCGGCGGGCGACCGGGTCTATCTGCTCACCACCCAGTGGCGGACCTATCGTCCCAGCCCAGGCACGAGCCGATCCAGCTACACCGACCTGCTCACCGACGTGTGGGCGTTCGATGCGCGCGACGCCAAGCCCGTCTGGCGTCGCAGGCTGAGCTCCGATCGCCGCGGTGTGAACATGGGCCGCGCGGTGCTGGGCGCGCAGAACGAGGTGCTGTGGGTGCTGACGACCACGGGGCTGATCGGCCTGGCGCTGAAGGACGGCGCGCCGGTGGCCGACGTCGCCGCGATCGAGGCGGCCAACCCGCCGCTGCGAGGGGTGATCCCCAGCGAGCAACGCTACTATCGCTTCGACGGCCAGGGGCTGGCGTTCACCGCCGCCGACGGTCGGGACTGGCGCATGACGGGCGAGGGCCTGAAAGCCGTGGCCGCCCCAAGGATCGCGCGCAACCTGAGGGATAAGCCCGCCCCGTCCGCTCCGGGCGTGACCGTGCCCGCCTACACCGCCGGGGGTATCGGAACCTACGCCTTCCAGGCCCGCGGTCTGCAGCTGCAGAAACGCTGGCTGGGGTTGCTCGCGGATGCGGAGGTCGAAACCTTTCGCAAGAACCAGGCGATCGGCGGGACGGACCCGGAGAACCATCCCCGCTCGCGCCTGTGGTGGGCCGACCGCGGCAGCGTGCGGGAGTTCCTCGGTCCGCGCGCCACCTACTCCGGCTTCACGCCGCTGCCAGAGAGTCCTGAGTTCCTCTATGGCGGGCTGCTGACCGACGGTCGCAGCAGCGTACCGATCATGCTGTTCAAGCCCGACGGCCTGCTGGTGCTGCACCGTGACAAGCTGGGCGAGGGTGGTCGATGGCGGCTGACGCGGGTCTCGGGGCCAAACGGCAAGGTGGCGTGGACCGCCGACCTTCCGCTGAACGCGATCGACTCGGTGATGCCAGGCGAGGGCTCGGTCCTGATGCACGGCTATCGCGACGAGGAGCCGACCCGTAGGGACCGCCGTCCGGACCCCACACCACAACTCGTCGCCGTGGACCTCGCAACCGGCAGGATCGGCGTCTACGGCTTCAAGGTGAAGGCGACCAAGCCCGAGGACATCCCGCCGTCCTCGACGCCGAGCGCCATTGAACCCGCGCCGGCGGCGAAATGACGGCCCGCCATGCGACGGGCCGTCTTCATCGTCAGGCCGCCTGGTGGAAGCGCCTGCGGGCCAGCGGCTGCGCCGCCTGCCGTTCGGCCAGCAACGCGGCGTGCAGCGCCTGGTCGCCGCCGCGCGAGGCGGCCTCGATCATCGTCAGGTCAATGAGATCACGCTGGGCATGGCTGCCACCGAAGCGCGCGGCGATATTGCGCACCGGCCGCAAGTTCTCCAGCACGCGCGCATAGTCGCCGGACCCGAACGCCTGCAGCGCCCTCAGGACCGGCAGGCCCACATCGCGCACCATTCCGACATTGTCGCCAACCGCCCTCGCCTGGGCTTGAAGGAGCTCGGCCTGGGCTTCGGTGCGACCGGCTCCCACGAAGGCCATCATCGCGTGCGCGTCGTCGAACGCGTAGGCGCCGCCCATCGCCTTCGCCTCATAGATGTCCGCCACAGGCGCCCAACGATCGCCGACGTCGACCCCATGCAATTGCAGCCGCCAAAGCATCGACGCAGCGTCCACAAGGTCCAGCGCCATGTCCGAGCGGGCCTGGAATATCGGTCCGTCGAACAGTTTCAGCGCCTCGTGCGCCTCGCCTTGGCCCAGGTGGAACAGCGCCAGGTGCCACCAGTTGTGGACCTGGAAGAAGCTCTCGCGGGTCCAGGCGTCGATGTCGGCGCGCATGAAGGCGACACCCTCGGCGCGGCGATCCTGCATCTCGAACACGTGAGCGACCGCATGCTGAGCCCAGCCGTTGCGACGCTCCAGCGACAGCGCCTCCAGCCCCGCGTCTTCGGCGCGGTCGTAGTGGCCGGTCTCCTCGAGCCCGAACGCCAGCATGCCCAACACGGCATGATGCTCCGGCATGGAGCGCGACCAGTGCGGCAATGCACGGCCGATGCGATCGCGCAGCATCCGCGAGTCTCCCAATAGGAAGTCCAGCACCTGGCCGACCTGCAGCGCCAGCACGTCGCGCGGCTCGGTGATGGTCACCGCCTCCAGCGTACGCGCCGCACCGGCGATCTCGCCGGCCAGCAGTCGACGCAACGCCTCGACGTGGCCCAGCTCTCGCTCGGAACCGGGAAGAGCCGCGGCCGCCTCAAAGGCTGCGACGCCCGCCGCCGCGGCTTCGGCATTGGTGCCGATCAGCGACAGGTAGGCGCTTAGCACATGCGCCATCAGGAAGCCGGGGCTGTCCTCGGTGGCGGCCTGCAGGCAGCCCATGGGGTCGCCCGCGTAGCAGTAGTAGGCGTCCAGCGCTTGTTGGTATTTTTCCGCGGCCAAGGCGCTCGCGCCCGTTAACACCTGCCCGGAACGATCTTTCTGAAGCATCGTCTTCTCCAATCCGTGTTGGGCGAATGGATACCGCCTTGCCGCACTCGACCTCTACCGGGCGTGCGGTCGGTTCCTTGCAATCGCGAATTGTGGTGTGATGCGAAAGGCTTGGTCCGGTTAGAACGACGGAGCGAGGGGCGACCATGAACGCGGGGCTGGGGAAAACTGCACCGTCGGTACAGTCGGACGGGCTGTCCAAGGGCGAGCGCACGCGCAACCGGCTGCTCGACCTGGCTTATGAGGCGGTGATCCGCAAGGGTTTCGCGGCGACCTCTATCGAGGAGCTGGTCGAGGCCGCAGGGATCACCAAGAGCGGCTTCTTCTATCATTTCCGCGACAAGAACGACCTCGCCCGCCAGATCCTCGAACGCTACGGCGCGGAGAACGAGGTGTTCCTGGAGACCCTGAGTCGCCGTGCGCGCGAGCTGAGCGATGATCCGCTGCACAGCTATCTGATTTTCCTCAAATTGCTGGCCGAGGCGTTGAGCGACCTCGCCGTACAGCATCCGGGCTGCCTGGTGGCGATCATCACTTTCCAGGACCAGGCGTTCGACCGCGAGGTCTGGGCGCTGAACACCGACGGCGTCCTGGCGTGGCGTCGCCGGTTTCGAGATTGGGTGGAAGCGATCGCGCTGGCCTATCCGCCGCGCACGCCGGTCGACCTGGACGCGCTCGCCGACAACGCCCTGATGTACGTCTACGGCGGAGCGATGCTGTCCAAGGCTTTGTCCGCGCCGGAGATGCTCGGTCGCCAGGTTCTGTTCTACCGAGACGGCGTGCGCCTGATGTTCGCGCCGGGATAAGTGATTTTCAAGCAGACAATTCCGCACGACCGGGCGATGATCTCCGCATCGAGCCGACAGGGACTGATCGCCGCAGAGCGATCGACCGCCACTGCATTCAGGGAGAGACCCGATGGACTTCGATTTTCCGAGCATGGATGATCCGCGGCGCGCCGATGTGCGAGCATGGCTTGAGAAGAACCCGAAGCCGACGCCGCGCCAGTTGCTGGAGTCCGGGTACGAAGTTCCGCACTGGCCCAAGCCCTATGGCCTGGGCGCCGATCCGGAACTGCAGCTGATCATCTCCCAGGAGCTGGACCGCGCGGGCGTGCACCGCAACGGCAACCTGCTGTCGGCCACCAACCTCGGGCCGTCGCTGATGACCCACGGCACGCCGGCGGCCAAGGAGCGGTTCCTCGAGAAGATGCTGATGGGCGAGGAGCGCTGGGCCCAGATGATGAGCGAGCCTGATGCAGGCTCCGATCTGGCCGCGCTCCGGACCTCGGCGGTTCGGGACGGGGAAGAGTATGTGGTCAACGGCGTCAAGATCTGGAGCAACGGCGGCGCCGCGGACTTCGGCTGCGTGATCGTCCGCACCGATCCGCATGCGGCCAAGCACGCCGGCCTCTCGGTGCTGATCATCGACCTGAAAGGCCCCGGCGTAACCTCGCGCCCGATCTACAACATGAACCAGGACCCCAGCGACTTTAAGGCTCTGTTCTACGAGGTCTTCTTCGACAATGTCCGCGTGCCTGTGTCGAACCTGATCGGCCAGGAAGGCGACGGCTGACGGCTGACGCAACAGATGCTGCAGAGCGAGCGGATGATGATCCTGGAACGCCAGGCCAAGCCTACCGCCCGCGACCTGGTCCCCAGCCTCAAGGCGATCGGCCGTTTGAACGAGCCGGGCGTGCGGGATGAAGCCGCGCGTCTGTACATCGAAGGCGAGATGATCCGCCTGATGAACCTGCGCGCGATGAGCGACCAGCTCAACGCCAAGCGCCCGGGACCAGAAGCCGCGGCGATCAAGATGATCGGCGCGCCGCACGACCAGCGGCTGCTCGACTTCGCCAAGAAGCTGCAGGGCCAGGCCGGCATGGTCGCCGGTGAGAGCCCGTTCCCCGGCCTGGAGGCCTCTTTCGGCGAAGCCACCTGGGACGCCTGCTTCTGGGACAGCCCGACGCTCACCTTGCGCGCGGGCAGCCAGGAGCTGATGCGCAACGTCATCGGCGAGCGCGTCCTGGGTCTCCCGCGCGAGCTGGACCCGTCGGCCAAGGGCGACTGGACCGAGAACCTGCGCGCGCTCGGCAAGGCCGCCTGATCCCAGGCGGCGGTCGCTTCTGGTCTGCTCTTCCCGGTTTTTCGCCGGGTTGCGCGGGGTCGGGCGAACACCGGTACGATCGGGTGCGCCGTGCTTCGACCGAGCTTTCAGGGCTCGGTGAAGTCGCTGCAGACGGGGAGCGCCACAGGTCGAGCGCAGCGTCGCCGGCTTGCCTTCGCCACCCTCGGCGATCTCCACGCAGACATCCTTGGCCCCGTGCAGCGGCGGGCGCCTGCGTCTTCGCTGGCAGGCGCGGACAGGGTCTCCAGGCGTGGCGAAGCCGGTGCGGCATGCGCCGTTTCGATGCTTGCCGCCAGGGCGGCGAGAATGGCGGGCGCGGTCAGTCGCATCGTTCACCTCCTGGTCAGAGCGGCGAAGGTTAGCGACGGCGCGCGGGCTCGCGAGCCGGCGTCAATATCGTCGTCTCCCCCTGCACGCATCGGCGAACAGGCCTATATCTGGCGCCATGTCGGATGTGGACGAAGCAACGGCGCTGAAAGGCGCGGCGCTGATCAGGGACGAGGTGACCCGCCTGCCGGACAGGCCGGGCGTCTATCGCATGATCGGCGAGGACGGCGAGGTGCTGTACGTCGGCAAGGCGCGCTCGCTGAAGAAGCGGGTCTCGCAGTACGCGCAAGGCCGTGTCCACGCCCAGCGCATCGCGCTGATGGTCGACCTGACGCGGACCATGGTGTTCGTCACCACCCGCACCGAAACTGACGCCCTGCTGCTCGAGATCAACCTGATCAAGCAGCTCAAGCCGCGCTTCAATGTGCTGCTGCGCGACGACAAGAGCTTCCCGGAGATCGTCATCCGCCGCGACCATGACGCCCCGCAGCTACGCAAGCATCGCGGCGCCCACAGCATCAACGGCGACTACTTCGGTCCGTTCGCCAGCGCCTGGGCGGTGAACCGCACGCTGAACACCCTGCAGAAGGCGTTCCTGCTGCGCTCCTGCTCGGACAGCGTCTACGAGAGCCGCACCCGGCCCTGCATGCTGCATCAGATCCGCCGCTGCGCCGCGCCGTGCACTGGGCTGGTCTCGCTGGAGGACTACCGGGGGCTGGTCGACCAGGCCGAGGCGTTCCTGCGCGGCAAGAGCCGGTCGGTGATGGGGACCATGGCTGCGGAGATGCAGGCCGCGTCCGAGGAACTGGAGTTCGAGCGCGCCGCACGCCTTCGCGACCGCATCCGCGCGCTCGCCTCTATCGCCCAGGAACAGCAGATCAATCCCGAGACCCTGGACGAGGCCGACGTCTTCGCCCTGCACGCCGAGGGCGGCCAGGCGTGCGTGCAGGTGTTCTTTTTCCGCGCCGGCCAGAACTGGGGCAATCGCGCCTACTTCCCCCGGGTCGACAAGTCCGACGAGGACCCGGAGGTGATGGCCGCGTTCCTCGGCCAGTTCTACGAGGACAAGCCGATCCCCAAGCTGGTGCTGGTGAATGTGGAGCCGGCCGATCGCGACCTGCTGTGCGAGGCGTTCGCCCTGAAGGCCGGGCGCAAGGTGGAGATCAACCGGCCGCAAAAGGGCGAGAAGCGCCAGTTGGTGCAGCACGCCCTGACCAATTCGCGAGAGGCCTTGGGCCGTAAGATGGCCGAGAGCTCGGCTCAGACCAAGCTGCTCGCCGGCGTCTGCGAGGCCTTCGGTTTGGAAGGCCAGCCGGAGCGCATCGAGGTCTACGACAACAGCCACATCATGGGCACCAACGCGGTCGGCGGGATGATCGTGGCCGGCCCCGACGGCTTCCAAAAGAGCCAGTACCGAAAGTTCAACATCAAGGGGACCGAGCTCACGCCGGGCGACGACTACGGGATGATGAAGGAGGTGCTGCGCCGCCGCTTCGCCCGCATGGTCAAGGACGAGGAGGCCGGGGAGGCCGCCCCACGCCCGGACCTGGTGCTGATCGACGGCGGCGGCGGCCAGCTCGCCGCGGCGCTGGAGGTGATGGCCGATCTTGGCGTCGACGACATCGCCGTGGTCGGCGTCGCTAAGGGGCCTGACCGCGACGCAGGGCTCGAGCGGTTCTTCATGCCGGGCAAGGCGCCATTCATGCTCGAGCCCAAGTCGCCAGTGCTCTACTACCTGCAGCGCCTGCGCGACGAGGCGCACCGCTTCGCCATTGGCGCCCACCGCACCCGGCGCACCATGGACATGAAGAAGAACCCGCTGGACGAGATCGACGGCGTCGGGCCGGGGCGCAAGCGCGCGCTGCTGCACGCCTTCGGCTCCGCGCGCGGGGTGTCCCGCGCCTCTGTCGACGACCTGGCCAAGGTCGAGGGCGTGAACCAGCCGCTGGCCCAGCGGATCTTCGATTCCTTCCGCAAGACCTGAGGGCCGTATGGACGAAGGCGACCTGATCGGCCGCGCGCGGGCGCTCTATGCGGCGTTCATGAAGCAGGATCGCGCGGCGGCCGAGGCGCTGTTGGCGCCCGATTTCCGGTTCACCAGCCCCTACGACGATCACATAGACCGCGAGGCCTGGTTCGACCGCTGCTGGC
>NZ_JAUXZW010000251.1 GCF_030693805.1 Phenylobacterium sp.
CTGGCCTTCGGTTGCGGCATGATTTCGCGGCCACCCGGGCCCCACACGGAGCGGTCTGAGGCGGCCGGTCTGGTGCTGGGGGCCGTTCAGGCACCGGCCACGGGCAAAGTGCCGCGCCGTCTGCTCGACTGGATGGCCAAGAGCCTGGACCTCGTCAGCGAGATGGTGAGCATCTCGGAGCCGGGCGCGCTGGCGGGCGGCGAGAGCCGCATCGTGTTTGTCAACCAGGCCTTTGTGCGCCACACCGGGTATGCGCCCGAAGACGTCATCGGCCGCAACCCCGGCCTGCTGCACGGACCCCAGACCGACGCCGACGCGGTGGCCCGCATCCGGCACGCACTCAAGCTGCGGCAGTCGGTGCGGCTCGACATCACCTACCACACCCGCCAGGGCACACCGTACTGGGCCGACGTGGAGGTGGTGCCCATCACCAACGCCAGCGGCCAGGTGACGCACTTTCTGTCCCTGCACCGCGACATCACCGACCGGGTCGAAATCGACACCGCGCTGCGCGACAGCGAGGAGCGTTTTCGCAGCCTGACCGAGCTCTCCTCCGACTGGTATTGGGAGAGCGACGAGCAGTTCCGTTTCACCCGCTTCGACGGCAACCTGCCGGCGCAGTTTGTCCACAGCAACAGCCTGGGCCGCCGGCCGTGGGAGGTGCCGGCGCTGAACATGGACGACGCGGCCTGGGCCGCTCACCGCGCCGACCTGGAGGCGCACCGGCCGTTTCGCAACCTGGAAGTGGAGCGGGTGCACGCGGATGGCAGCAGCGAATGGGTGGCCATCAGCGGCGAGCCCATGTTCGACAGCCAGGGCCACTTTCGGGGTTACCGGGGCGTGGGCTCTTACATCGGCGCGCGCAAACGCGCCGAAGACGAGCGGCAGCGGGCCAACGAACTGTTGCGGGCCGCCCTGGAAAACGTGCCACACGGCGTGGCCAAGGTCGATGCCGACGGGCGGGTGAGCTTTTACAACCGCCGGTTCCTGGAGCTGCTGAACGTGCCGGACGCCTTCATGC
>NZ_JAUXZW010000260.1 GCF_030693805.1 Phenylobacterium sp.
AATCCTTCTGGTGCGCGAAACGCGACAACCGTATCCTTCGTCATGTGGCATATCCTTTTCTCTGCGAGAACTGCGGCGCGTCAACAACGCCTTGATATGCCACCCAATCCCCCCGTCACCAACTTTCAGCTATAGCTCTCCTTTCAGTTTCTGGAGGTGCCAGTGGGCAAGGTCCCTAACGTCAAAAGCGCAACAACAAGAAAAGTCCGCTGACGCAACTTCTCGACGACAGTCAAACCGGTGCCAATCGTTTAGAAAGTGTCGCCTGAAATTGCTGCCCCGCAATCGGCAATGGTTGGCATCCGGCATCCCCATTTCCGTGTAGCCGTGCGCTTGGACCGGCCGGTAGTATCTCCGGACCAATGCCGGATGGATCATACTTTGATCAGCGCCGCAGTTATATACATGAAAGCTATACCCCCTAGGAATCCGCCTAGAACCGCAGGTGAGAACAGCACCGCTTGCCGGTCGGAGTTTTGCCGCATCAAGTAGCTGGTGACTTCGACGATAACCTGCCCGATCGCCCCGGCCCCAACCGCCAGTGCAAGTGCCGACCATTGCGGTGCGTAGGCGAGACTGCCTGCCCACATGCCCAGCACTGCCGGTCCGCCCGCAAGCAAGGTCAGCGCGGCAAAGGTCCAGAGCGGCGGGTGGATGCGCAGGATGGGGGCGGCGATGCCGATGCCTTCGGTGACGTTGTGGAGCGCAAAGCCGAGAACGAGGAACGTACCAAGCCCCGCTGATCCGGCGGCAAAGGCGCCACCGATGGCCAGCCCTTCGCCGAAGTTGTGCAGGCCGATTCCAAGGGCAATGTAAAAGGCCAGCGCCAGACCCTCGGGCTGGTCGCGCCAGCGGCCGATGGCCATCAGCAGAAGGAAACTGGCAAGGGCCGCCAGCCAGACCATGGCCGGTCCTTGGAAGAGGGCGGCAGCATCCGCCGACAATTCCAGCGCCTCGCCCGTCATATCGATCAGTAGGAAGGCCAGCAGGCCGACCGTCAGCGCCAGAAGCACGTTCATGCCCTGCCGACCCAGGCCGCGCATTGCCGGGTAGAACATCAGGCCAAGCGCTACCGGCAAGAGGCCGACAATCGCGCCCACCAGCGCCTGCAGGCGAAGTTGCCCCGCGTCGGCCTTGGGTGTCGGCACGGCCACGGCGATCTCGTGTTCAAACACCGTCCCGGTATTGGAAACGAGTGCCACGCGATGCGCCTCACCCAGAACCCAGGGGTAGGGAACGTGCAGCCAGGCGGTATCACCGCGCGCAATGGGCCCGGCAGGCTCTTGCGTGAAGGACCAGTAGGCGTCGTCCACCGCGGAGCTATAGCTGAAAGTTGGTGACGGGGGGATTGGGTGGCATATCAAGGCGTTGTTGACGCGCCGCAGTTCTCGCAGAGAAAAGGATATGCCACATGACGAAGGATACGGTTGTCGCGTTTCGCGCACCAGAAGGATT
>NZ_JAUXZW010000283.1 GCF_030693805.1 Phenylobacterium sp.
TGTCGGGGCTGATCCTGCTGGGCGAACACCTGGCCTGGTCGCAGATCACCGGCGTCGCCCTGGTGATCGCAGCGGCCGCCGGCGCGACCTGGTCGACCACCGCGACGCCGCCTGTCGCCCCGACCAACTGACCGCGATCCGGCCGCATTGTGAACAAGCTTGCCGGGTTGTTCGCCCGCGATGTC
Source organism: Phenylobacterium sp. (assembly GCF_030693805.1). GTDB lineage: Bacteria > Pseudomonadota > Alphaproteobacteria > Caulobacterales > Caulobacteraceae > Phenylobacterium. The sequence goes on from NZ_JAUXZW010000283.1 coordinate 186, forward strand.
GCAGCCCCTCGCCGCCAAGCTTTTCCTGGTCCTGGCCGCCCTGGCCTGCTGCCTCGCCGCCCCCGCAGAGGCGCAGAATTCCCCCGCCGCCCAGCGCGTCTTCAATAAGGCCCGGGCCGCGTCGGGCGGCCAGGGCTGGAACGCCCTGCGCGGCCTGCACGAGGTCGGCGAGGAGGGCGGCGCGCGATACGAACGCTGGGTCGATCCGGTGCGCTATGGTGCGCGCACCGAGACGATGACCGGCGGCGGCAAACTGGTGCAGGGCTACAACGGCGCGGGCGAATGGCGGATCATGCCCAACGGCGTAGAGACCGGATCGCCGGACCCGGCGGTGGTCGCGCGGGTGCGGACCGACGCCTTCCTGGCGGCCTACGCCTATTTCTATCCCAGCCGCTTCGACCTGCGCAGCAGCCACATCGGCGCGCGGGAAAGCCGCGGCCGGTCCTATGACGTGCTGCGGGTGCAACCGGCCGGCGGTCAGCCCCGCGAACTGTGGTTCGACCGCAAGACCGGCCTGCTGGGCCGGATCGTCGACGAGAACGGCGGCCAACGCACGGCGGTGGAGCTATCGGACTATCGCCGCGTCGGCCCGGTGATGATCGCGTTCGCCGCGACGACCACAGGCGGCGGCCTGACCGCGCCGCGCCTGCGCAAGGTTGAGAGCGTCGACTTCTGCGCCGCGGATCGCAACCTGTTCAGCCTGCCCCGGCGCACGAAGCCTTAACGCGGCCGAGGCCACGCGAAGCGATCCCTTGTCGGCCGATGCGCGCTCGTCCACGGTCAAGGTCGCATGGGCGCAACGACCAACAAGATGTCGGCACGATACGGAAGGCTGGTCGCAATCGCGGCGACGGTCGCCGTGGGTTGGAGGGCGGCCTGCAGCGAAGACTTCGGCGGCGTGCCCAGTCCCGCCGCCGTCGAAGGCCTGTGGTCGGGGGCGCGGCCCGATCCGCGCAACAGTTACACGCTCGCATCACGGCCGCAGATCCCGCCGTCCTCGCCGATACCTGGGTCGACAACGCCTGGCGGGAGCCACGCCCCATGAGCAACGCCGCCCGATCAGCCAAGCCGCACATGCCGCCGCTCGCCGCACCCCCTGGCCGTAGCACCCTGCGGCGGCGGCTCTACGAGCAGCTCGACCCGCGGGCGCGTCTGGCCAAGGGCCTGTCGCTGATCAACCGAGTGATCGTGGTGCTGATCCTGATCGCCACGACGCTGGCGATCTTAGAGACCGAACCCGCATTCAGCCGCTTCGAACCGGAGTTCGCAGCCACGGAGGTGGGCCTGGGTCTGGCCTTCGCTCTCGAGTTCATACTGCGCATCTGGGTGACGGCGGAGCACGGCGAGGCGGAACATCCCTGGCGTGAGCGAATGCGCTTCCTGGCCACGCCCTCGGCGGTCGCCGACATCATCGCCATCGTCTCCTCGCTGGCCCTGGTGGGCGGCTCCAGCGCGGTTCTGCTGCGGCTGGTGCGGATGGGACGCATCCTGCGCCTGGCCAAGCTCGGGCGGATGTCGCGGGCGTTCGACCACATGGTCGAGGCGGTGTCGTCACGACGGGACGAGCTGACGCTCAGCCTGGCGGCCGGCATGTTCCTGATGATCACCGCCGCGACCGCGCTGCACCTCGCCGAAGGGTCGATTCAGCCTGACAAGTTCGGCAGCATCCCGCGCGCCCTGTGGTGGTCGGTCGCCACCATGACCACCATCGGGTACGGCGACGTCTATCCAGTCACCATCTTGGGCAAGGTGTTGGCGGCGGTGACGGCGATCTTCAGCATCGGGTTCATCGCCATGCCGACGGGCATCCTGGCGGCCTCGTTCAGTGACGCCATGCATAGGCATCGCCAGGCGCTCGAAGAGGCCGCGAAGGCGCAAGAGGCCGAAAGCTCCGAGCCGCCCTGACGCCATCTTCGGCTGTGACCGCTTTACACGGCGCTCGCTTCCGCCGGCTCATGGCTGCGCATTGACAGCCCGCCCGCCCGGATCAAAAGCTGTCGCCCAACAAGCGGCCGGCTCTCCCGCGGAGGCGCACAGGCGGCTGAATCCAGGAGGCGGCGCATGGAATACCGCAAGCTCGGCGGCACCGAACTGAACGTTTCGCTCGTGGCGCTGGGTGGCAACACATTCGGCCCGCCGCGGCTGGACGAGGCGCAAAGCGTACGCACCATCCACGCAGCCGACGACCTGGGCGTGAACTTCATCGACACCGCCAACCTCTATGGCGGCGGCTATTCGGAAGCCTTCATCGGAACCGCCCTGGCCGATCGCCGGGACCGCTGGGTGATCGCGACCAAGTTCAACCTGCGCAACCTGGGCGACGCCAATGTGGCCGACTACATCACCCAGGCCTGCGACAATTCCCTTCGCAAGCTCAACACCGACCGCATCGACCTCTACCAACTGCACCTGCCCAGCCTGAACACGCCGGAGGACGAGATCCTGCGCGCGCTCGACAAGCTGCGGCAGGCCGGCAAGGTGCGCGAGATCGGCGCCTCCAACCACATGTCCTGGCACATGGCCAAGAACCAGTACGTGGCCCGCGCCATGGGCGTGAAGCCGTACGTCACCGCCCAGGACCACTACAATCTGCTGCGCCGGCACATCGAGGCCGAGTTGATCCCGTTCGCGAACGCCTACGGCGTCAGCATCATCCCCTATTTCCCATTGGGCGGCGGGTTCCTGAGCGGCAAGTACAAGCAGGGCGAGGCGCCGCCTCCCGGCACCCGCGGCGCGGAGGGCAGCGGCATCGTCTCGCGCAATCTCAACGACCGCAATTTCGAGATCGTGCGCAAGCTGGACGCCTTCGCCGCGGCGCGCCAGCGTTCAACGGCCGAGCTCGCCCTGGCCTGGCTGCTGGCCAACCCGGCGGTGGGTTCGGTGATCACCGGGGTGAGCAGCCCCGAGCAGGTGGCGCTGAATGTCAAGGCGGCCGGCTGGGTGCTGACGCCCGAAGAGAAGAGCGAACTCGACGCCATCGCGCCGCGCGAAGGCGACGACAGCGGCCAACCGGTTGGCGCCCGCGCCGCAGCCCCGGCGGCTGCCTGAGCGTGGCTCTGACCGCTGAAGGCACCAGCCGTTTCGTCCAGGCCGGCGACGTCCGCATCCACTATCACGAGGCAGGGGAAGGCCCGCTCCTGATCGCCATCCACGGGGGCGCGCCGGGCGCCTTCGGCTGGGGCAACTTCGGCCGCAACATGGAGGCGCTATCCAAGCACTTCCGCACGTTGATCGTCGACCTTCCGGGTTACGGCCAGTCGGACAAGCCGCCGATCCAGGGTGGGCAATACGGCTTCTACGCCAAGATCTTCATGGCGATGTTCGACGCGCTGGGGATCGACAAAGCCCATGTGGTCGGGCTGGCGACAGGCGGCGGCGTGGGCATCAAGATCGC
>NZ_JAUXZW010000278.1 GCF_030693805.1 Phenylobacterium sp.
GGCGCGGGCGCGGGTCGGGCGGAATGGCGTCGAGCGCGCGCGCCCGTATGTCGGCTTTCATGACCATGCCGGGGCCGCCGCCGGCCGGCGTGTCGTCGACGGCGCGATGGCGGCCGAGCCCATGCTCGCGGATCTGCCGCGGCTCAAGCGTCCAGACGCCACGCGACAGCGCGTCGCCGGCGAGCGACAGGCCCAAGGGACCTGGAAACATTTCGGGAAAAAGCGTCAGGACCGTCGCACGGAACATGGAGCAGTTATGGCACGAAGCGTGAGGGAGGGCGAAGACGAAGAACGACGGGGTTCGAAGACAGAGGCTTGCTCGACGAACTCGAGCACCCAAATAAGTCGCGCTACCCTCGCCAACGGCTATTTGTCGTCAGGGTTCGCGGCTACGCCTATCTCGTGCCTTTTGTAGAAACGGATGACGACCTCTTCCTCAAGACGATCATCCCGAGTCGCAAAGCGACCCGAGACTATATTGCGTCGGAGTAATGAGATGGATGACGAGCGACAGCTCGAAGAAGAAATTCTTGCGTCATTCGAGCAAGGCGAGTGGCGTCAGGTCAAGGACGTTCGAGACGAGATTGATCGTCATGCAACGTACGCCAAGGACGCGCTTACGAAAGACAAGCGCGTGAATATAAGAATTTCCTCGCGGGACCTGGAAGATTTGCAGGCGAAGGCCGCAGTCGAAGGCGTCGGCTATCAGACGTTAATGTCGAGCGTGCTGCACAAATATGTGACGGGCCGCCTCGTCGAACCGCCATCGCCGGGGAAACGCGGGGCAAAAAAACGCGCCGGCTAAGCATCTTTTTCTTCCCTGTCGGCTTCAATCTCCGCCGGCGGCTCGACAACGACACGCTCGCCTTGAACGTCGACAGTCGGAACCACCGCCTTGGTGAAGGGCACGAGTAGACTCTCTCCTTGGCCGGTTGGCGCAATTTCGAGAATATCTCCCGCGCCGAAATTGCGTACGGCGACGATCATGCCGATCTCGGCGCCATCCGGCGTCTGGGCGCGAAGGCCAATGAGATCGGCGATATAGAATTCGTCCTCTTCCGGCGCGGGGAGCTTGTCGCGCGCAACATAGAGTTCGACGCGGTTCAGCGCTTCGGCGCCGGCGCGGTCGTCGACGCCCTCGATTTGGGCGACGAGCATGTCCTTGCCCTGCCGGCGCACGGCGCGCAGCCTGAAATGGCGCGTCCCGCTTTTGTCGGTGAGGCCGTCATAGGCTGCGATCGACAGCGGATCGCTTGTGAAGCTCTGCAGTCGGATCTCGCCGCGCACGCCATGCGGCGCGCCGAAGCGGCCGAGGAGGACGAGGCTCTTTGTCCTGTCGCCCGCCGTCATTCGATTTCCTCATCCTGAGGAGCGAGCGCAAGTCGGGTGTTCCCGACTTGCGCAAACAAACATTCGATCTCGGGC
>NZ_JAUXZW010000286.1 GCF_030693805.1 Phenylobacterium sp.
TGATCTGCTTTTCCCATCTCCGCTGGGACTTTGTCTTCCAACGCCCCCAACACCTGATGACGCGGTTCGCAAAAACGAGGTCCGTAATCTATTGGGAGGAGCCGCTCGACGGCGCGCAGGGCGAACCGCCGCGGTTGAACGTTCGCGAGTGCCACGTCAGCGGCGTCGTTATCGCCACGCCGATCCTACCTGCCGACCTTTCGGGCCAGCTTCGCGAGGTGGCGCTGCGGCAGATGCTCGATGCGCAAATCGCAGGTTCAGCTAACCTCGTGCGTTGGTACTACACACCGATGATGCTGCCGTTCTCACGGCACTTGCAGGCGAGCTGCACAGTGTACGATTGCATGGACGAACTTGCCAATTTCAAGTTCGCTCCGCCAGAGCTGCTGACCCTGGAAGCCGAACTGTTGATTGAAGCTGATGTTGTGTTCACCGGCGGATACAGTCTGTGGGAAGCCAAGCGCGACCGTCACGCCAATATCCACCCCTTCCCGTCCAGCGTCGATCAAACGCATTTTGCCCAAGCGCGGATCAACCAGAACGAACCGGCCGATCAAGCGGCGATCCCATTGCCGAGGTTGGGCTTCTTCGGCGTTGTCGACGAGCGGATGGACCTCGAACTCTTAGCGTCGATTGCAGATGCCCGGCCCCATTGGAGTATTGTCGTCGTCGGACCCGTGGTCAAAATCGATCCTGCCGAATTGCCCGCGCGCCCGAATCTCCATTTCCTTGGCGGGAAATCGTACTCAGAGCTGCCCGCCTACCTTTCAGGCTGGAACGTGGCGCTGATGCCTTTTGCGGTGAACGCCGCGACCCAGTTCATCAGCCCAACGAAGACCCCCGAATACCTGGCAGGCGGGCGGCCTGTAGTGTCAACGCCGATCACCGACGTCGCCCGTCACTACAGCCAGCTCGAGGCGGTGATGATCGCGAGAGATCCGGAAGCCTTTGTCCTGGCCTGCGAGGATGCTTTGGCGTTGGATGCGGGTGATGGCGATTGGCTTAAAGCAGCAGATGCTGTTTTGGCGACCATGTCATGGGACGAAACCTTCGCAGCTACGCGGGAGCTGGTCTCAAAGGCGTCGGCCAAGCAGGGCAAAACCCCGGCCGCGATCGGCTCGCCCGTCGTTTGGCCCGCGGACCGCCCCTCTGCCTACGACTATCTGGTGGTCGGCGCGGGGTTCGCTGGCTCGGTTCTCGCCGAACGCCTGACGACCCAACTCGGCAAGCGCGTTCTGCTCGTCGACCGGAGACCTCACGTCGGCGGCAACGCCTATGACGAAAGGGACGCAGCTGGCATCCTGATGCACCGTTATGGACCACACATCTTCCATACGAATTCGGACGAGGTGTTCGCCTACCTGTCCCAGTTCACGCGCTGGCGGCCGTACGAGCATCGCGTACTAGCCAACGTGCGTGATGGTCTGCGCGTCCCCGTCCCCATCAATCGGACGACGTTGAACACCCTCTATGGGCTTGACCTGAAGTCCGATGCTGACGCCGAGGCATACTTGCGGGCTCGCGCGGAGCCGGTCGATCGGATCCGGACATCCGAGGACGTGGTCATCTCTCAGGTCGGCCGCGAGCTTTATGAGACCTTCTTCCAGGGATACACGCGCAAGCAGTGGGGTATGGATCCATCCGAACTAGACAAGTCCGTCACTGCACGCGTCCCCACTCGGGTGAATACAGATGACCGCTACTTCACCGACAAATTCCAGGCCATGCCCGCCGACGGCTACACGGCGATGTTCGACAACATGCTAGACCAGAAGGGTCTGGACGTAGAGGTGAGCGTGGAGTTCGAGGACGTTCGCGACGAGCTGATTTACGACCACCTGATCTTTACCGGACCGATCGACGAATATTTCGATCATCGGTACGGGCGGCTGCCGTACCGAAGCCTCGAGTTCCGACACCAGACCCTGGACCAACCCTGGTTTCAGGAGGTGGGCACAGTGAACTACCCTGATGAGGCCACGCCATATACGCGGATCAGCGAATACAAACACCTCACTGGTCAGCAGAGCGGCAAAACTACCATCACCTATGAGTATCCCCGTGCTGACGGTGATCCCTATTACCCTGTGCCTCGGCCGGAAAACCAAGCGCTCTTCAAACAATATGAAGCGCTCGCGCTGGCGACGCCGAACGTCAGCTTCGTGGGAAGGCTGGCGACCTATCGCTACTACAACATGGATCAGGTCACGGGGCAGGCTTTGGCGACCTTCCGCCGGATCCAAGGCGCGAACGCGCGGACCATTCAGCCGCTACAAGCCATTCCGGCTGGGATTGCTGCTGAATAGCGAGAACTTGTGCGTGAAGCGCGCGTGCGTCCGCCTCGAACGCCGATGACCGCCCCCTACATTTGTGAAAGCTTCCGGCAGCGGAACGGTCCTGAATGTCAGCGGGAGGACCCAATGACCGAGGTTATTCTAAAGGTGGGGCCAGCCACGGGCGGCGGCTGGTGGATGAATTGCGATCTTCCGCTCGAGCCGACTTTCTTTCGATCCGGCGCCGACGCTGAGCACACAGCGCGCGCCCTCGCCCTGAGGCTTGTCGATAACGGCTGTGATGTCTCTCTGCAGGTTAGCGATTTGTCGGAGCGCCCGATCGCGACCCACCGATTTTTCGCGCCCTAGTTGCTGGGGACGTGGCGCCGGGTTCGCGCCTCGACTGTAAACAGCGTCTGGCCGTCAGCGTCTGCGACCGTGACGGTCAACCGACGCGAATCCCAGAACCCACGTGGGGAGTCCGCGAGCAACGCGCCAAGTAAGCCGGTGGCCTCTAAGCCTGCGGCGTCTTCGCTCGCGAGTTCGACCCCGTCTGTATCGAGACGGACGGCGCCGTTCTCAGTGTGGAAGAAAAATCGGGCCATGCTGAGTAAGGAGGGGGCGCAAGCTCGAGTTCTAATTAGAGCCAAATGATAGAGGCGGGAGCCCTCGCCCCTCGCTCCTGCCGGTAGCTGAGGCGGCACCTTGAGAATGATTGCGCGTTCTCGGCAGGTCCGCTGGGTAGCTGCGTTGCGGACTTGGGACTCCCTGCCCTGGTGGGAGACACACGATGGAAGAGCCCGGCGTCGATATCTGGGTCCGCAATCTCCGTCGCCGCGACCACACTTTGACGGCGGATGAAGAAGGCGCAATGCGCAGCGTGCTCAGTGAGGTCATTGAGGTTCCGGCGGACCAGGACGTCGTGCGTGAACATGACCGCCAGAGGCGTTCCCACCTCCTTCTTGAGGGGTGGGCCGGTCGCTACGTCACCTTGTCGGATGGCCGTCGACAGATCGTTGCGCTCCACGTGCCGGGGGACTTCGTAGATCTCCATAGCTTGCCGCTGCAGGTAATGGATCATTCCGTCGCCACCTTCACGCCTTGCCGCATTGCGTTGGCGCCCCACGAACGACTGCGGGCGGTGACAGCCAGCCAACCCCATGTTGCGCGGCTCTTGTGGCTCAGCACATTGATCGACGCCGCGATCTTGCGCCAATGGCTTGTGGGCAGCGGCAAACGCACCGCCCTCGAACAGACAGCTCATCTGTTTTGCGAACTCTACGTTCGACTAGAACTTACAGGCCGGGCGGAACAAGGCCGTTTCGCGTTCCCTTTGTCCCAAAGCGAGGTCGCGGACTGCCTCGGCATTTCCGCCGTCCACGCCAACCGCGTGTTCCAAGAGCTTCGCAGTACCGAAACCCTGTCCTGGCGGGGGCGACAGGTTGAAATTCGCAATTGGGACGCGCTGACGGCGATCGCCGAGTTTGATCCGACCTACCTAAACCTTTTCGACATTCCGAGATGAGCCATGAAGCGCCCTCGGCATTCGGATAGGTTAACATATGTGCGAGATTTCACGGAGCGGCACGCCTTAGCTCGTCGGGAAGCGAGGGTACCGTGATCAGCATAATCCAGCACCATCTCAGGAGTTCGCAACTTTTGGCTCGACGCTTATCGGCCATGCGAGCGAAGGTCAGCGAAGCTGCGCTTGACAGCATCGGCTTGGATGAAACCCGACGGCAGTTTGAACCGGGATCGCAGATTTTCGCCGAGGGCGCGCGCAACGAAGTCCAGTTACTCGTAGGCGGGGTTGTCGGTGACGTGCGCCTGCTCGCCAACGGCCGCCGGCAGATTCTCGCGCTAAGATTTCCTGGAGAACTGCTAACCTCGGATGCTGGCGAGACGTTGGTCGCGCTTACCCGCGTCCTCGTCGCCGATGGGTCGCCCTTCATGACCTGCTTGAACAACCCAGAGCCCGAGTATCAGCCTCTGCGAAGAGCGTGGCTCGCGGCTGGGCGGTGCGAGGTGGCTATCCTGCGCGATCAAGTCGTTCGACTGGGACGTATGTCCGCCTTCGAGCGCATGGCGCACATGCTGCTCGAAGCGCACGAGCGACTGAGCCAAGTCGGGCTGGCGACCGACACGACCTTCCATCTACCCCTTACGCAAGAAATGGTCAGCGACGTGATTGGCCTCAGCGTGGTTCACCTAAACAGGACGCTGCAAGCGCTTCGCCGGGGCGGGCTGGTCTCCTCCAAGCAGAACTACGTGACACTCGTGGACCGCGCGCAGCTCGTCGAGGCCAGCGGGTACGTCAGTCGATTCCCGGCGCCATGGCAGCCAAACGAAGCATTTCTTCCCCGGCGCGGGTCCGCCCTGCGCGCCGTCGCCGCGTAAGTCAGATCAGCGCGCAGGCTCTACTGTGCAAGGCGCCGCATCGCTTGCCTGCAAAGGGCGGCGGGGCTGTTCGGTCGGCGCTCAGGGCCGCAGTCAAGACGCTGGGCGGAGCTCTGCACAGACGAAACCTAACTTGAGTTAACTGCAGGAACCTCACGCGCACCCCTCTGTTCCAGTCGACGAGGGAGAGCTGCCATGAGTGAAGATCACGTCGAGCGGGCCCGCGAGAGCGATGCGCCGCTAACCGCGGCGGTACATCAGCGGGACGTCGCTAAGACCGCCGCCGAAGCGCTGGGCTGGGATGCGGCCTCCCTGGTGGGGAGGACCGTCACCATCAATCGACCGCGAGCGGAACTCTACGCATTCTGGCGCGACTTCCGAAACTTGGCTCGGATCATGGAGAACGTGGAGCGGGTGGACGTCACTGACGATCGGCGCTCCCACTGGGTGGTCTCCGCACCCGGCGGCAAGACCGTCGAATGGGACTCCGAGATCACCGAAGATGTCGAGGGCGAGGTGATCGCTTGGCGCTCTGTGGAAGGCGCGGACATCATGAACACCGGCCAGATCACCTTCAGCGAGGCGTTAGGCGGCCGAGGCACGATGGTGACGGCGACCATCGTCTACGACCCGCCAGGGGGCGATCTCGGCAAGCTGATCGGCAAACTCTTCCAGCGGGAACCCAAGGTTCAAGCTCGCCACGAGCTACGTCGATTCAAGCAGCTTATGGAAACCGGCGAGATCTCCACCGCGGAAGCTCCCGACGCCGCCTCGCGCGGCAGTTTCTCCTGATCCTCAGCTTCAAGGAAACTCCGCATGCGCGCCCTGACCTGGCACGGCAAACACGACGTCCGCATGGAGACCGTCCCGGACCCTCAAATTATCAATCCACGAGACGCGATTATCAGGATCACATCAACGGCGATCTGCGGATCGGATCTGCACCTCTACGACAGCTACATCCCGTCGATGCATCGAGGCGACATCTTGGGGCACGAGTTTATGGGCGAGGTCGTCGAGGCGGGACCGGGTTCAACTCTACAAAAAGGGCAGCGGGTAGTCGTTCCGTTCGTCATCGCCTGCGGCCAGTGCTTTTTCTGCGGTCAGCAGCAATTCTCGGCCTGTGACAATTCCAATCCCGCCGAGAAAGCCGATCTGTCAGAGGTCGCGTACGGCTACGCGATGAGCGGACTATTCGGCTACTCCCACATGACGGGCGGCTATGCCGGGGGCCAAGCGGAGTATGTCCGCGTCCCCTATTCAGATGTCGGACCCATCGTCATCCCTGACGGCCTTGAAGACGAAAAGGTGCTCTTTCTGTCCGACATTCTCCCGACCGGTTGGATGGCGGCGGAGAATTGCGACATCGAGCCAGGCGACACCATAGCTGTGTGGGGTTGCGGGCCCGTCGGGCTGTTCGCCATCCAGAGCGCTCTATTGATGGGCGCCGCGCGAGTGATCGCCATCGACCACTACCCTCGCAGGCTAGATCTGGCGAAATCCATGGGCGCGGAGATCATCAACTACCACGACGTCAAAGTGCGCGAGGCGTTGATGGAGATGACGGGCGGAATCGGTCCCGACGCCTGCATCGACGCGGTCGGCATGGAAAGCCACGGCTTCACGATCGACAACGTGCTCGACGCGGTAAAGGCCACCACGAAGCTTGGGACCGATCGGCCCCACGTGTTGCGCGAAGTGCTTATGGCGTGTCGTAAGGGCGGACGTGTCTCGATCCCGGGGGTCTATGGCGGCGTCGGCGACAAGATACCGATCGGCGCACTCATGCAGAAGGGGCTGCAGGTCCGGACTGGTCAGACCCACGTACACAAATATCTCCGCCCGTTGCTGGAGATGATCGGTGAAGGCAAAATCGACACGACCTTCTTGATCAGCCATCGCCTTCCTCTGGAAGACGCTCCGAAGGGCTACAAGATGTTCAAGGAACAGCAAAACGAGGTCACCAAGGTTGTTCTGAAGCCTGACTGGCAGAAGAAAGCGGCCTGACTTCTTTAGCGATGAGACGGCCGATCGCCCCGCCCTCATTGAAGGCCCCTTCACCCCTGCCTGGTTGGAATTAGGGCCTTCATTGAACGCATCGGAAGGTCGGCCGCCGACCCCGCCCTCAAAGCACTAGCGGGCAAGGCTAAGCCCGTCGTTCAAAGCCATATCGATCAGTTGAACAAGATTGGCGAAGCCGCGCTCGACAAGGCCACCTGATTTCCGGCGCGCCGATCCCGCCACGCGTGGCAGACGTCGCTGGCCCAGCCGTTACCGTCGGGCGAGAGCTCGGCCTCGTCGCAAAACATGTCATTCGTTTACCGTAGGAACGGCCGCGCTCGCGGGCGATTAGAACGCCAGATCCAGGGCCTCCAAATGCTAACGCTCCCCCGCTTCTTAACCTCTATCGCGTCGATCGCATTGCTCGCGCTCGGCGCCTATCTCTTGTGGTCCTGGTATGACGGAGCCTGGATCCGCGATTCCGCAGGCGAGCTTGTCCTCGTCCGAGAGGACTGGCGGCTTTGGGTGGGCGGCGCCTTGCTCGCTTGGTCCTTCCTCGGCCGCCTTGTAGCGCTCCTGGCGCTCGCCCGCGGTAGTGGCCGCCGGCGCGTGCCAGACGACGGCCGCGGAGCGCTTCAGGACGGCGCCAGCGGCTCGCGCCTCTATGTTGACCAGCACGGCCCCGCCGACGCGCCTATCCTGCTGCTCACCCATGGCTGGGGCATGGACCACACGTTCTGGGACGCCGCGCGCCAGGATCTTGGCAAGCGCTTTCGGCTGGTGATGTGGGACTTGCCAGGCCTCGGCAAATCCAAGGCGCCCAAGGGCGACGCCATCTCCCTCGCCGGGTTCGCCAAAGACCTCGGCGGCCTGTTGGAGACCTTAGAGGCTGTTTGGAAAAGGCGTGAGCGGTGATTCCGCTTCATCGTGGTCTGTGATTCAAGCTCGGGATGTGGACCGAGCAGAGCCGTGGCCGGATGGCCAAGATCGCGAAGAAGACCAAGCGATATCCATCTGATCT
>NZ_JAUXZW010000287.1 GCF_030693805.1 Phenylobacterium sp.
AATCCGTGAACGGATTGGCGATTCGTACGAATTTCTGACCCATTCCGACTGTGAAGTTATTTTGGCTTTATACCGCGAAAAAGGAGTTGATTTTCTGGAAGACCTGAACGGAATTTTCGCTTTTGCATTATACGATCTCGAAAAAGATGTTTATCTGATTGCCCGCGACCATATCGGAATCATTCCGTTGTACCAGGGATGGGATAAGCATGGCAATTATTACGTGGCTTCCGAGTTGAAAGCTCTGGAAGGCCATTGCAGCAAAATTGAAGAGTTTTTGCCCGGACAATACTTGTTCAGCGCAGATGGTGAAATAAAAACCTGGTACGACCGGGAATGGAAATCGTTTGACGCTGTAAAGGACAACGGCTTTGATATGGATGAGCTGCGAACTGCGCTCGAAGCTGCCGTACACCGCCAACTAATGTCGGATGTTCCTTATGGGGTTTTACTTTCAGGCGGCCTTGACTCGTCGGTAATTTCGGCCATTGCGAAAAAATACGCGGCTTTCCGGATCGAATCTCATGATTCGGAAACGGCCTATTGGCCGCAGTTGCACTCGTTTGCCGTTGGGTTGGTTGGTTCGCCCGATTTGGCAGCAGCCCGGAAAGTCGCTGATCATATCGGAACGGTCCATCATCAAATCCATTTCACTGTTCAGGAAGGTTTGGATGCCATCCGCGATGTGATCTATCACCTCGAAACTTATGACGTGACAACTGTCCGGGCATCAACGCCAATGTACCTTTTGTCACGGGTAATCAAATCCATGGGCGTAAAAATGGTGCTTTCGGGCGAAGGCGCAGATGAGATTTTTGGCGGCTACCTGTATTTCCACAAGGCGCCAAATGCAAGGGCTTTTCACGAAGAAACAGTTCGCAAACTGGGCAAATTACATTTGTATGATTGCCTGCGCGCCAACAAATCGCTGGCTGCCTGGGGTGTTGAAGGCCGCGTTCCATTCCTCGATAAAGAATTCCTGGATGTGGCCATGCGGATTAATCCGGAAGAAAAAATGGCCAAAAACGGTCGCATGGAAAAATGGGTGGTTCGCAAGGCATTCGAAGATTATTTGCCTGAAAGTGTGGTTTGGCGGCAGAAAGAACAATTCTCGGATGGTGTCGGTTACAATTGGATTGATTCGCTGAAAGCGATGGTTGCTGAAAAAGTGACAGACGAAATGATGAGTACCTCGAAATACCGTTTCCCGATCAATACACCCATGTCGAAAGAAGAGTATTTCTATCGTTCCATTTTTACCGAGCATTTTCCGTCCGATTCGGCTGCAAGTTGTGTGCCCTCAGTGCCGTCAATCGCTTGCAGTACGCCAATCGCTCTTGAATGGGATGCCAGTTTCAAGAACAATGCCGATCCTTCAGGCCGTTCAGTAGGAAGCGTCCACCTCGAAGGTTATGAGAAAAAATAATTGAAAATGAATTCCGATTTATAAGGAATATTGAAGAGAAACCGGGCTGTTTAGCCCGGTTTTTTTGTTGCAAAAAACTACTAAACATTCAATTATTTCCTTTAATTTGCAATGCCTTGATGAACTTATAATTATTAAAACCTAAACCATGAAAAATTTGCTTCTGCTTGCAT
>NZ_JAUXZW010000288.1 GCF_030693805.1 Phenylobacterium sp.
ATGGCCAGCGGTTGACCAGTGGCCGGATCGACAGCGAGCTGCATCGACTGGCCGCCGGGGCTGGTGGCGAGCTTGGTCACGCCCGGCAGGAAGCCGCCGGCGCCCGCGCCGCCGGCGCTGCGCAGCAGGGGACGGACCACGAACAGCATGATCAACACCGCGACGATCGCCAGGATCAGCAGTTCGACGCCGCGCATGATGTCGTTCTTGTCGAAGCCCATCAGCGGGTTCGCCGCGGTCACCCCGTCCTGGTCGTCAACTGAAGGGAAGCGGACATTGACCACAGTCACCTGGTCGCCGCGGTCGGAGCTGAAGCCCACGGCCGTGCGCACGAGCTGCTCGATGCGCTGCATCTCCTGGGCGCTGCGCGCGGTGTAGGCGCCTGGCTTGCCGCCCGCGCCGGCCGCGGTGACGCCGTCGACGGCGACGGCCACCGACAGGCGCTTCACCTGGCCGGGTTCCTGGATCTCGGTGCGGGTGGTCTTGGAGATCTCGTAGTTGGTGGTCGACTCGGTGCGGCCGGCGGAGGACCCGGCCTCGCCCTCGTTAGGTCCCACGCCGCCCGGGATGTTGTTGAAGGCCGAGACCTGGCCGTTGTCCGCCGGCTCCTTTTCCTTGGAGCTTTCCTCGGTGGTGGACTCCGAACGGATCACCTGGCCGTCTGGATCGAAGGTCTCCTGCTGGACGGTGACGCGCGACTGGTCGAGATCGGCGGTGACGTTGACCCGCGCCTTGCCTGGCCCGACGACGCCCTCGACCAGGTTCTTCACGGTCTTGGCGATGCGTTGCTCGTACTCGTTCTTGCGGCCGTCGGCGGCTTGCGAACCGTCCGTGGGGCCGGACAGCGTGTTGGCGTGCTGGTCGACCACGGTGACCCGCTCGGGCTTCAGGCCGGGGACCGCCGCACCGACCAGATTCTGGATCGCCTTGACCTGTTCGCCGCCGGGCTCGCGGGCGCCGACGCCGATGGTCACCGCCGCGCTCGGCGGATCGACCTCTTCCTCGAACAATTGACGCTTCGGCAGCACCAGGTGAACACGGGCCGAGGTGACGCCATCCAGGCTGCG
Organism: Phenylobacterium sp.; assembly: GCF_030693805.1. Classification (GTDB taxonomy): domain Bacteria; phylum Pseudomonadota; class Alphaproteobacteria; order Caulobacterales; family Caulobacteraceae; genus Phenylobacterium. The sequence continues at coordinate 1,068 of NZ_JAUXZW010000288.1, forward strand.
CACCGTGCGGGCCAGTTCGCCTTCCAGGGCGCGTTGGCGGTTGAGCTGCTGGACAAAGTCGGTCTGCCCCAGCGCGTTCGACTGGTCGAAGATCTCGTAGCCCACCGAGCCGGAGGTCGGCAGGCCCTTGCCCGACAACATCAGCCGGGTGGAGGCGACCTCGTCGCGCGGCACCATGATGGTAGAGCCGTCACCCTTCACCTCGTACTTCACGCCCGACTGATCGAGCGCCTGGGTGATCGAGGCGGCCTCTTTCATGTCGAGGTTCGAATAGAGCAGGGCCTTGGGCTGGCCGAGGTTCATGGTCAGGGCGACCAGGGCCGCGGCGACGCCGGCGCCGATGCCGAGGATCGCCATCAGGCGCCCGACTCCGAACCGCTGAACCATCGCCGCAAACTGGTTCAAGCCTGGAGTCTCCCCTGCGCAACGCCGCTCGCGCGATCAGGAGATCGCCGACGCTAGGCAGGATTTACCCAGTGCTTGGTAAACGGGTCGTTTAAGCGGGGCGGTAATTTCCTACCCGCCGGAGAATGGCGCCGCTCAGCCGCTCCAGGGGCTCAGCGCCCCCCAGGTCCACAGGACCGCCGAAAACGCGGCGTAGATCACCACGGTGAGCGTGAAGCCCGCCTTGCGAAGCGGCGTCCAGCTGTCGACCCGCCGCCCGCCACGCCACACGGCCGGCAGCGCCACCACCGTCGCCAGGGTCAGGGCTGCGGCGACCAGTTCGCAGGCCGAGGCGACCACCAGGAACGGATGCGGCCACCCGTACATCACCTCGGCGGCGTCGCCGGTCTTCGCCGCCCAGGCGACGAATAGGGCGATGGCGGCGAGCCAAAGGGCCGCCTGCGTGTTCTGCAGGAGCGCGATACGGCTCTGGATGCTGGTCTGGCGGAACTCGCGGCGGTCGCGCGTCACCACGCCGCCCAGCGTGGCCAGAGCCGCCAGAGCGGTCAGACCGGCCAGCAACGCCAGCGTCGGCGGTCGCCGCCAGAACCCGGCGCGTTCGAACAGATCGCCGCCCGACGAATCCTGGAAGGTGCGCCCGCCGCTCTCGACGTTGAACGCCAGCCGCTGGTTACCCATCGCGTCGATGAAGCGGCCCTGGCGCGCGTCGCCGTCGGGCGTCCATTCGCGCCCGCCCAGCAGCAGTCGCCCAGCCGGGGTCACCTCGGAAGAGACGCCGCCGCGCAACATGTCGACGAACGCTTCAAGGCCGCCGCGCGCGCGGCCGGCCGGCAGATAGTACCCATCGTAGAGGTTGGCGGACTGGACCAAAGCCGGGTCGCCGGCCCGAGGGAACGACTGCTCACCGGCATAGAAATGCCGGATGAGCGCCTCCGGCGCCTGCTGTGTCAGCCGGGCGCCGGTCTCGGTATTGGCGGCGATGAACACCCCCAGGCCCAGCGCGGGCGCCAGCACCATTCGGGTGCGGAACGACAGGGTCTCGCCGTCATGGCCGTAGCCGCGCACGCCGCCCGGCAGGTCATAGACCACGAAGCCGTGCGCCCAGCCGTTGATGCCCGGCGCGGTGCGGCGAAGCGGCGTGCGGAAGGCGCGCGCTGCGACCGGCCCGAACACCGTGGCGTTCTCCAACGTGCCGTTGTTGAGCAACATCAGCATGTAGCGAGACATGTCTCCCGCGGTGGACGAGGCCGAGCCGGCGGGCGCGATGTGGCCCATGTATTCGAACGGCCGCGCCTCGAAGTGGCCGCCGACCCAGCGATAGCCATCTGAGAGCCCGGCGGCCTGCGCCGCGGACATCGGTCCCGGCAGGCCCTGACGAACAGGCCGCGCCTCGCGGAACGTGGTGCGCGACAGCCCCAGGGGGACGAAGATCTCGTCCTCCACCAGACGCTCGAACGGCTTGTCTGCGACATAGGAGACGGCGGCGCCGGCCAGAGCCACGCCATAGTTGGAGTAGGTCGAGGCCTCGCGCGGCGCGCGGGCGCGGCGCGGGCGCTCCTGGCGGAGATACTGCTGCAACGGCCGCTCGCGCTCGTAGCGCCGCTCCATCAAGTGGCCGAGCTGCCGGGTTTCGAAACCGGCGGAGTGATCCATCAAATGGCGCACGCGCACCGGCTGGGTGAAGCCCTGGTCGCGCACCTGCAGCCGCTCCGGCAGGTAGAGGTTGATCGGCGCCTCCAGCCGCATCCGGCCGGCCTCCACCTCCTTCATCAGCGCGATCCAGGTGAAGGTCTTGGAGATCGACCCCAGGCGAAACAGCGTGCGGTCGGGGTCGACGCGGCGGGCTGGCGAGAGGCTCGCGAACCCATAGCCCTTCTTCATGACCACCTGGCCGTTCTGCACCACGGCGACGGTGACGCCGGCGATGTGGTCGGCGGCCATCGCGTCGCGCACCAGGCCGTCGACGAACGGCTCCAGCTCGCCTGGCGGCAGGGCTTCGCCGACGGTCAGGCGCGCGCCCTGGGCGGTGGTGGGCAGCAGGGCTCCGACCACGGTCGGGACGACGGGCGCCGGCGCCTGGACCTTGGTCGCCGCGGGGCGGGCAGGGGCCGCGCGCCGCACCGGGGCGGGCTTGGGTCGAAGCTGGGTGTAGGGGATCGGCGCGCTGGGAACGGCGGGCGGCGCAGCCGCCGGAGCCGTCGCCTCTTGGGCCGACAGCAGGGGTGGACAGACGAACAGCGCCGCGAGGACGGCGACGGCGGTTTTGGCGAGGCGACTCATCGGAGGATTTTCCGCGTGCGCTGGGCGTCTAGGGAGCGTCGTCTTGTAGGGCGCCCGACAGAGTCGGCAAAGGCCCGCGACGCGTGTCAGCGCGACGCGGCTGTGTGCAGTTCGAAGGTATAGAGCGGCAGCATGGGACGCAGCGCCGCCCCGATCCACACCTGCGGCTCAGACGGCGGCTGCATGCCCTCCTTCAGCTCGCGCGCCGCGACGCAAGCCTGGGCGAGGGTCGCCAGCTCGGGGAAGTCGTGAGCCGCGCCGGCCGACTGCAGGAAGCAGTCGTCGAAATACGGGTACTTGTCGGACTCGCCGCAGCCGAACGACGTGCGATCGGGACGGGCGGCGGTGAGGATCATGCGGTTCGGCTGGGCGAGTTCAGGGATGAACACGCCCGAGAAGCAGGCCGAGATGACCACGATGGTCGGACGGTTGGCGCAGGTTCGATCCAGGATCGCACCCAGCAGCGCCGGCGCCAGCAGATTCTGATCGACGACCACGCCCTGGGGCGCGCCGTGCGAGCTGAAATAGACCAGGCAGCCGCCGGTCGCCCGTCCCGCCACCTCGCTCAGAGCCTCGTAGATCGCCTTGGGGTCAGACTTGAGCGGGCGGGTGTCCTTGTAGCGTTCGGGGCGTACCGAGAACTGGCGCACGTTGGCCGACGTGAAGCCCATGCCGGTGAGAGCACGCGAGACGTCGCGCCGGGCGTTGTCGAAGGCTTCGGACGGACCGCCGGAATGGGCGTGCCAGTCACCGGCCACCACCACCGCAGCCCAATCCTCAAAAGGCCCCGCAGCCAGCGTCGGCGTCGCCTGGACGACGAGTGCGAGCGCGGCGGCGAGCATGAGGCGCAGCGGGCGGATCACCGCGTCACTTTTTCCGGAATTGGTCGAGCGAGACGATCTTGGCCTCGCCGTCCGCGGGCTCCGCGGCGGGTTTCGCGACCTCGCTCGGGCCGGCGACCGCAGAGGGCGCAGCAGCGGCCGCGCCGCCGGGCGGCTCGAACTGCAGCAGGAACTGCACGCTGGGATCGTAGAATCGGGTGAGCGCCGCGTAGGGCACGGACAGGCGCTTGGGCTGACCGCCGAAATGCAGGGTCACCGAAAAGAAGGTTTCACCGGGGGCGAGGTCCCAATAGCGGTGCTGCAGGACGATGGTCATTTCGTCCGGGTACTTCGACAGCAGGTCGGTGGGGCCGGAGACGCCGGGGGCGTCGGTGCGGAAGGTGATGTAGAAATGATGCGCGCCGGGCAGACCTTCGGGCGCCGCGGCCTTCTTCAGCGCAGCCTTCACCACGCCACGCATGGCGTCCTGGGCCATCGCTTCGTAGTGCATCAGATCCTGGGCGGGCGGATCCTGCGCCATGGGAACTCCGTTGGTCGGAAGGCGCGAAGCGTAACGCGTCGGACGCTCCGCGAAAAGGCGGCTCGACGCGTAGGCGCGCGTTATTCTGCTGGGGGCTGTCGGTGAAGGAAAGTGGAGGGGTTCTGTTGCCAGGCCCCCTCCGAGCCCCGCCTGACGCTGCTAAGACATCAGGGCTTTAGGTCGAGAAACGACCCGCCACATTACGCGGCGAGGCGAACCTCTTCAGCGAAGTTATCGTTCGCATTTAGTTTAAGGCCCGGAACGGTGGGCAAGGCCGAGAGAAAGCAACACCTTTAGACGTCTGTCGATGCTGATCGGCCCCGCACTCTCCGGCGATACCCGGAAAGGAAGATTGGTGGAGCCGCCGGGAATCGCACCCGGGTCCAGTCCGCTTATGACGTGCGCGTTTATCTCCATAGTCAGGGCGGACCCTGACCCCCCCAATATAGGCGCATGGGCAGCGGATTAGAAGGCGGCGCGTGTCAGCGGCGTCAATCGGCTCATCCTGCGGGCGGGGGCGCAGTGTCTTCCGGCGCCGGTTCGAAGGTCGGCGGCTGGGCGCGCGCGTCGGGAGCGGCCTTCAGGGTCCCACCGCCCTCCACAAGGCTGCGGTACGCCCCGCGCGCGCCGCTGAAGTCGATCCTCGGGAACAGCACGTCGATGCGGGGCTCGTGGCCGGCGGCGGCGCGCAGGGCGGGCTCCAGCGCATCGGCGATCTGGCCGAACTCCGCGCTGTCGCAGGCGCGCCTGAGCGACCGTGAACGCCCCGGGACCACCAGCGTGACGTCATAGGCCACCCCGTCGACGCAGATGGCGTCGCTGGACCCGCCGCTCTCAACCACGCGCACGTCGCGCGGCGCGTTCCACATCGGATGCTCGCGCAGAGCCAGGAACGTCGTCGCCGCGCCGTCGGGCAGGGGGGCGTCGAACCCCACTCGGCGCGCGATCCCTGGCTCGCAGCAGGCGAGGCCGGCGCGCGCCTGGACAAAGGCCTGGCCGTCGCGACGCACGGTGATGCGGGTCACGGTCTGGCGTACGCCGCCGGCCGGCCGGGTCCAGACCTCGAGGATCATTTCGCCCTGGCGCAGGACCTGGGTCTGCAGCGGCGGCAGTCCCCACAGGCGGTACAGCGTCGGCTCCACGCCGCTGTCGACCGCCGTCAGGCGTTCGCGGGCGCCCAGCTTTCGCCCGCCAAGCGGATCGGCGGCCTCCGCGGGCTTGGGCCGCTCGTCGTCCCCCCAGCTTTTCGGGTCGGGGGCGGGGAAGGGCCAGACCTCGGCCTCCCACGCTGGCGTACCGGCCGGGGCCTGAGATTGCGGCGGGGGCGGCGCGCGGCGGCGCAGGGTGACTTGGGCGCTCGCGGCGTCGGCGAGGGTGGCGGCCAGCAACAGGCCCAGCGAGATCGAACGTCCCCAGGCGCGCGGCATGGCGGCTGGCCTCCTACATCGCCTCGGCGCCCCGGGTGATGGAAAGCACGCCGGTGCGCGACAGTTCCACCAGCCCCAGCGGGCGCATCAGGTCGACGAACTTGTCGATCTTCGACGAGGCGCCGGTGAGTTCGAACACGAAGCTCTCCTGGGTGGTGTCGATCACCTTGGCGCGGAAGATGTCGGCGACGCGCAGCGCCTCGACGCGGTCCGGCCCGCTGCCGCGCACCTTGATCAGCGCCAGCTCGCGTTGCACCCCGTTCGGGTCGCGGGTGACGTCCTGCACGTGGCGAGTGGAGACCATCTTCTCCAGTTGCGCCTCGATCTGGGCCAGCACCTGCAGGGTGCCGCGGGTGACGATGGTCACGCGGCTGGTGTGGGCGCGCCGATCGGTCTCGGCGACGGTGAGGCTCTCGATATTGTAGCCCCGCGCCGCGAACAGCCCGACCAGCCGGTGCAGTACACCCGGCTCATTGTCCACCAGCACCGCATAGGTGGCGAGGTTCTCGGCCTCCACCGCATGGTCGAGGTCATAGACGGAGGCCGGCTGGGGATCGGGCATGGGGCGTACGCGGTTTTCTGTGAAATCTCTGCGCCACGACCTGTCACAAGCCGACGGTCGCCGCAACGTCGGGCTTTACAGGTGGCGCGTCTCGGCCGGCGGCTCGAACCAGTTGTCGTAACGGCCGTCCATGTAGCGGACCGGCGCACCGATCAGCGCCTCGGGCGTAGCGTCGTCGAGGCAGTTGACGTTCACCGACACGTAGTCGCCGCCGATCGCCTCGACGTAGCCGCGGCTGAAGGAGCGGACGCCGCAGTCGCGGCAGAACAGGCCGTGACCGCTCATCGTGCCGAACTGATAATCGCTGAGCTTGTCCTCACCTGCCAGGAGACGGAACGCGTCGGGCTGCACGATCGCCGTCCAGGTCCGAGTCTTGGTGCAGATCGTGCAGTTGCATCTACCCGTGCCGGCCGCGAGGTCGATGTCCGCCTCGTAGCGCACCGACCCGCAATGGCAGCTGCCGTGATAGGTCTTCAGCATTCCCGAGGCCTCCACCCGCCTAAACCAGTCGCTTGCCCGCATCGTCGATGATCGAGCCGAGGTCGCGGGCTTCCTCGGCCATGATCATCTCGTTGTGCGCCTTGCCCGAGGGGATCATCGGGAAGCAGTTCTCCAGCTTGGTCACCCGGCAGTCGAACAGCACCGGGCGGTTGACCGAGATCATCTCGCGGATCTTGTCGTCCAACTCGTCCGGGTGGTCGGCGCGCAGGCCGACGCAGCCGAAGGCGTCGGCCATCTTCACGAAGTCCGGCAGGGATGACGAGTAGGAGTGCGAGTAGCGCTCGCCGTGCAGCAATTGCTGCCACTGGCGCACCATCCCCATCCACTCGTTGTTCAAGATGAAGATCTTGATCGGCAGGTCGTGCTGAATGGCCGTCGACATCTCCTGCATGGTCATCTGCACGCTGGCGTCGCCGGCGATGTCGATGACCAGGCTGTTCGGGTGGGCGATCTGCACGCCGACCGCGGCCGGCAGGCCGTAACCCATGGTGCCCAGGCCGCCGGAGGTCATCCAGCGGTTCGGCTCGTCGAAGTGGAAGAACTGCGCCGCCCACATCTGGTGCTGGCCGACCTCGGTGGTGATGTAGACATCCTTGCCGCGGGTCAGTTCGTACAGCCGCTGGATGGCGTGTTGCGGCTGGATCAGCTTCTCGTCCTTGCGGTAGCGGAAAGAATCGCGCGCCCTCCAGGTCTCGATCTGGCGCCACCACTCGGCGATGGCGGCCTGATCCATCGACAGCTTGCGCGCTTCCCACGCCGCGATCAGGTCCTCCAGCACGGAGCCGGCGTCGCCGACCAGGGCGATGTCGGTGCGCACGTTCTTGCCGATCGATGAGGCGTCGATGTCGATGTGGATCTTGCGCGAGGTGGGCGCAAACGCGTCCAGCCGGCCGGTGACCCGGTCGTCGAAGCGCGCGCCGACCGCGATCATCACGTCGCAGTCGTGCATCGCGTTGTTGGACTCGAACGAGCCGTGCATGCCGACCATCCCCAGCCACTTGGGGTCGGACGCCGGAAACGCGCCCAGGCCCATCAGGGTCGAGGTCACCGGCGCGCCGGTCATCTCGGCGAACTTGCGCAGCAGCGCGGCGGCGCGAGGGCCGGAGTTGATGACCCCGCCGCCGGTGTAGAGGATCGGGCGGCGCGCCTGGGCGATCATCGCCACGGCCTCGGCGATGCGCGACGGCTCGGCCTTGGTGCGCGGGTGGTAGCCGTGGGCGAACTCGACCTCGTTCGGGCCTTTGTAGACCCCGGCCGCGAACTGCACATCCTTGGGCATGTCGATGACCACCGGGCCGGGGCGGCCCGAGGTGGCGATATGGAACGCCTCGTGGACGATGCGCGGCAGCTCCTCGACGCTCTTCACCAGGTAGTTGTGCTTGGTGCACGGCCGGGTGATGCCGATGGTGTCGCATTCCTGGAAGGCGTCGGTGCCGATCAGGTGAGTGGCGACCTGGCCGGTGATGACGATCAGCGGGATCGAGTCCATCAGCGCATCGACGATGCCGGTGACCGCATTGGTCGCGCCGGGGCCGGAGGTGACCAGGACGACGCCGGGCTTGCCGGTGGAGCGGGCGTAGCCTTCGGCGGCGTGTGTCGCGCCCTGCTCGTGGCGCACCAGCACGTGGCGCAGCCGGGGTTCGGCGAACAGGGCGTCGTAGATCGGCAGCACCGCGCCGCCGGGATAACCGAAGATCACCTCGACGCCCTGGTCGATCAGGGCGCGCACGAGGATTTCCGCGCCGGTCATCGTCGCATCCTGGGGCTTGGCGTCGGCTTCGGCGGTGATGGTCTGCTGGGCTGTCATGGTCCGGACCTGGGTTTGGGCGACAAAGCTTTGGGCAATAAAAAAGGCCCGCGCGGGGCCTGGGCAAGCGACCGCTGTCGGCTGACGTTCTACGTCAGTCCGCGCGTGGTCGCCTTACGAGTACGAGGGTGGCGCGCAATTGCGGTCTCCGAAATGATCGCGACGATGTCGCACGGCGCTTGGAAGGCGTCAAGCGCGAGCCGTGGCGCGCCAGGGCGTGATCACCGACGTCAGCACCCGTATCGCCAGCCCCGGGTTGCGGCCCAGGATGCGCAGCGCGCTAGGCACGAAGCCTCGGCCGAACGGGACATAGATGCGCGTGGCGACGCCGGCCTCGCACGCGGCGCGCAACAGGGTTTCGGTCTGCAGGCCGTGGATCAGCTCCAGTTCGCAGGGCGTGCCGGCCTGTCGCAGCCGTGAAATCGCCTCGGCGGAAAGCGCTGCGTCGTGGCTGGCGATGGCGACGTGGGCTTGCGCGCCGGCCACGCCCTCGGCCAGGTCCAGGAACCCCTGGCGCATGTTCCGCGCAGCATCGTCCGGGTCAGGCCACTCGCCCTTGACGATCCGCACGCCGACGCCGCGCTCCAGCAGACGGTTCGCGTCGGCGAGGCTGCGCGACCACCGCCCATGCGTGGTGACGCTGATCAGATGGGGCGGCAGCTCGCGGGCCAGCTCGCTCGCGAAGGCCAGCGTCAGGTCGGCGACCTGGATCCCATGGGAATCGCAGTGCAGCCGCACGCCCGCCTCGCGCGCGGCGCGCGCCAGTTCGTGGGCGACGGCGGAGTCGAAGCGCAGCGCCGGCGGCTTGATCGACACATAGCCGTCCGCGCCCGCCTCGCCGATGCGGGCGATGGCCTGGCGGTAGACGTGGGCGACCTGTTCGGGCGCGTAGGCGGGCGTGTCCCAGAAGCCGAGGGTGTTGGCCAGGCCGCGCCCGGCCAGCGCTTGGGCCACGGCCAGCGCCTCGTCCAGCGTCTCGCCGCCTACGTGATCGGGCGCGAGGCGCTTGATCGCCGGCAGCAACAGGCCGCTGGCCGTGTCGGCTAGGCCGGCCTTCAGCGCGCGCAGGCCGGGTCGGGGCGCAGATGGCGGAGCGGTGTCATACAGGCGGGCCGCGTTCTGCCCATCGGGCGCGCTGGTCGGGTCCATTCTGGCACGCTCCTCGTCGGTTCGCCGCTTGAGCGAGACGGAGAAGCAATTCCGGAACCGGTCAGACGCCGGAAGGCGCAGCCCCATAGAACTTCAGCTTGAACGGGCCCCACCAAAGCACCTTGCCGAGGCCGCGAGCGGCGCGGTCGAGGGTGTCGGCGGCGTCCGACGCACGCAGGACCGCCTTCAATGCGGCGAGCATGCCGAACGCGAGCGCCTGGCCCACGCCCACCCCCATCCAGTAGGCGATCCCGGGAACGTCCGGCGGCGTCTTCGCCGCGCAGGCCGCCGACGGCCCCTGCCCATAGGCGAAGGCGCGCGCCAAGGTGTAGCGCAGGGTGAGCCGCGACGGCGCGGGGTCCTCCCACACCCAGGCCTCCGGCGCCCAGGCGAAGCGCGCGCCGGCGACCTGCATGGCCGCGAACATCAGGGTGTCCTCGCCGCCGGTCTGGTTGTGGGTGGCGTCGAAGGGCTGGTCGCCGCCAGGCAGCGACGCGCGCCGCAGCAGGCTGTCGCCACAGCCGTAGTAGTGGGCGATCAGCCCAGCCTCGGCGGGACCGACGCGCGAGAAGAACGCCTCCAGATACGCGCGGTGGCGCGTGACGCCGGGCGGAAGGCGACCGCGCACCGGACCGAACACC
>NZ_JAUXZW010000296.1 GCF_030693805.1 Phenylobacterium sp.
CCGCACGCCCGTGCGCACCTCGCCCCGGAAGGCGTCCACCAGCTTCCCGACATAGGCGCGGCTGCCGCCCTCGACCGTCCGCCAGAGGCCGCGGCCGAACACCTGCATCATGCCGTGGTTCTGGAAGAAGCGGATCAGGGCCGCGGCCGGATATTCCCGGATCGCCGCGAGCGGCGTCGACCAGATGGCCGCCGCCTGGGGCAGCAGGTGGTCCTCCTGGAACGCCCGGCAGTAGCCCTTGCGCTCGAGATAGTCGCCCAGAGCCAGCTCGGGGTCGGCCATCTCGGCGACCTCGGCGACGCCATGGCGGTAGAATCGGCCGACGTCGCGCAGCATCGCCCAGTAGCGGCGGCTGAACAGGTTGCGCCCCTGGGCGAACAGGCCAGTGACGTCGCTGGAATATTCGAACGCCCCGTCGTCCAGCGAAACACTGAGCGACATCATCGCCTCCCGGCTGGCGACGCCCAGCTCGCCCAGCAGGGCGGTGAAGTTGGGGTAGTTCTCCTCGTTGTAGACGATGAAGCCGGTATCGACGGGCGCGGGCCCTTTGCGCCCCGGCGCAAGGTGGGTGTTGGCGTGGCCGCCCAGCCGCTCGTCGGCCTCGTAGAGAGTCACCGCGTGGCACTGTGAGAGCAGCCAGGCCGCAGACAGGCCGGAGATGCCGCCCCCCACCACCGCAATGCGCAAGGCCCGATCCGTCTCGCCGAACGCCACTGCGCCCTCCTGAGCTGCTGAGGCCACGGCCCCGGTTCAGGAGAGCTACGCGGCGGCCCGCAGCCCGGATGCATCCGCTCGGCCAAGGCCTGCGTAACTGCGCCTGAACGTGGAGACCTGGGAATCGATGACCCTGACGATCGTCCTTGGCGTGCTGGCGGCGATGACCGCGGTGATGGCGACGGCCTGGGCGTTTCAGCGTCAGGTCGGCGAGTCCGGCTGGATCGACGTGTTCTGGACTTTCGGAACCGGCGCCTGCCTGACGCTCGCAGCCCTCGTTCCCGCGCCGTCGGGCGCACGCCAATTGCTCGTCGCGGGTCTGGTGGCGCTGTGGGCCCTGCGGCTCGGGACCTACGTCGCGCGCCGCGTCGCCAGCGGTCCGGCCGACGCCCGCTACCTGCGCCTGCGCGAGCAGTGGGGGGAGACCTATCAGCGCAGGCTCGTGGCGCTGACGCTGATCCAGGCGCCGGCCACCGCGCTGCTCGCCGTCTCCGTCGTGCTGGCCGCACGTCGCCCGGGCGACGGCCTGCAGGTCACCGACTTCCTCGGCGCGGCGATCCTGCTCGTGGCCATCGCCGGCGAAGCGCTGGCCGACGCGCAGTTGGCCCGCTTCAAGGCGGACCCCGCCAACAAGGGCCGAATCGCCGACGCCGGCCTCTGGGGCTGGTCGCGGCATCCCAACTACTTCTTCGAGTGGATGGGCTGGCTGGCCTATCCGGTGATCGCCTTCGACCCCGCAAATCCGTGGAGCGCGCTCTCTCTGGCGGCGCCGCTGGTCATGTACCTGCTGCTGACGCGCGGCTCAGGTCTGCCGCCGCTCGAGGCCTCGATGCTGGCGTCCCGCGGCCAGGCCTATGTCGCCTACCAGGCCCGCGTCAGCGCCTTCTTCCCCCTGCCCCCGCGCAAAGGAACACCCGCATGAGACTGCCCGCATGAGCCTGATTTCCCGCACCCTGCACGCCTTCGAGGCGACACCCCTGCCCGACGCGCTGAGCCGTGGCGCGATCGAGCTGCTGGTCGCCCAGCAACGCCGCCGCCTGTTGGCCGCGCCTGGAGGCTCCGAAGCGTTCGCCCAGGCGATGGAAGCCCACGCCATCGCGGAGTACGCCCAGGCCGCCAACGCCCAGCACTACGAACTGCCCGCGAATTTCTTCCAGGCCGCGCTGGGCCCGCAGCTCAAATACTCCAGCGGCTTTTACGCCCACGAAACGACGACGCTCGCCGAGGCCGAGGAGGCGGCACTGGCGCTCACCGCCGAGCACGCCGGACTGCAGGATGGCCAGGCGATCCTCGAACTCGGCTGCGGCTGGGGTTCGCTATCGCTATGGATGGCGCAGCGCTTTCCGGCGGCGCGCGTGGTCTCGGTGTCGAATTCCCTGAGCCAGGGGGCGTTCATCCGCGCCCGCGCGGCGGCGCGGGGCCTGACCAATCTGGAGGTGATCACCTGCGACATGAACGCCTTCGACACCCAGGGCCGCTTCGACCGCGTGGTCTCGGTGGAGATGTTCGAGCACATGGCCAACTGGCGCGCGCTGCTCACGCGGGTGCGCGGCTGGCTGAAGCCGGACGGCCGGCTTTTCCTGCACGTCTTCTCCCACGCCACGACCCCTTACCGCTTCGAGGCCGAAGGGGACGCCGACTGGATCGGCAAGTACTTCTTCAGCGGCGGCCTGATGCCCAGCCACGATCTGGCGCGCCGCTTCCCCGACCTTTTCACGGTCGAGGCCGACTGGCGTTGGAGCGGCGCCCACTATCAGCGCACCGCGCTCGACTGGCTGGCCAACTACGATCGTGAAGCGGCCGCGATCACGCCGGTGCTGCACGAGGTCTACGGCGACGAGGCGCTGCTGTGGCGTCGACGCTGGCGGCTGTTCTTTCTGGCGGTGGCGGGACTGTTCGGCCACCGCGGTGGGGCTGAGTGGGGCGTCAGCCACCACCGCCTGAAATCTGCGTGAGGCGCAGAAGCATGCCCTACATCGCCGCCTATCTGGCCGCCGCCGTGACCTTCGTGCTGCTCGACGCCGTCTGGCTGACCCTCGCCGGCCCCAAGCTCTACAAGCCGATCATCGGCGAGATCCTCGCTGAGCGTGTGGCCGCGGGGCCGGCCGTCGCCTTCTATCTGATCTACCTCGTGGGCGTCGTCGTCCTGGCCGCGGCGCCGGCCGCACGCGAGGGCTCCTGGCCGCGCGCGATGGCGCTGGGCGCGACCCTCGGCGTCGTGGCCTACGCGACCTACGACCTCACCAACCAGGCGACGCTCAAGGTCTGGTCGCTGAAGATCACCCTCGCCGACATGGCCTGGGGCGCCTTCGTCACCGCCATGGCCGCCACCGCCAGCTGCCTTGCTTTCCGCGCCGTGCGCCGCGCGTTCGGGTAGCGTTCGAAACGATCGGAAAACATGGTTGTTTGGCGAAGCGGCGCGGCGCGTGGCATCTAGCCGCCGCATCCGTTTGGCGAGGCGCTCATCATGCCGATTCCGTTCATCGATCTGCAGGCCCAGCGCCGGAGGCTCGGCGAGCCGCTGGAAGCCGCCATCCTCAAGGTGGTGCGCAGCGGCGCCTACATCATGGGCCCGGAGATCGCCCAACTCGAGAGCGAGCTCGCACGCTTTGGCCAGGCGCCGTTCGTGCTGTCGTGCGGCAGCGGCACCGAGGCGCTGATCCTGCCGCTGATGGCCTGGGGGATTGGGCCCGGCGACGCGGTCTTCTGCCCCAGCTTCACCTTCGCGGCGACGGCCGAGATAATGCCCCTGATCGGCGCTTCGCCGGTGTTCGTCGATATCGACTCTGACACCTACAACATGGACGCCGCCAGCCTTGAGGCGGCGATCCAGGCGGTGAAGGCGGCGGGCGAGTTCACGCCGCGCGCGGTGATCGCCGTCGACCTGTTCGGTCAGCCCGCCGACTATCCGGCCATCGCCGAGGTGGCGCATCGCCACGGCCTGAAGTTGATCGCCGATTCAGCGCAAGGCTTCGGATGCACCCTGGATGGGCGTCACCCGATCCACTGGGCCGACGTCGCCACCGCCAGCTTCTTCCCGGCCAAGCCGCTTGGCTGCTACGGCGACGGCGGCGCGGTGCTGAGCAAGGACGCCCGCCTGCACGACGTGATGGTCTCGCTGCGGGTCCATGGCCAGGCGGTGAAGTCCGACACCGAGGGCGCGACCTTCGAGCATGACCCCAAGTACCTCAACCTGCGTGTCGGGATGAACGCGCGCATGGACACCCTGCAGGCCGCCGTCCTGCTGGAGAAGCTGAAGATCTTCGAAAGCGAGATCGAGGCCCGCAACCGCATCGCCGATCGCTACGCCGCCGGGCTCGCCGGCGTCGCGCGCACGCCGCGGGTGATCGACAAGGGGATCAGCGTCTGGGCCCAGTACACGATCGAGGTGGACAACCGCGACGGCCTGGCCGGGCATCTGCGCGAGGCCGGCGTCCCGACCGCCGTCTACTATCCGATCCCGATCCACCGCCAGGCGATCTACTCGGCCTACCCTCAGGCGCCCGGCGGACTGCCGGTCACCGACGCCAAGTCGAAGGTGGTCATCAGCCTGCCGATGCATCCGTACCTGGAGCCCGAGGCCCAGGATCAGGTGATCGCCGCGGTGCGGGCTTCTCAGGCTAGCGCCAGCGGCGGCGGGGCGGTTCGCGGTCAGGGCCCAGGTAGTGCAGCAGGCTGAGCACCGCCACGGCGACGACGGCGCCGAGCGCGAACGCTCCGGCCGCCGTCGCCGAAACGCCGGCGGGGCCCAGCGTCATCGGTCTGGGCTCCATCCAATGCACCAATACGCCGTCAGACGCGGGCGGCTCCTCCGCCAGAGGCTCGTCCACAAGGTCGCTCATGCTGGAGGCTCCCGCGCTAGTCGCCGTGGTGAACCCATCGGCAAGGCCAAGGTTCCGCCTGCGATGCTGGCGCTAATCTCATCCGAGCGCTAGAAGCCGCCTCGCCCATCCACCGCGCACGTGACATCTGAGACCATGGCCGGACATTCAAAATTCAAGAACATCATGCACAAGAAGGGTCGCCAGGACGCGGCCCGATCAAAGCTGTTCTCCAAGCTTTCCCGCGAGATCACGGTCGCCGCGCGCCATGGCCTGCCCGATCCGGCGATGAACGCGCGCCTGCGGCTGGCGGTGGCCAACGCCAAGGGCGAGTCGATGCCCAAGGACAACATCGACCGGGCGATCAAAAAGGCCTCCGGCGGCGAGGGTGAGACCTATGAGGAGATCCGCTACGAAGGCTTCGGCCCCGGCGGCTCGGGCCTGATCGTCGAGGTGCTGACCGACAACCGCAACCGCGCCGCCTCGGTGGTGCGCACCATCTTCGGCAAGAACGGCGGGGCGCTGGGCGAGAGCGGCACGGTGGCCTTCATGTTCGACCGGGTCGGCCAGATCATCTACCCGGCCGCGGCGGGGTCCGAGGACAAGGTGATGGAGGCCGCGATCGAGGCCGGCGCCGAAGACGTCGAATCCGACGCCGACAGCCATGTGATCTTCACCGCCTTCGAGGAACTGTCGGAAGTCGCCCAGGCGCTGGAAGGCTCCCTCGGCGCGGCCAAGTCCACGGCCATCGCCTGGCGGCCCAAGACCCTGACGCCGGTGAGCGGCGACCAGGTCGCGACCCTCATGCGCCTGCTCGACGCCCTCGAAGACGAGGACGACGTCCAGAACGTCTGGGGCAACTACGACATCTCCGACGAGGACCTCGAGAAGCTGGCGGGGTGACGCGGCTCACGGGCCTGGCGCAGGTGCTCAGGGCCAAGCGTAGTAGACGACCGGATAGCTGAAGGCTGAGGCTGCAACTGGTGGCTCAATTTGACGCAAGCCACGCGCGATATAGAATGCACGGGCACGTTGGTTGTCGCGCTGCGTGCGCAGTGTAAAGCCCGCCGGCATCAGCGCCATTGCCTTCTGCAGCAGCGCGGTACCAATCCCCATGCCTTTGGCTGACGGCGTGATGAAGAGTTGGTCCAGGACCTTTGTTGCCGGCTTCACGGCCAGGAATCCGACGATCTCGCCGCTCTCCATCGCCACAGTCACCTGCCAATCATCGGCGAGTTCGAGCGGAATACGGGCGCGGAGCGCCTCCACCGGCCCGGCTTCGATACCGAGACCCACGGAGAGGAAGCTGTCGAGCCATAGCGCCGCTACAGCGTCGAGGTCGCCGTGCTCATAGGCGCGATAGTGTGGCAAGGCGATGCTCTCAAGGATCGTTGGTGAAGCTTACATGGCCTGGCCGCGCCACCAAACCGCGCGCCGCACGTTGACCCTGCGCGCCGCGCTTCGGCGCGCGTGACGTTCGAGGCCTTTTGTCCCCCGACCCCTATGTCCTGTTCCTCGCCGGCCTGGGCGCCGTGGTGCTGCTGGTCGCCTGGGTGCCGCTGGCGCTCAAACGCGCGCCTCTGTCGCTGGCGATCCTGTGCGTGCTGATCGGGCTGGCGTTGTTCGGCTCCGGCCTGCTGGCGTTCAGGCCTGACCCGCGCACCTATGACACCATCACCGAGCGGCTGTGCGAGCTGGTGGTGATCATCTCGCTGATGGGCGCAGGGCTGAAGCTCGACCGGCCGTTCGGGTGGAAGGCGTGGCGCACCACGTGGCGGCTCCTGGCGATCGCCATGCCCCTGACCATCGCCGCGGTGGCGGCGCTCGGGCACTACGGCCTGGGGTTTCCGTTGGCGATGGCGCTGCTGTTCGGCGCTGCGCTGGCCCCTACCGATCCTGTGCTGGCGTCCGACGTTCAGGTGGGTCCGCCGCAGTCCGGCGAGGAGGACGAGGTTCGCTTCAGCCTGACCTCGGAAGCCGGGCTCAATGATGGTCTGGCGTTCCCGTTCGTGATGCTGGCGATCGTCTTCGCCCAGGGGGCCCAGCCCGAGGCCGGCGACTTGCTGCGCTGGCTGGGGGTGGACGTGGCGTGGCGGATCGTCTGCGGCGTGGCGGTGGGGTGGCTGGTCGGGCGCGCACTCGGGTGGCTCGCATTCGGCGCACCGCATGTGAAGCTGTCGCACACCGGAGACGGGCTCGTGGCGATCGGCGCGACGCTGCTGGCCTACGCCGTCACCGAGGTGCTGCACGGGTACGGCTTCCTCGCCGTGTTCATCGCCGCCCTGGCGTTGCGACGCCGCGAACCGGATCACGAATTCCACACCGCCCTCCATGACTTCGCCGAACAGATCGAGCGCCTGCTGATGATGTTGGTGCTGGTGCTGTTCGGAGGCGCGATCGCCGGCGGAATGCTGGCGCCGCTCACATGGCGCGACGCGGGCGTGGCCGTGCTCGTCCTGCTGGTCGCCCGCCCCCTGGCGGGCTGGTTGTCGCTCGCTGGATCGAGCCTGCCTGGCCGCGACCGCGGGATGATCGCCTTCCTCGGCATTCGCGGGATCGGCTCGTTCTACTATCTGGCCTATGCGCTCAACCACGCGACGTTCGGCGACAGCGCGCGGATCTGGGCGGTCACCGGCCTGATCGTGCTGATGTCGATCCTGATCCATGGCGTCACCGCCACGCCCCTGATGCTATGGATCGACACCAAGAGCCGGGCGATCGGGTCCCGCCAACGATGAAGGCCGCCTTGGACGCAAAGACCGCCCCACGCCGCTTCTCGCCGCCACATGCCTTCCATCGTCTGAGAGTACGCTTGCGCAGCCTCTATCGCGGCGACAGCCCGGCGGCGGTGCGCTTCCGCTACAGCGTCATCTGCATCGATCTCGCGATCATCGCCTTCTTCATCGCCGGCCCGATGTTGCGCGAGCAGTGGGTGTTCCTGACCCTCGATTACGCGATCGCCGCGGTGCTCGGCGTCGATCTCGCCGCCCGCGCACTGACCTATCCCAAGCTCAGCCGATGGCTGCGCCGGCCGGTGGTCTGGGTCGACATCTTCATCTGGTTGACCCTGCTCTTGCCGGAGATCTTCCTGAACCTGGGCTTTCTGCGGGTCGCGCGCCTCTGGACCCTGGTGCACAGCGAGTTCTTCTGGCGGACCATCGGACGGCGCTACGACGACACCCGCTGGGAGGACGTGGCCAAGGCGGGCGCCAATCTGGTGACCTTCGTGTTCGTCGCAACCGGGTTCGTCTATGCGAGCTTCGCGCGCATCCACCCCGGCATCGCCGGCTATGTGGACGCGCTCTATTTCACCGTGGCGGCGCTGACCACCACCGGCTTCGGCGACATCACCCTGCCGGGGACCTGGGGTCGGCTGATCTCCATCGGCGTGATGATCTCCGGGATCACCCTGTTCGTGCAGCTCGCCCAGACCCTGTTCCGACCCAACAAGGTGATCTGGCCCTGCCCGTCCTGCGGACTGCTGCGGCACGACCCCGACGCGGTGCACTGCAAGGCCTGCGGCCAACTTCTGGCCATTCCGAACAAGAGCTGAGAGGCGACGCCCGTGGACTACGCGACCATCGCTCTGGACTACGTCGCGCCGATCGCAGGGTCGGTGCTGGCCGGCGGCCTAATCGGGATGGAGCGGGAGTATCGCGGCCGCCCGGCGGGACTTCGCACCCACATCCTGGTGTCGCTGGCCTCCACCCTGCTGATGCTAGCGGCCGTTCACCAGGTGCGCTGGCTGACCGACACCCCGCCCGAGGTGATCCGCATCGATCCGGTGCGCATGGCCCACGGCGTGCTCACCGGCATCGGCTTCCTGTGCGGCGGCGTGATCTTTCGCCAGGGCCTGTCGGTGCACGGCCTGACCACTGCGGCGTCGTTGTGGATCACCTCGGCGCTGGGCGTACTCTACGGGATCGGCTTCTTCGGGTTGGCGATCGGCGGCACGGCGACGGCCCTGCTGGTGCTGGCGGGCTTTCGCTGGTTCGACGACCACCTGCCCGGGACCACCATGCTCGACGCCAAGGTCCGCTATCAACGCGGCGCAAGCTTCCCGGAGGCGGAGTTCCGCGCCCTGGCGGCGGAGTTCAAGATGCGCCCCAGCGCGCTCAGCCACCGTCTGCTCGACGAAGGCCGCACCGCGGAGATCTCCGCCACGCTCTACGCCGAGCGCCACGTCGACACACAGGCGATCGTCGACCGCCTGTGCGCCGACCCGCGCGTGCAGGAATTCGAGCTCAATCCCCGCAACGATTAGCGGGGCGCAGCTCTACTGAGCGGCGACGAACTCGCCCTCGATGTCCAGCTTGGTCTCGCCGCCCAGCATCGCGCCCATCTTCGGTGAGATGGCGAAGTCGGCGAACTTGATCACCGTCTCGCCGTCGAAGCCGACACGATACTTTCCGCCCGGACCGGGACCGGCCTTGTTGAAGGTCGCCTTGATCACCACCGGCTTGGTGACGCCATGCAGCGTCAGGTCGCCGGCGATGTCGGCGGTGCGCTCGCCTGTCGACGTGATCGAGGTCGACTTGAAGGTGGCGGTCGGGAACTTGGCCACGTCCAGGAAGTCTGCCGACTTCAGGTGGGTGTCGAGCGCCGCATTCAGGGTGCCGACGGTGGTGGTGTCCACGGTGGCCTCCAGGGTGCTGGCCGACGGCGTCTTCGGGTCGAGCGTCAGCTTGGCGGTCACGCCGGTGAACTGGCCGATGTAGGTGGAGAAGCCGACGTGCGAGACCGACCAGGTGACTTTGCCGTGCGAGGCGTCGAGCGTATAGGCGCCGGCCTTCACGTCCGCCGGGGCGACGGGGGCGGGCGGGGCGGCGGCCACGGTCTGGGCGTAAGCCGCACCGGCGGCGAACGTCAGCGCGAAGCTGGCGAACAGGGTCCCTGCAAAACGGTTCATCGGGCGTCCTCTTGAGGATTCTGGGCGGCGAACCTAGACACGCGTCCCGGCGCGCGGCAAGGGCGCGGCTTCACCTTGCGTCGGCGCGGGGACTAAGCTGTGCAGGAGTTCGGGGAGCCACGTGGAACGCACATGATCGGCCTGCTTTGCGCCACGCCGGAAGAGCTCCCGGCGCTTCGCGCGCGCCTCTCGGCGGAACCAGCCGAAGGGCGCTTCGGTCCGACCCGGGTATGGACCGGCGAGCACGCCGGCCAGCCGTTCGCGCTGGCGCTCTGCGGTCTGGGCAAGGTCAACGCCGCGGCCGCGGCGACCCTGTTGCTCAGCGTATTCGGCGCAAAAACCCTCGTGTTCGCAGGCGTCGCTGGCGGGCTCAATCCGGAGCTTCCGGTTGGCGCCGTTTTGCTCGCCGACCGGTTGGCGATCCATGACTACGGCCTGGTGGCGGCGGGCGAGTTCATCCCGACCCTGTCGGGTGAGCTGCCGATCGATGCGGAGCGGCTGACCACTCTGGCGCCCGTCGCGCCCAAGGTCGCCGCCGACCTCACCCTGCTGGCGCAGCGCATCGCAACGGCCCTCGGCGATCCGATCCGGCTGGGCGGCCTGGTCACCGCCGACTATTTCCTCAACTGCGTGGAGACGCGCCAAACGCTGCACGCGACGTTCGGGGCCGACGCCATCGACATGGAATCCGGCGCAGTCGCCCAGGTCGCGGCCGCATGGGACGCCCCGCTTTACGTGATCCGCACCCTGTCCGACCTGGCCGGCGAGGACAGCCACCTGACCTATCCCGAGATGGCGGCGATGGCCGCGCGCAACTCCGCCCTGTGCGTGCTGGAGCTGTTCGAGATCTTCCGTGCGCACGGTGATGTCGGCGTCGGCTGATTCCAGACGTCTTCACCTCAGACCCCGCGCGCGGCGCGCACACGGTCAAGGAGAACGCCATGAAGGATATCACCGCGTGCCTGTGGTTCGACGGCCAGGCCGAAGAGGCGGCGAACCTGTACGTCTCGATATTCCCCAACTCGAAGATCGGCGATATCTCGCGCTACGGCGACACCGGGCCCGGCCCCAAGGGCTCGGTGATGATGGTCACCTTCGAGCTCGACGGGCGCAAGTTCTCGGGCCTGAACGGCGGGCCGATGTTCAAGTTCACCGAAGCGGTGTCGTTCTCCGTGGCCTGCGAGAGCCAGGCCGAAGTCGATCACTACTGGGATTCCCTATTAGCCGACGGCGGCCAGCCGTCGCAGTGCGGCTGGCTGAAGGACCGGTTCGGCCTGTCCTGGCAGATCGTGCCGACGATCCTGGGCAAGCTCGCCGCCGATCCCGACTGGGCCAAGGCCGGCCGGGTGATGCAGGCGATGCTCAAGATGGTGAAGCTCGACATCGCCGAACTGGAAGCCGCCGCTCGCGGCTAGCTTCAGGCGGGCTGCGGCGCAGCCGCCCGCGCCCGCTCCATCGCTTTCCTCAGCAACGGCAGGCGATCGTCGCCGAAGTACATGTCCGTGCCGTTGAGATAGTAGGTCGGCGAACCGTAGCCGCCGCGCGCGATGACCTCGTCCACATTGGCCCGTAGCGCGTCCTTGACGCTCTGCTCGGCGATGCGCGGGAACAGCCAGTCCGGGTCGACGCCGGCCGCCTTGCAGATATCAACGATCACCGCATCGTCGCTGATCAGCCGGTCTTCACCGAAGTAGGCCTGGAAGGCCGCCCGCGCGAACGGGATCAGCTTGCCCTGCGGCTCAAGCACGATGCAGGCGCGCATCACCTTGACGCTGTTCACGGGGTGGCCGCTCGGCGGGAACTTAAGCTTGACGCCTGCGGCCAGCGCCCGGTCGCCGAGGTCCTTCAGCATGTAGTCGACCTTGCGCTGCGGCAGCATGCCGGCATCCTTCTGCTTGAAGAACTCGATGCCCGGATTGACCTGGTTGAACACCCCGCCGACGAGGATTGGGCGCCACACGATCTCGGCCCCGAACTCCGCCGCCAGCGGCTGGATGTTCTCGAAGCCCAGATATGTGTAGGGGCTGGAACAGTCGAAGAAGAACTCGATGCGCATCTGATCGCTCCCGCTGCCCGCGCTCATGCCGGCGCGATACCCGGGCGCAGAATACATGATGCGCGCGCGCCGATAAGATCATCCCGCAACGGAGCGACGCACCATGAAGACCCGCATCACCGACCTGCTCGGCGTGAAGTATCCCATCGTCCAGGCCCCGATGGGCTGGATCGCCCGCGCCCAGCTCGCCTCGGCGGTTTCCAACGCCGGCGGCCTGGGGATCATGGAGACGTCGTCGGGCGACCTCGACGCCGTGCGCGCCGAGATCAAGCTCATGCGTGAGCTCACTGACAAGCCGTTCGGCCTCAACGTCGCGCTGGCGTTCGTGCGCGATCCCGACATCGTCAGCTTCGTCGTCGACCAGGGAGTGAAGTTCATCACCACATCGGCGGGCGATCCCATGAAGTACTGCGGCGCGCTGAAGGCCGCCGGCCTGACCGTCTTCCACGTCGTGCCCTCGCTCCGCGCCGCATTGCGCGCCGTTGAGGCCGGCGTCGACGGACTGGTGGTCGAGGGTGGAGAAGGCGGCGGGTTCAAGAACGCGCGCGACGTCTCGACGATGGTCCTGCTGCCGCTGGTCTGCGAACGGGTCGGCGTGCCGGTCATCGCCGCGGGCGGCATCGCCGACGGCCGCAGCATGGCGGCGGCCTTCGCCCTCGGCGCCGAGGGCGTGCAGATGGGCACGCGCATGGTCTCGTCCGCGGAGTCTCCGGTCCACCCCAACTGGAAGCAGGCGATCCTCGACGCCCAGGAGACCGACACCGTGTTCCTCAATCGCATGGGCCCAGGACCGGCGCTCCGCGCGCTGCGGACCGACAAGACGACCGCCTACGAGATCGACGGCGGCTCCGGCGCGCGCGACGAATTCAAGACCGCCCAGGCGCTCTACTTCGGCGGCGACATGGAGGCCTCGATCGCGCTTTGCGGTCAGGTCGCCGGCCGCATCGACGAGATCAAGCCGGTGGCGGCGATCATCGACGAGACCATGGCCGAATTCGAAGCCGTCATGGCGACGCTCGCCCGGCGTTTCGCGCCGCAGCGCGCGAACGCCTAGCGCACGCGGCGCAGGCTCAGGCGGGCGTTCGGGACAATCGGGCGCTGTTCTCGGTCCAGCAGCCGGATCTCATCGTCGGTGACACGCTGGAAGAACGGCGTCTCGCCTTCGACGCCGATCTGAAACACGGTGGCGTCGGGATCGACGGCGTCGCCCCGCAGGATCACATACTCGCCTTCCGAGGTGCTGGTCGCGCCGCCCAAATGAGTCTGCTCGAGCCGGTAACGAAAGTCCGGCGGCCCGAACAGGGTGAGGCGGGTGTCGACGCCAGCGCAATCCGTGCAAGGCAACCGGCCGACATAGGTCCCGACCTGCGGCGCTCCGGGCGCAGGCTGCGGTCCCGCCGCCGTCGCACACGCCCCGACCAACGCCGCTACCGCCAGAATCGCCACAGCCTGCATGCGAGTCGCCTCCCATTGTTCAGGCCAGCCTACACGCCGCGCGGCCGTCCGACGCAATCAACGCGATCGACCTCAACCTCTTCTCAACCATGCGCCCATCATCTATCCCCTGTACGGAACAGACGGCGAACGCGATTCATGGCGACCCCCTTGCGCATCCTCGGGCTCGACCCCGGCCTCCGCCGCACCGGCTGGGGCGTGATCGCGATCGACGGGCCGCGCCTGTCGCACGTCGCCCACGGGGTGATCGCGCCGCCGGCCACAGACCCGTTCTCGCTGCGCCTGCTGGCCCTTTTCGAAGGCGTCGCCCAGGTGATCGCCGCCTACGCCCCTGATGAAGCGGCCATCGAGGAGACCTTCGTCAGCGTCAATGCGGCCTCCACCCTGAAGCTCGGCCACGCCCGCGCCGCCGCGATGATCGCGCCTGCCCGCGCGGGCCTCAGCGTCGCGGAATATGCGGCCCTGGTGGTCAAGAAGTCCGTGGTCGGGACAGGGGCCGCGGACAAGACCCAGGTCGCCTTCATGATCCGCCGGCTGCTGCCGACCGCCGGCGAGACCACCTCCGACGCCGCCGACGCCCTGGCTGTCGCCATCACCCATGCCCACGCCCGGCGCGCCCGCACCCTGGGGTCGGCGGCATGATCGGGCGACTGCGCGGCGTGGTGGCCGAGATCGCCGAGGAGGACGCCTTGGTCGACGTCGGCGGCGTCGGCTATGTCGTGCGCTGCGGCGCGCGCACCCTGTCGCGGCTGCCGGCGATCGGCGACGAGACCGTGCTGCACGTCGAGACCCAGTGGTCCGAGGCGACCGGCATGCGCCTCTATGGATTCAACACCCGCGACGAGCGTCACGCCTTCGTGGTCCTGCAGGCGATCCAGGGCGTGGGGCCGAAGGCCGCGCTGGGCGTGCTCGACGTGCTCTCGCCCGGCGAACTCGCCCAGGCCGCCGCGCGCGACGACAAGGCCGCTGTCGCCCGCGCCCAGGGGGTGGGGCCGAAGCTCGCCCAGCGGATCGTCACCGAACTGAAGGACAAGCCGCTTACGGACGGCGGCGTCGCGGGCTTCCACGCCCAGGTGCAGTCAAATGTCGCCCCGCCCACGCCCACCGCCTCCGGCGAGGCGGTCGCGGCCCTGCTGGGCCTGGGCGTCGCCGAGCCCGCAGCCCGTCGGCTGGTCGAGCAGGCCTCGCTGCGCCTGGGCGAAGACGCCGAGGCCGGCGCGCTGATCAAGGCCGCCTTGCAGGAACTCGGCCGGTGACCCGCCTGGTGTCCAGCGAACCGCAGCCGCTCGAGGGCTCCGACAAGGCCATGCGGCCGCAGACCATGGCCGAGTTCGTCGGCCAGGCGCAGACCAAGGCCAACCTGTTGATCTTCATCGAGGCGGCGCGCCAGCGCGGCGAGGCGTTGGACCATGTGCTGCTGTTCGGACCGCCTGGCCTGGGCAAGACCACCCTGGCGCAGATCATCGCCCGAGAGCTGGGCGTCAACTTCCGCGCCACCTCCGGGCCCGTGCTGGCCAAGGCCGGCGACCTGGCGGCGATCCTGACCAACCTTGAGCCGCGCGACGTCCTGTTCATCGACGAGATCCACCGCCTGGCCGCCAACGTCGAGGAGATCCTCTATCCGGCGATGGAGGACCACGTGCTGGACCTGATCATCGGCGACGGTCCTTCGGCGCGCTCGATCCGCATCGACCTGGCGCCGTTCACCCTGGTGGCGGCGACGACGCGCGCCGGCCTGCTGGCGACGCCGCTGCGTGACCGCTTCGGCATTCCGTTGCGCCTGGAGTTCTACACCCCGACCGAACTGCAGAAGGTGCTGGCCCAGGCGGCCGGCAAGATGGGGCTGAAGCTGAATGACGACGGCGCCGCCGAGATCGCCGCCCGCGCCCGCGGCACCCCGCGCGTAGCCGGCAGGCTGCTGCGCCGGGTCCGCGACTTCGCCGCCGC
>NZ_JAUXZW010000314.1 GCF_030693805.1 Phenylobacterium sp.
TGTGGAGCAGATCGACGCCCTGCCCGCGCCTGACCTGCACTCCGGGGCCGATATCCACGCGCCCGTGCTGATCGTACCCCGCATCTTCGAACAGGACATCTGCCAGCGGCTGATCGCCCACTACGACGCCGTAGGCGGCTCACGCTCCGGCGTGATGCGCAACATCGACGGCAAGACCGTCGGGATGATCGACAACTTCAAGAGCCGACGCGACGCCGATGTCACCGATGAGGCGTTTCGCCAGCAGCTCCGGATCCGACTGGCGCGCCGGCTGGTTCCGGAGATCAAGAAGGCGTTCCAGTTCGATGTCACTCGCATGGAGCGCTATATCGTCGCCTGCTACGACGCCGGCGAAGGCGGCTATTTCCGGCCGCACCGCGACAACACCACGCCCGGCACCGCGCATCGCCGCTTCGCGGTGACCATCAACCTGAACGCCGGCGACTACGACGGCGGCGACCTTCGCTTTCCCGAGTTCGGATCGCGGGCCTATCGCGCGCCCACCGGCGGGGCTGTGGTGTTCTCCTGTTCTCTGCTGCACGAGGCGCTGCCCGTCACGCGCGGGCGCCGCTACGCCTTCTTGCCGTTCCTCTACGACGAGGCGGGCGCCCAGATCCGTATCGCCAATCAGGCCACCATCGTGAACGAGGCGCAGACCGCCGAGGTGGACGGCTGAGGCGCGCTCGCGTCTACCTTCCGCCGAGATTGGCTGTTATCGGGGCGCAATGAACAGACCCGTCGTCGCCGGCCTGCTGGGCCTGTTGATCGCCGCCGGCCCCTTGGGCGCCAATGCGGCCGAACTCATTCAGCCAGGCTATTGGGAATCCACCAACCGGATGCTGTCACCGATTCCCGCCAAGAGCGTGGAGCGGCGGTGCATCACGCCGGCCGACGTCGCCAAGTTCCTGATGGGACCGAGCAACCGTCACTACGCCTGCACCTACCCGACCCGCAGCTTCGAAGGCGGCAAGATCCTGCTCAAAGGCAGTTGCGTCAGCAAGAAGGGCCGGCGCGTCCAGGTCGAAGGTCAGGGGAGTTATTCCCAGACCAGCTTCAGCCTCACCGCGCAGGTGGCGACCGAGTTCTCCGGCATTCCCATCGCCGGCAAGGTGCGCACCGAAGCCAAGCGCATCGGCGACGCCTGCCCGGCGCCCGCCGCGAGCTGACCGCCCTATTCGGCCGCCGCCGCGCGCTGCTGCAACTCGGCCAGCAGCTCATCGGTGTGCTCGCCCAGCTTCGGCGCACGGCGCTTTGCGTTGGCCGGACTGCGCTCGAACGTCGCCGGATGGTTGGCGTGGCGGATGACCCCGAATTCCGGATCCTCGAACTCGACGACGGTTTCGTTGTGGCGCGCCTGAGGGTCCTGCATCAGGTCGACCACGTTGTTGACCTTGGAGAACGGCAGGTCCTGGGCGACCGCGCGAGCGATGAAATCCGCGGTGGTCATGCGGCCGACGTCGGCGGCGACGGTCTTGTAAAGCAGTTCGAGGTTGGGGATGCGCGCCGCGAACCCTGCAAATCGGGGGTCATCGATCAGGTCGTCTCGGCCGATCGCCTTGCAGAACCCGCGGTAGTGGTTGTCCAGCAGCAACAGGCCGATCACCTGGCCGTCGGCGGTGTCCAGCGCGCGGAACATGTTGACGCCGCCTTGGGCGGGGGGTTCGACCTCTGCGAAGGTATAGGGATTCAGCATCTCCGGCAGCATGTAGGCGGCGTAGGAATCCAGCAGATTGGTGGAAACCTTCTGGCCCTCGCCGGTGCGTTCGCGATGCAGCAGCGCGGCCAAGGCCGCGTGCGAGGTGAAGATGGCCGTCACCTTGTCCACGACATAGGTGTTGATCGCCTTGGCCGGGCCGTCCTCGCCCTGCACGGGCATGAAGCCGGCCACGCCCTGGATCACCTGGTCGAACACCGGCTGGTCCGCCTTGGGACCGCTTTCGCCATATCCGCTGACCTTCATGTAGATCAGGCGGGGATTGGTGACGCGCAGGCTCTCGTAGCCGAGGCCCATCTTCTCCAGAACGCCCGGGCGGTAGTTCTCCAGCACGATGTCGGCGGTGTCGATCAGCCGCCGCACGGCGTCGACGCCCTGCGGCGTGCGCAGGTCGGCGACGAAGCTGCGCTTGCCGCGGTTGAATTGCTCGAAGCCGGCCGCGAGGCCTTTGTAGCCCAGGGCGTTGCGCATCAAGTCGCCGCCCGGATCTTCGATCTTGATCACGTCGGCGCCCAGGTCGGCCAGCAGTTGGCCGCAGAATGGCGCGGCGACATAGCGTGCGATCTCGATCACCCGAACGCCGTCGCAGGGTCCCTTGGCCTTCGGATC
>NZ_JAUXZW010000316.1 GCF_030693805.1 Phenylobacterium sp.
CCGGCGCGGGCGAGCGCGAGCGCGCTGGTCAGGCCCAGGGCGCCGGCGCCGGCCACCACCACTTTGCGCGTGCGATGCATGATTCCTAACGAGCGGCTCGGCGCGGGGAAATCAAGGGCTGTCAGGCCAGCTGATGCAGCACGATGCCGCAGGTGGTGGCGAGATTGAGCGAATCGAAACCGTGCGCCATCGGGATGCGTACGCTCGTCATCCGGGCCAGGAGATCGGCGGGCAGCCCTTCTCCCTCAGTCCCGAACACCACGGCGCAGCGCCGCGGCCTGCGGACTTGCGCAAGGGTCGTCGCGCCGCCTGGCGACAGGGCGAGCCCTTCGAAGCCCGCCACGGCCAGCGTGCGCGGAAGGTCGGCGTCGGCCGCAAGCCTCGCGAACGGCACGCTGAGCACGCCGCCGACCGAGACCCGGATGGCCTTGCGATACAGAGGGTCGCAGCAGTGGGCGTCGAGCAACACCGCGCCCACTCCAAAGGCGGCGGCGTTGCGGAACACCCCGCCCATGTTGTCGTGATTGGCGACCCCGCACAGCACCACCACCAGCGCGTCCGCGCCGAGGGTCTGGAGCAGGCCTGCGGGATCAGCCGGCGGCGCGGCCGCGGCGAGGGCGAGGATGCCGCGGTGGATGTGGAAGCCGACCACCGCATCCATCACGGCTTGCGACGCCGAATAGACCGGTGTGTCGGACGGTAGGCGTTCGAGGATCGGCTGGAGCGCTTCCAGGCGTTTGGCGGCGATCAGTACGGAGAGGGTCTGGTGGCGCGACTGGGCGACAAGCCGTTCCAGCACCACCTGGCCCTCGGCGATGAAGCGGCCCTGCCGACCGACCAGATCGCGCTCTCGCACCCCGCGATAAGGTTCGAGACGCGGGTCGTCAGGATCATCGACGGGTTCGATCATCGCGACGCGGCCGGCGCGGCGCTCACCAGATGCGCACGCGTTGATCCGGCGCGAGATGCAGCTTCTCGCCAGGCTTCACCGAGAAGGCCGCGTACCAGGCGTCGAGGTTGCGCACGGTGTCGGCGCGGTATTCGCCTGGCGCGTGGACGTCCGTGACCAGGGCGCGGCGCAGCGACGCCTCGCGGTGCTTGGAGCGGTAGTTCTGCGCCCAGCCGAGGAAGAACCGCTGATCCCCGGTGAAGCCGTCCAACACCGGGGCGGGACGTCCCTTCAGCAAGATCTGGTAGGCGTCATAGGCGACGCTGACGCCGCCTAGGTCGGCGATATTCTCGCCCAGGGTCAGCTCACCGCTGACGCCGGCGTCGGGGAACGGCCGGTAGCCGTCGTACTGGGCGACCAGGGCGCGGCCGCGTTCGGCGAAGTGCGCCATGTCCTGAGGCGTCCACCAGTTGTGCAGCCGGCCCTCGGCGTCGAACAGCGCACCGGTGTCGTCGAAGCCGTGGCTGATCTCATGGCCGATAATGCCGCCGATCGCGCCGTAGTTCACCGCCGGATCGGCCAGGGGGTCGAAGAACGGCGGCTGCAGGATGGCGGCGGGGAATATCACCGAGTTCTGCAGCGGCGCGTTGAGGGCGTTCACCTCCTGGGGCCACATGAACCATTCGGAGCGATCGACCGGCCTGCCCAGCTTGGCCAGGTTGCGGTGGTGCTCGAACAGCTCCGCGCGGACCTGGTTGCCGTAGGCGTCGCCGCGCACGATCTCCAGACCCGAATAGTCGCGCCAGGTGTCCGGGTAGCCGATGCCGACGCGCATTTTGGCGAGCTTTTCGCGCGCCTTCGCGCGGGTGTCGGGGCTCATCCAGTCGAGGGCGACGATCCTGCGATCGAAGGCTGCGCGGATGTTCTCAACCATGGCCTGGGCCTCGGCCTTGGCGGCCGGCGGGAAGTAGCGTTCCGCGTACAGCCGGCCGATCGCGTCGCCGAGCGCAGTGTTGGTGTGGTCGACGGCGCGCTTCCAGCGGGCCGGCTGTTCGGGCGTGCCGTTGAGCAGGCGGCCGTAGAAGGCGAAATCGGCGTCCGCGAAGGCCTTGGGCAGGAACGCCGCGGCGCGGGAGACGGCGTGGTAGGCGAGATAGTCCTTCCAGGTGTCGATCGGCTCGGAGCCGACGAGGCGCGCGATCCCCGAGATCGCCGTGGATTGCCAAACCCCAACTGTCGGCTGACCCGCAAGGCCGGCTGCGGCGAAGTAGGCGCTCCAGTCCAGCCCCGGCGCCTTGGCGGCGAACTGGGCGGGGGTCCAGCGGACATCGGCCTTGGCGACATCGGTGGTGTCGACGCCCGACCAGTGCGCCCGCGCGATGGCGAGCTCCAGGGCGAGTATGCGGCCGGCGCGCTGGTCGCCAAGGTCGTAGCCTGCAAGCGTCAACATCGCCGCGACATGGGCCTGATAGGCGGTGCGCAGCTCGCGGAACCGCTGCGTATCGGAAAGGAAGTATTCCCGGTCAGGCAGACCCAGGCCGCCCTGCATAAGGTACGGCAGATAGCGGGTCGTGTCGTGCAGGTCCTCCGCCACCCAAAGGCCGAACAGACGATCAGTGTAGAGGTCGGTGCTGTTCAGCGGGTCGACGTCTGCGCGCAGCGTCGCGCCGAGTTCGCGGGCGAGATCGGCGCGCGAATGTATGGCGGCGATGCGATCCAGCTCCGGGCGGAGCGGCGCGGCGGCGGCCGCCTCGATCGCCGCCTCGTCCATGAAACTCGCGTAGTAGTCGCCGATCCGCTGGGCGTTGGAGCCGGCCGGCGCGTTCGAACGCCCCGCGTCGGCGATGATCGCCGCCGTGCGCTGGGATGCGATCTCACGCAACTGGGTGAAGGTGTTGACGCTGGACCGGTCCGGGGGGATCTCGACGGTCTCGACCCAGCGGCCGTTCGCGTGGTCGAAGAAATCGTCCCCCGCCGAGATCTTGGGATCCATCCCGGCGACGTCGAAGCCGAAAGTCCCGTATTGCGGCCCCTTGGCGGCGATCGGCGGCTCGGCTGGAAAGGACGTGGCGCAAGCGACGAGCAGCAGCGGCGCGCAAGCCGCCAGCACCGAACGTCGCCAGAAGCTCATCGCGGCCCTCCCCGATCTTGGCGGCGTCGTCTGAGCGGACGCCCACAGCCTTTGTGACATCGCCGCCCGTCGCAAGCCAGACCGGCGCGTCACACGACACCCAGGGCGCGGAACGGGCCAGCTGGGAGCTGCACCTCGATGACGTCTCCCGGATGCACGTCGCCTCCGGCCACCACCACCGCCATGACGCCAGCCTTGCGCACCAGGCCGCCGGCGGCGTCGCGGCCGAGCGTGGCGGCCATCAGGCCCGGCTGAAAGCGGTCGAGCTGGATGCAGGGGTTGCGCAGGCCCGTGACCTCGATCACCGCCTTACCGCCCAGTCGCAGTCGGGCGCCCGCCGGCAGAGCGAGAAGGTCCAGGCCGCGAGTGGTGACGTTCTCGCCGAGCTGACCGGCCTCGACGGGAAAGCCGGCGGCGCGCAGCGCCTCGTGCAGTTCGGCTTGCATCAGATGCACCTGCCGCAGGTTTGGCGCAGTCGGGTCGCGCATGACGCGGGAGCGGTGTTTGACCGTGGCCCCGGCGTGGGCGTCGCCCTCGACGCCCAGCCCGGCCATCAGGCGGATGGAGAGCTGGTTCGGCTTGGAGAAGCGATGGCCCTTGGCGCGGCTGACGGCGACGACTTCGCCCTGGTCGATCACGCCGCCGCCCCACGAATGGGACGAGCGAGACGCGAAACGCGCTTCGCCTGATCGAAGAGGAGTGTTGCGGACACGGACATGTTTGCGGTTCTACAAGGATTCCCGCGTCATTTCGCGTCACCGATCACCACGCCAAGACCACTCATGCCCATCGATATCCCGCTGCGGCCGTCGGCCGAGGAGCCCGCGGCGCCGCTGCTGCTCAGCCTGTCGTGTCCGGACCGCATCGGCATCGTCGCCGACGTATCGCGGGTGCTGGTGGAGAACGGCTGCAACATCATCGAGAGCGCGCAGTACGGCGATCGGGAGAACGGCCGGTTCTTCCTGCGCACCGGCTTCGAGTCCACCCAGGGCCGCACGCTGGACGACCTGCGCGCGGCGTTCGCGCCGGTGGCGGCCAACTACGGCATGGATGCGCAGTTCTTCGACATGAACCGGCGCACGCCGACCCTGTTGCTGGTCTCGCGGCTGGGCCACTGCCTGAACGACCTGCTGTTTCGCTGGCGCAGCGGCGCCCTGCCGATCGACATCAAGGCGGTGGTGTCGAACCACCTCGACTTCGCCGAGCTCGTGACCAGCCACGGCCTGCCGTTCCACCACCTGCCGGTGACAGCCCAGACCAAGGCGACGCAGGAGGCGGCGATCGACGCACTGGCCGCCGCGCACGGAGTGGAGCTGTTCGTGCTCGCCCGCTACATGCAGATCCTGTCGCCGGAGATGTGCGCGCGCCACCCCGGCCAGGTGATCAACATCCACCACTCGTTCCTGCCGAGCTTCATCGGGGCCCGTCCCTATCACGCCGCGCACCGGCGGGGCGTGAAGCTGATCGGGGCGACAGCGCACTTCGTCACCGAGGACCTGGACGAGGGCCCGATCATCGAACAGGCGGTCGAGCGGGTGACCCACAATCTCTCGGTCAACGACTATGTGGCGGTGGGCCGCGACCTCGAGAGCTTGGTGCTGGCCCGGGCGATCAAGTGGCATGCCGAGCACCGGGTGCTGCTGAACGGCTCGCGCACGGTGATCTTCCACTAAGGGCGGGCGCGTCGCTGGCGGACGACGCGTGGCCGGGCTATGGGCGCCGGCATGAGGTCCACCGAGATCATCGAGACCGGGTGGCGCGAACCCGTGGAAGCGCTCGCGCCCTTCGCCGAAGAGCCCTGGACGCTGTGCCTGCTGTCGGGGCGCGTGGGCGCCCGGTGGTCGTACCTCATGCGCCAGCCCCTCGAGACGCTGACCGTCGACGCGGCCGATATGGGCGACGCATTCTCCGCACTGGCGGCTTTGGCGGGCGAGGTGTGCGCCGGGGCGGTTGGCGGGCCGCCATTCCAGGGCGGCGTCGCCGGACTGCTCTGCTATGAACTCGGCGACCAGGTCGAGCGGCTGGGGCTGGAACGTTTCGAAGGCTGGCCGGACGTCGCCTGCGGGCTCTACGCGACGGTGCTGGCGTTCGATCACATTGAGCGCCGGGTGCTGGGGGTCGGACGCGGCGCCGACGCCGCACAGGCGCGCACCCGGGCGCTGGAGGCGCTTGGCTGGCTTGAGGCCGCTACGCCGCCGGCCGCGGTGATGCAGTCGCCCCTGCAGGCGGACGATGGTTGCGCCTACGAGGCGGCGGTGGCCGAGGTGGTCGAGCGGATCGGCGCCGGCGAGATCTTTCAGGCCAATATCGCCCGGCGCTGGCGCGGGCGGCTGAAAGCGAACGGCCGGCCCAATGCCGCGTTCGCCCGACTGGCGTTCGCGAGCCCCGCCCCGTTCGCCAGCTACCTGCGGCTGCCCGGCCGCGCGGTGGTGTCGAATTCACCGGAGCGGTTCCTGAAGGTGACGCCGCTCAATGGCGCCCTGCACGTGGAGACACAGCCGATCAAGGGCACCGCGCCGCGCAGCGCCGATCCCGCGTGCGATGCGGCGCTGGCCGAGGGCCTCGCGGCGTCGTTGAAGGACCGCGCCGAGAACCTGATGATCGTCGATCTGATGCGCAACGACCTGGCGCGGGTCTGCGCGCCCGGCAGCGTCGCCGCGCCCAGCCTGTTCGCGGTGGAGAGCTTCGCCAACGTGCACCACCTGGTCTCGACGGTGACCGGGGTGCTGGCGACAGGGAACGGGTCTTGCGATCTGTTGCGTGCAGCGTTCCCGCCGGGCTCGATCACCGGGGCGCCGAAGGTGCAGGCGATGCGGGTGATCGCAGGCCTCGAGGCGCCGCGCGGACCGTTCTTCGGCGCGATGATCCACCTGGGCTTTGACGGGGCTATGGACTCCAGCGTGCTGATCCGCACGGCGGCGTTCACCCAGGATGAGGACGGCTGGCGGGTGGAGGCGCGCGCGGGCGCCGGTATCGTCGCCGATAGCCTGCCGCCCGCAGAACGGCGCGAGACCGAGGCGAAGATCGCCGCGCTCGCCGCCGCCTTGCGGGGCTGACGCCTCAGGCCGGAACGGGCCGGGCGCGCTGGTTGTAGATCATCTTGCGGCGGCGCTCCTGCTCCTCCGGCGACAGGGTCGCGGGATCCTCCGGGGTCACGCGCGGGGCAACCGCCATGCCGCGCTGGACGCCCGGACGCGCCGCAAGTTCCTCATGCCAGCGCTTGAAATGCTTGAACTCCTCGACATCCTGGCCCTGCCCCTCCCAGTTGGCCGACCAGGGATAGGCGATCATGTCGGCGATGCTGTACTCGTCGCCCGCCAGGTAGCGGCTCTGGTGCAGGCGCGTGTTGAGCACGCCGTAGAGGCGGTTGGCCTCGTCGTCGAAGCGACGGCGCGCATAGGCCTGTTCCCCATGCTCGGGGCCCAGGCGGCGGAAGTGGCCGTTCTCGCCCATCTTCGGGCCCTGATTGGCCATCTGCCACATGACCCACTGGGTGACCGCGTACTTGCCGCGCGGATCCTGCGGATAGAAGCGGCCGGCCTTTTCGGCCAGGTACATCATGATCGCGCCGGATTCGAAGATGCTGATCGGCTCGCCGCCGCCCATGGGCTCGTGATCGACAAGCACAGGCATGCGGTTGTTCGGGCCGATCTTGAGGAAGGCGTCGGTGAACTGGTCGCCTTTGCCGATATTGCAGTCGACGATATTGTACGGCGTGCCCAGCTCCTCCAGCAGGATGGTCACCTTCTTGCCGTTCGGCGTGGGCCAGTAGTGCAGGTCGATCATGACGCGTCTCCCTAGTCATTCCCTGACGGGTTCGCCCCGACGCTAACGCTGCGGCGCCCGCTCTCAACCGAGAAATTCTACACTCCGGCGTCCCGCAACTGCGAAGGCGATGGCGAGGGCGGCGGGAACGTGCTCAAGAGCGCGCTTCGCGGATGTTACGGCCGCGCGACGCCCCGCAGGATGTTATGCCCTTCTCCCAAGTCAAACCCGCGCTGCAGCGCGCGCTCGCCGAGCGCGGCTATCAGGACGCGACGCCGGTCCAGGCCGCGGTTCTCGCCGCCAGCGCCGAGGGACGCGACCTGCTGGTCTCGGCCCAGACGGGGTCGGGCAAGACCGTGGCATATGGGCTGGCCGCGGCCATCGACCTGCTTGGCGACGGCGAGACCATGGGTCCGGCCGGCGCGCCGCTGGAGCTGGTGGTGGCGCCGACCCGCGAGCTCGCCATGCAGGTGGCGAGCGAACTGGCGTGGCTCTACGCCTCCGCCCAGGCGCGGATCGCCACGTGCGTCGGCGGGATGGATTCGCGGCGCGAGCAGCGCATGCTGGCGGCCGGCGCGCATATCGTCGTCGGCACGCCTGGGCGTCTGCGCGACCACCTGGAGCGCGGCCATCTTGAACTCTCGGAGCTGAAGGTCGTCGTGCTCGACGAGGCCGACGAGATGCTCGATCTGGGTTTCCGCGAGGACCTGGAGTTCATCCTGGAGGCGACGCCGGCCGCACGTCGCACGCTGCTATTCTCGGCGACCATCGCCAAGCCGATCGCCAACCTGGCGCGCAGCTATCAGCGCGACGCCGTGCGCATCGACACCACCCGCCACGACGAACCGCACGGCGACATCGACTATCGCGCCATCCGCATCGCGCCGAACGAGATCGAGCACGCGGTGGTCAATGTGCTGCGCTACTTTGAAAGCCCCGGCGCGCTGGTGTTCTGCGCCACCCGTGAGGCGGTGCGGCACCTGTATGTGAACCTGCGCGAGCGCGGCTTCGCGGTGGTTGCGCTGTCGGGCGAGCTGACCCAGAAGGAACGCGGCGAGGCGATGCAGGCGTTGCGCGACGGACGCGCGCGGGTGTGCGTCGCCACTGACGTCGCTGCACGCGGGCTGGACCTGCCGGACCTCGGGCTGGTGGTGCACGCCGACATGCCGGCGAACAAAGCGGGCCTCCTGCATCGGAGCGGTCGCACGGGGCGCGCCGGGCGCAAGGGCGCGGCGGTGCTGCTGGTGCCGTACAACAAGCGCCGGCGGGTGGAGCAACTGCTGGAGTCGGCGAACATCGCCGCCACCTGGAGCGGACCGCCCAGCGGAGAAGAAATCCGCGCCGGCGACCAGGCGCGGCTAGTCAACGACCCGATGCTTTCGGAGACGCCCACCGAGGAGGATCTGGCCCTCGCCCGTTCGTTGCTCAACGATCGCACGGCCGAGCAGGTCGCGGTGGCTCTGGTGCGGCTGCATCGCGCCGCCCTGCCCGCGCCCGAAGACGTGTTCGACGACACCCGTGGCGGGTCCACGCCGACCTCGGTCTCCGGGCCGATCAAGACCTACAAGCCGGAGCGCGACGCCCTGGTCGATCCGATCCCCGGCGAGTTCACGCGGATGGGCCCGGACGACGTGTCGTGGTACCGGCTGACGACGGGGCGCAGCAGCGGCGCGGACCCCAAGTGGCTGATTCCGCTGATCTGCCGGCTGGGTCACGTCACCAAGCGCGACATCGGCCAGATCCGCATCTTCGATCGCGAGACAAAGTTCGAGATCGCCAAGGCGGTGGAGGCGAAGTTCGCCAAGGCGATCGAGGCGACGGTCGGTGACGACATCCGCATCGAGGAAGCCTCAGCTCCGCCGGCGCGAAACTTCAAGGGCGGCCCGGGAAAGCCCGCGGGTAAACCCGCCGGTGGCGGGAAGCCAGGCGGCAAACCCTACAAGGGCAACAAGCCAAACCAAGGGCCGCGGCCCGCCTTCGCCGGCAAGCCGAAGCCCGGCGGCAAGCCGACGCACAAGCCTCGCCCATAGGTCGCTAGTAGCCCAGGTCCAGGTCGACGACGTTCTGGAGCGGCTCGCCGGCGACGTAGCGCTTCAGGTTCTCCAGGAAGAAGATCGCGCCACGCTCGGCGAGCCTGGTCTGGGCGCGCCCGGACAGGTGGCTGGTCATGATCACGCCCGGCGTCGACCAGACGGGATCCTCGGGCGGCGCGGGCTCAGGTTCGACCACATCGAGGAAGGCTCCCGCGATAACCTTGTCGTTGATCGCCTGCAACAGGACCGGCTGATCGATCACCGCGCCGCGGGCGATGTTGATAATGAAGGCCGACGGCTTCATGGCGGCCAACTCCGCCGCGCCGATCAGCTTGTCAGTCTCTTGTGTGGCCGGGGCGGCCAGGATCACCCAGTCGAACTCGCCCAGCCGGGCGCGCCACTGATCGGGGCCGAGGGTGGCCGGGTCGCTGCTCGGGTTGCGGCGCACGCCCACCACTTCGACCCCCAGGCCTTCCAGGCGCGTGCCGATATGTTTGCCGATGGCGCCATAGCCGACGATCAGCGCCTTGGATTCAAACAGCTCGCCGACCCCGGGGGCGTCACGGGGCCAGACGCGGCTCTCCTGGATCTTCAGCAAGGCTGGAAGGTTCTTGGCCAGCGCGAACATGCCCATGATCGCATACTCGGCGACGGGGATGGAGTTCAGGCCCGCGCCGTTGGTGAGCACGATGCCGCGTTCCTTGAAGGTCGCGAGCGGCTGGGCGCTGACGCCGGCCTGGACGGTGAAAACCCACTTCAGCCCGCGTCCGACCTCCAGCGCCTCGGCCATGGTCGCCGGGTTGATGATGTCGAGCCAGCCAGCCTCGACCTCGCCGGCGGCGGCGACGGCGCCCTTTGACCCATCATACCAGACCGGCTCGACGCCCGCCGGCAGCTTGCCTTCGAGAAAGACGCGCGCGCGTTCGCCGATGGCTACCTTCATGTCTCATCCCCAGTGGTGATGGCGGCGGTTCACGAGCCGGATCGGCAAGGACGCCTGTCCTGAACCCATCTTCGCGCAACGCAACGCCACGCGTCCAGCCTTGAGGATGTGTTTGGGCCGTGCCGATCAGGCGGCGGGCGGACGGCCCGCGGCCAACGCGGCCTCGACCCGCGAGATGGCGGAGCGAAGCTCGGGCGCGCAGGCCTTGCCGCACAGCGCGGCGCGCGCCTTCAGGGCGTCGAGGTCGACGCGGGCCTTGTCGAGCTGACCCAGACGGGCGAGCACCACGGCGCGCTCTGTACGTGCAGGAATAGATTGCGGGTCGTTGACCAGCGCCTTGTCGAACTCGGCGACCGCGCCGGCCAGGTCGCCCTTGCGCGTCTTGACCAGACCCAGCAGGTGACGGCCGGCGGAGCCATGCGACGCCGTCTCCACGAGGCCGAGCGCAGCGGCCTCGGCGCGATCCAGTTGCCCGGCATGCAGGGCCTCGACGCCCTTGCGGTAGTCGTTGGCCGCGGTGTCCTGCCGTGTCGCGACGGGCTGCGGAGACTCCAGCGTCGGCGCTGCGTGCGACGCCGTTGCGGCGAGCGCAACGACCCAGCCCAAGACAGCCAATCTGATTGCCGGCGACATTCTCCCTGCTCCGGGGCGCAACAGCTTGAATCTAGACCTTAGCGGCACGCAGCGTAAGTGCCGGGCCGATATGGCGTTCGGACGCAGGACTTTGGGTGCGGTCAGGGGGCGGCGCCCAGTTGGAACGAACCCGCGGCGACCGACACCGAGCTCTGAACGACCGAGGCCACGCCAGTGTTGAAGCTCACCGACTGGATGCCCGTGAAACTTGAATCGCCCGACCCTCCGGAGATCAGGATGTCGCCGGTGCGGAAGGTCGCCGGACCTTCGATGCGCATGTCCAGGCCGCTGGAGACGCCGCTGAGTTCCTGGATAGAAAGGGTGCGGGCGCCGCTTGCGCCGTCGCCGATGTCGACAGACGACAACGCCTCACTCACGGCGGCGTCGATACCGGGCGGCAGCGTCTGCTGCAGGCTCTGCAGGTCCAGCAGAGCTCCGAGAGCGGCGATGGCGGCGACGATCATGGCGGTCTCCGAACAAGAGACCGTCACTGTGCCCGGGATCGTTTAACGAATGCTGAGGGGTGGCTTACGCCGCCGTCAGGCGGGTGCGTCCAACTCGAAGCCGACAGGTTTGTAGCCGTGTAGAAACGACTCCACGGCCACCGCCACCGGCCCGGAGATCATCCGGCGCCCGGATTCCATCTCGAGGACCCGCTTCTCACCCTGGGACGGGCCGCCGGCCAGGCGCAGCGCACGCGCCAGTTCCGCGGGGGACCACCGCAGGGCTTCACGCGCCTGTTTCAGGTGCGGTCCGGTCGTGATCATCGCCGTCCATCTTCCGATCGCCCGCAGCAGGGCCGCCGCGGAGCGCTACATCGCGCAGCAACGCCCCGGCGTCGAGCAATCAATACCAAGCGGCGAAGATGTGGCGGCGAATGATCAAGTTCCGTCCAACTGGGGCTGGACGCCCTACCCTGTCGCGAAGACGCCTTAAGCTGGCTCAGCAGGCGCGCGAACATGGCGCTCCACCCAGCCCTGGAATGCGCCCAGGAAGGTCTTCAGGAACTTGGCGGTGTCTTCCTTGGCCACCTTGCCCTGGTCGTCGAACAGAGAAGCCGTGCCGCTGATGTAGGCCTCCGGTTGCTGCAGGGTCGGGACATTGAGGAAGACCAGCGACTGACGCAGATGGTGGTTCGAGCCGAAGCCGCCCAGCGCGCCCGGCGACTGGCTGACCACCGCACCCGGCTTGCCGTCCCAGACGCTCGAACCGTAGGGGCGCGAGCCGACGTCGATGGCGTTCTTCAGCACGCCGGGCACCGAGCGATTGTACTCAGGCGTGACGAACAGCACGGCGTCAGCCGACTTCACTTCGGCGCGGAAGCGCGTCCAGGCGGCCGGCGGAGCCTCGTCGAGGTCGGGATTGTAGTGCGGCAGATCGCCGATCTCGACGATGCGCAGATTGAGTCCGGGCGCGGCGAGACCGGCCAAGGCGGTCGCGAGGGCTCTGCTGTAGGAGCCTTTACGCAGGCTGCCGACGATGACGGCGACGGTTGGGGCGGTGCTCATGGTGTCTCCAGTGATTTGGCGCCCGTGGGGTCGCCGCGGGCTCCGACTTCAAGTGGGCTCTTCCCAGCACGTTGATAACGCGTCAGATTCGGATCAGTCTTTTTCCATATGGGAATTAATGCGCGTGGATCGTGTCGACGCCCTCAGAACGTTCATCGCGGTCGCGGATGCGCGCAGTTTCACCGAGGGGGCGCGACGGCTCGGGATCTCCCCCAGCCAGGCCTCCAAGGTGGTGATGCGGCTGGAGGATCGGCTTGGCGCCCGCCTGCTGAACCGAACAACGCGCGACGTGGCGCTGACCGACGTCGGGCGCGCCTATCTCGAAAGCGCTCGCGCGGTCGTCGAAGCCTTCGAGACCTTGGACGACAGCGTGCGAGACGATGGCCAGCCGCGCGGGCTGTTGAGGATCTCGGCGCCGGTGACCTTCGGCGCGGCGGCGCTGCAATCCGCCTTGTTGGCGTTCGCCCAAGCCTATCCGCAGGTTGGGCTGGAGGTCTCGTTCTCCGATCGCACAGTGAACCTGGTGGACGAGGGCTTCGATGTAGCGGTGCGGATCACGCGGCTGGCCGACTCTTCGCTGATCGCGCGAAAGCTGGCGGAGACACGGATCGTGGTCTGCGCCTCTCCCGATCATCTGCAGCGCCACGGCACGCCGCAGACGCCGGAGGCGCTGGCCGGACGGGAGGCGATCCTGGACTTGAACCTGCGCGAGCCGACGCTGTGGGATTTCAGGGTGGCCGGCGCCAGACGCGACGTTCGGGTCGAGGGCCGCCTGCGGTTCTCCAGTCCCGCCGCCTGCCTCGATGCGGCGCGCGAAGGGTTCGGGATCGCGCGCGCGCCGGCGTTTGCGGCAGCCGACGATCTGCGCAGCGGACGACTGGTCCCGATCCTGACCGCGTTCGAATGCGAGCCGATCGGGGTGCATGCGGTCTACCCGCACGCCCGTCACCTGGCGGCCAAGGTGCGGGTGTTCGTCGACTTCCTGGCCCGCCGCTTCGCCGGACGTCCGGCGTGGCATGTGGGGTGGGGATGACCGACCTCACCCGCTGTTGCGCAAGCCCGCCGCGACGCCGTTGATGGTCAGGTGGACGCCTTCACGCACGGCGGCGTCGGCGTCGCCCATGCGACGGCGGCGGATGAGCTCGATCTGCAGGTGGTTCAGCGGGTCGATGTAGGGCAAGCGCGAGCGGATGATCTCGGCGAGGTCGGGGTTCTTCTCGAGCAACACCGACTGGCCGGTGATCGCCAGCACCGCCTTGCAGGTGCGGTCCCATTCGGCGCGGATCAGGCCGAAGATATTGTCGGCGAGCGGCCGATCCTCGACCAAGCCTGCGTAGCGCCGGGCGATGTTCATGTCGCCCTTGGCCAGCACCATTTCCATGTTGGCGAGCGTGGTGTTGAAGAACGGCCAGGTCTCGTAGAGCTCGCGGAGCTGGTCGATGGAGGCGCCGGCCGCCTCGACGGCGGAACCGAAGCCGTACCAGCCGGGCAGCATGGTGCGCGACTGCGACCAGGAGAACACCCAGGGGATGGCGCGCAGGCCGTCAATGCTGCGCCGGCCCTGGCGCTGAGCAGGGCGGCTGCCGATGTTCAACTCCATGATCTCGTTGATCGGCGTGGCGGAGTAGAAATACTCAACGAAACCAGGCGTTTCGCGGGTGAGTTTGCGGTAGGACGCAAAGGCGGCTGCGGCGAGAGCATCCATCACCTCGCCGTTCACCGCGGCCGGCGGCGCGTTCGAAGGACGGCGCAGGGACGCCAACAGCACGCCGGCGGTGAGGGTCTCCAGGCTCTGGCGGGTGAGCTGCGGATCGGCATATTTGTTGGCCACCACCTCGCCTTGCTCGGTGACGCGGATCCGGCCGCCGATCGTGCCTTCGGGTTGGGCCAGCAGGGCGTCGAAGCTGGAACCTCCGCCGCGCCCGACCGCCCCGCCCCGGCCATGGAAGAGCTGCAGGCGCAGGCCCGCGTCCTGGGTGACCGTGGCCAGCGCTTTCGACGCCTGATGCAGTTCCCAGGTGGAGGTCAGGTAGCTGCCGTCCTTGTTGCT
Organism: Phenylobacterium sp.; assembly: GCF_030693805.1. GTDB lineage: Bacteria > Pseudomonadota > Alphaproteobacteria > Caulobacterales > Caulobacteraceae > Phenylobacterium. The sequence goes on from NZ_JAUXZW010000316.1 coordinate 13,953, forward strand.
GTCCGAATAGCCGATCATCACCTCCTGCAGCCGCTGCTCGGACAACAGCGCCGCGACCAGCGGCAGGGACAGGTAGTCACGCATGGTCTGCGGGGCCGCGCGCAGGTCGGCGATGGTCTCGAACAGCGGCTCGGCGAGGACGTCGGCGCGGGGCTGCGGCCCCGGATGGAACAGGCCCACTTCCTTAAGCAGCAAGTAGACCTCCAGCAGGTCGGAGACCGAGGTGGTGTTGGAGACGATGTAGGCCTTGATCGCCTCTGGCCCGTAGAGGCGCCTCGCCTCCCCGGCCACCTGGAGCACTGCATATTCGCGCTGGGTCTCTTCGCTGTACGGGGCGAAGGGCGAGAACAGCAGCCGGCCGTGGCCGAGCTCGCCCAGCAGCAGGTCGCAGCGAGCCTGCTCGTCCAGGTCCTCGTAGGCGGCGCAGACCCCTGCCCCGGCCAGCAGTTCGCCGATCACGCGGGCGTGGACGGCGGAGTTCTGTCGCAGGTCGATGGTCGCCAGATGGAAGCCGAAGCAATCGACGGCGCGCAGCAGCTCCGGCAGCGGCCCCTCGACAAATCGCGGGCCCTGCTTGGCCACCAGGGAATCCTGCACGATCTGCAGGTCGCGCCGGAAGGCTTCCGGGCCAGAATAGGGTTCGGCCGGAAGGCTGGATGACGGCGCACGGGCGTCCAGCGTCAGTGCCGGATAGCTCGCCTCCAGGCGGGCGAAGACCCCAGCCAGCGCTCGACGGTACGGCTCGTCGACGCGGTGCGCTGAATTGTCGCCGGACCGCTCGGCCAAAGCCTGCAGTTCGGGCGTGATCTGCGCCAGGTCGCCCGACAGAGACAATTCGGCCCCCAGAGCGCGCAGGCGCCCCAGATAATACTGCAGGGCGGCGCGGGACTGGCGGGCGAGCGCATGGCGCAGCACCTCCGCGGTGACGAAAGGATTGCCGTCGCGGTCGCCGCCGACCCAGGATCCGACCCGCAGGAAGCTCGGCAGCGGCTCGGCGGCATGCAGGCGTCGCGCCCAGTGGGCGTAGAGCCTCGGCAGTTCGATCAGGAAGCTGCGTTCGAAGTAGGAGACGGCGGTCTCGATCTCGTCGCCGACGCCCGGCTTGGCGTTGCGCAGCAGCCGGGTGCGCCAGAAGATCGACACCTGCCGCAGCAGTTCGGCTTCCGCCTGTTCGCGCTCATCGTCGCTACGGGCGTGTTCGAAGGCGTCGAGATCAGCGCCGATGGCGTGGGTGCGGTCCAGCACGCTCTTTCGGCGTACTTCGGTGGGATGGGCGGTGAGCACGGGCGCGATCAGCGCGTCACGCAGGAAAGCGACCACCTGTTCGGGGCCGACGCCTTCGTCCTTCAGCGTACGCAGCACGCCGGCGAGCGTGTCGTCGCGCGCGTCGCCCGCCTGGCCGCGGCGGCGCTGGATCTGATCCTCGGCGATGTTGGTGATCTGCAGGAAGCAGGCGAAGCTGTGGGCGAAGCGCACGGTGTCCGGCAGGCTGAGACCGGCCAAGCGGCGTTCCAGCAACTCGGCGCTCTGCGGGTCTGCGTCGCGATGGAAGGCGACCGAGGCCTGGCGGATCTCCTCGATGCGGTTGAACAGCGCCTCCCCGTCCTGGGCCTTGATGACGTCGCCCAGGATGCGGCCGAGGAAGCGGACGCTGGAGCGGAGCTGGTCAGGAAGAGACTGGATCATCACCGACGTTGAAGCACGGATTTCGCCGGCCGCTTAGTCCGCAAGGCGTGCGACGACGCCGATTGGCCCGCCACGCACGCCGGACGCGCACGCAGAGGGCTCAAAGCCCGCGAACCCGCCGCCGCGCCAAACCAGGCGTCGCGTCAGAAGAACAGCTTGCGGATCGTGAATCGAACCGAACGGCCCACGGGATCCAGCAGGTCTGGCTGGTAACTGATCGGCGTCGTTCCGGTGATCGTGCGGACCTGTTGACGGGCGTCGAACAGGTTGTCGATGGCGGCGGTGGCGCGCATGCCGCGCAGCCACTGATGGTCGCGGGCGTAGGGTTGCGCGCCCAGGTCGGCGAACAGGCGCAGGCTGACGGTGGTGAAGTCCGAGAACTTCAGGTCCTGGGCGGCCGCCGCGCCGGTGATGCGCGTGGCGCTCTGCCACTTGGTGTTCATCGCCACGCCCAGGCCGCCGCGCGTGTAGTTGGCCTGCAAGTCGATCTGGTGACGGGACGACCCGCCGCCAGCGCCAAGCGCCGCGCCGTCCAGCAGGTCGAGCGCCGGCTGGCCCGCGCCGATCAGCACGTCGTCTCGGAAGGCGACCGTATGATAGAGGCCAATCTGGAAGACGCCGCTGCGCGGTCCGCCGCCGAAGCCGCCGAAACCGCCCCGCCCACCGCCCGGGCCGCCCCGGAAGCCGCCGCCCATGCCGGCCATGCCAGCCCCCATCCCGCCGCCTGGACCTGCGCCCATCGCGCCGCCTGCGGGACGATGCTCGCCTGGCGGCGGGCCGTCGGGCGCCGCCTCGCCCTGGCGTGGCGTGGCCGGGGTCGCGCCCGCGCCACCCTGGGCGGGGGTCTGAGCCTGGGATCGCGCCTGCTCTCGACGGGCGCGCTCCTGCTCGAAGCGCTGACGCGCGGCGGCGATCTGCTCGGGCGTCGGCTGCGGGCCCACCGGCCGCGAGAAGTTGAACCCCCAGCGCAGCTCGTCGCGGGACTGGCGGGCGAAGTTCACGGGACGCGCGTCCAGCTGCACCAGCACGCCGGCGGCGTTGCGGATGAAGCGATCCGGGAAGGCGCTTTCCACCTGGGTCGAGGCCGAGGGAAAGGCGACGATGGCGTCGCGGGTGCGGCTGGAGACGTAGTTGGCCTGGAACGTCAGGTTGGTCTTCTCGAAGGGCTTGTAGGTCGCGCCCAGCTTGAGGACGTCGCGGCGCCCGCTGTTCAGCGCTTGCGATCCACCGGTGACGCGGGTGATCTCGGCAGTCTGGCCGGTTTGCAGGTCGAACACGCGCACGCCAGGCGTCGCCGTCACCGGGTCGCCCAACTGGTTGATGGTCGGGGCCTGGTCGGTGCGGGTGAAGGACGCCAAGAACCGCAGGGGCTTCACAGGCGTCCAGTTCAGACCCCCGCCCAGGGACTCGAGGTCTCCAAAGTCGGACAGGTGCTGATAGTTCAGGTTGAGGTTCGCCGACAGCTTGCCGATGGCCTGGCCCAGGCCTTCATCGGCGCGGGTCAACGGCACGTCGAAACTGGCCTGCAGTTGGCCGATGCTGCGGCTGAGGTCGCTGGAGGTGACGGCTCCGGCGCGAAGGGAATCGCTCTCCAGCTCGACGGTGGAGGCGCGCGCGGTGAAGGTGGAGCTGACCGTGCCCGCGGGCAGCGAGAAGAGGGCGCGGTTCAGCACGACGTCTGATTGGGCCGAGGTGACCTGGGTGCGCGTGCGGTCGGTGTAGCCGAGGCCGGCCAAGGCGCGGTCGGTGGTCGACTTGGAGACGTTACGACCCACCTCGCCGGTGTACGACCATTGCCAGCCGGCGTAGGCGCCGCTCAGGGCGCCGGCGAGACTGCCGTCATTGGACTCCGATCGCCGGACCAGCGCCTGCGGCCCGAACGGCGAGAGGCCGAGCTTAGCGGTGCTATCGGTAGCTTCGTAGGTCCCATTGATCGTGCCGGAGACGCCGGCGTCTCCCAACGGCTTGGCCAGGACGGCGTTGAGGACGACGTCGTTGGATCGGGGTTGAAGCGTGCGAAAGGCGTCGCCGCCGACCACGTCGCGATCGCTCTCGAGGATCGAGTCGACGCGCGTGGCCTTGGCGTCGAGGGTCAACCGCTCACCGCGACGGATACGCAGGAGGCCCGCGTGGGCGCCGACCGTCTCGCCGCCGCCGGATTGGGTGGGCACGCTTGTTGTGGCCTCCGCCAGCTTGGCGTTGAAGCGCTGCCGCAGGACCATGTTCACGACCTTCTGGTCGGCCGGGTATCCGTATTTGAGCGACACTTCCTCGGGCAGGATCTCCACTCGGGCGATGGCCTCGGTGGGCAGGTCGCGGACCTCGGCGAAGCCGGAGACGCGCGCGCCGTTGATCAGAACGACGGGCCGCCCGCCCGAGCCCTGGCCGCTGGTGGTCTGAGGCGACAGGGCGTCGAGCAATTCTGAGACGTTGGCCGCCCCGAAGGCGCGGATCTCGCGGGCCGAGAGGGTGACCTCCGGCGTGATGTCACCGATCACCGAGCCCGGCAGAGTGCGCGTGCCGCTGACCACCAGTTCTTCAACCTCAGTCTCATCCGGCTCCATCGTCTGGGCTGTCGCGGAGCCAGCGCCAAGCGCGGCGGCGGCGACGCTGATGGTGAGCAGGCCACGAAAGGTGTTCGCCCGAAGGTGACGCTCGGTGTGTAACGGACGCAAAGGAACTGAACTCCAGACTTGAAGCCAAACCGGCTGGTGGCTCGGGCTTAGAGCGGATGGCGCTTAAACCGGGCATGAACACCGCCCTCATCCGCCACACTGACCGCCAAGATGCACAGCGCGCGACGGGCGCCCGAGACCACGCCGTTGGACAGACGGCGCAGCGCCATCCGATAGCGCGCTGCGCGTGTTTCACACCGATTGCGATTAAGCGGCATGACTATTTCAAAGGGCGACTGCCCTTCGCCCGTCGCGTTGTAGGTGACGGGGCGCCCGTCAGCTCCGCGAGCCGGGCGTTGGCGCATCCAGCCCTCGCTGGCGCAGCCGCACGGGGCGTAGCTCAGCCTGACGGCTTTCGCGTGTTACCGCCTGCCCGGTTTGAACGGGGGACCTCTAGATCTGCAATCTAGGACGAACCGCCTATTATCAGATGGTTAGATGGTTCCACGCGTCTAACCTATCCTACTTGCCGCAGAGCAGTCGGCACTGCTGATCAAGATGAATAGGTCGGATCAACAATCATCTCCGCCAACTTGCGGCGCGCTCTGAACACCCGACTTTTGGCCGTGCCCACGGGGCAGTCGAGTATCGCGGCGATATCCTCATAACTGAAATCGCCAGCGAAAATCAGTAGTATGGCCTCCTGCAACTGCGGCGTGAGTTGTTGGATCGCCTGCAGAATTTCGAAGTATTCCAGACGCCAATGTTGGTATCCATCCTCCGTCAGCTCCGCCGCGAAGCGGCCATCAACGTCTTGGACCGTCGTTCGGCGACGCCTGGTTTCGGTATAGTGAACGTTTCGGAGTATCTGGAACAACCAGGCTTTGAGGTTCGTACCTGGTTTATACGAGACTCGAAACCGCCAGGCACGAAGCAGCGCCTCCTGGACCAGATCGTCTGCGTCCGAGCGGGAGCGTGTGAGCGCCAGCGCATAGCCCCGCATGGGCCCGATCAGCCGCTCAATCGACTCTTTGAACTCGTCAGACACGTTGAGCCTGCTCAAGGCGACGCCGACCTTCGTAGGAGCGACTCGAGGTGTCGACGATCCACGGCCGCCATGCGCCGGTAATGGAGCGGAGCGCCTGAACCGCGCCTGATCGGTGAATTTCGCGCGATTTCATCGGCGCTCGCGCGGCGGTCGCATCCGCCTGCGAGGCGGATCGCCTGGGCTGCGAGACACACGGCCGAGCATCAATGCGCCACGGAGGACATCAACCGCATCGCAGTCGGTGAGCAATCGCCAGGCGTTGTGGGTCGCGGCCTCATCGTCGGCGAGCGCGATATCGACAGCGCCCAGGACACGGTCCTCAGCGCCAAGCAGGTAGAAGCGGTAATCGGGCATGACGACGCCTAACTGGCAGCCGCGCACCGCGCCGAACGGCCGAGCCGGTCATCGTCGACCACGATCGCTCTCTGCTCATCCCAGATGATGCGCCGCGCTGCATTCAACTATAGTTCGTTCGCCCTCAATCCACTATAATATTCTCGACGGGTAATTGTGCAATTAATAACACATTAAAATGCAATATGCTATGTCGGGAAGCCGACGTTTTTTGATATATTGTTTTGCGGAATCCCCTATTCTGATTACTTGAACAATTGGGCGCTGCACACGACCGACGATCTTCCGCCTGGTGACTGTGAAGAAGCGACTCGTCTTCGTTTTCCTGGGTACGTGTTGAACATCGAACACATCGTCTGCCTTCTGGGCATCGCCTATATCGCGGGAGCGTTGACACGTTTCGCCTGGCGGTTTCGCGACAGGACGCACCGACGGCGCGCCGCCAACGCGCGCGTTCGCGACGTCAATCAGACGATCGCCGGCGCAAGGAGGGACAACGAGACCATCGCAGCCCGTGCAACCGAGCGGGACATCCGCCTAGATTAGCTAAGACCCGGCTCAGAACGATGTTGATCGATCAGCGCCGGGTCCGACGGCGCGCCCGCCTCAAGGGACGGTCCGCGATCATCTTGAGGTGCGGGAGCGTCCACGTCCTGTCGGCGCGGCATAGGCCGGGTCAGAGCCCATAGGATCAGATAGGTTCCGAGAAAGGCCGCAAGGCCACACAGTGCGAAGCTCATCAACATGATGCTGGCGCGCCTCGTTCGCGGGCTTACTCGTCCGGATACCTTGCGACCAGGCGCGCGCCTTCTCTGAGTTCGACCTCGAGCGTGTCGAGTTTCAGTTCCTTCAGAGCAGCGATCGCCTCGTCGTCATCGTGACAGTTGATCGCCGGGCCGCGTTCCAGATGACCGTCGCTTTTGATCCAATAAATTCTGTAAATGCGCACGCCAGACCCCGGCGGCGTAAGTTCAGTAATCGCACGCAGCCAAGGAAATCGTACACACCTCCACCGCAATCACCATAAAAACGGAATTAGACTGCGGCGAATTTGAGGGGAAAACGCCCTCGCCTCACGCGCTCAGGCGATATCCGAGGCCTTGTTCCGAAATCAGGTAGCGCGGTGCGGCCGCATCGGGTTCGATCTTACGCCGCACCTGCCATGCCAGCACGCGCAGGTGCATGACGTCCGCGTCTCCGCTCACACCCCAAATTCGGGTGACGAGTTCCTCGTGCGAGACGATGTCCCCGTTCGCGTCGGCGAGCGCGCGCAGCAGCTCGGTTTCGCGTGCAGTCAGGCGCTTGGTGGCTCCCTCCACCACGGCGATGCGGCTGCGGAAGTCGATCTCGATATTCTTGGAGCTGTAATTGCCGGGCGCGCCGGCCCCGAACGGCGGTCGCACAGCCACGCGGACACGCGCCAGCAACTCACCGACGCCAAACGGCTTGGCCACATAGTCGTTGGCGCCACGGTCGAGCGCGGCGATCTTTTCGTTCTCTGACGCCCGCGCCGACAGCACAAGGATCGGCGCACGTGTCGTCGCGCGCGCCTGGGTGATGACGTCCTTGCCGTCGAGGTCTGGCAGGCCGAGGTCGAGCAGGATGACGTCGAACGTCTCGTTGGCGATACAAGCGATCGCCTCTGCCCCGGTCTTGGCGAGCGTAGTCGCGTAACCAGCCGCCGCGAGCGTCGAGCCGAGCACGCGGAGAAGCTGCTCCTCATCCTCGACCAGCAGGACCTTGGCTATCTTGGTCGTTGTCACGGAACCTCCGTCGAAAGCGGTAAGGTGATCGAGACTACAAGGCCCGTGCGCTCGTCCGAGCGTGCGCGGCAGGCGATCGCGCCGTCCATCAGTTCAACCAGGCTCTTGGTGATGTAGAGGCCAAGGCCGAGGCCGGGCGCCTGGGCCGTGCGGCTTCGAAAGAAACGGTCGAAGATTCTGGGCAGGTCCTCAGGCGGCACGCCGGCGCCTTCATCGCTGATTTCGAGCACCGAGCGTCCCTCCTCGACGCGGCCGCGCACCGTGACCACGGAGCCTTCCGCACTGAACTTGATCGCATTCTCCAGGACATTGCCCAGGATCTGTCGCAGCGGGACGGGATCGGCGTAGATCGGCCGGTCCTCTATCCGCACGTCGAGGAAGCGCCGGGCTCCCCCCGCTTCGCCGAATGACTCCCAGACATCGTAGAGGGCGTGCTCAAGGTCGATCGCGCGCGGCTTGATCTCGATCGATCCGGATTCCAGGCGGGCCACGCCCAGGAAATTCTCGACGTAGCGGTTGAGCCGATTGGCCTGCTCCTTGATGATCAGCAGGAAGTCGTGACGGCTGCCTTCATCGTATTGGGCCGACTGATCCAACAAGTTGGTGACCGAACCCACGATGCTGGCGAGCGGCGTGCGGAAGTGGTGCGACACCGCGTCCAGCAAGATCGTCCGCAACTGTTCGGTGCGGGCGACGAACTCCATCTCGGCTTTTTCGGCGCTGAGCTGCGCGCGCATGATCGCGGACGCGCCAAGGTCGGTGATGACCCCGACGATCTGGTCCAGGGCCGTGCGGTCCTCTACTGGCGCAGCGTGCGTGCGCCAGGACACCACGCCCACGTCACGTCCGTTCACCGACATGCGGCGAAGGCGCCAGGGCCCGATCTCCATGGTCTGGTTGGGCTCGAGTTGCTTGGGATCCACCTGGGGCGGCGGTCCGCCGCCGATGTGCTCGTGCAGCACGGCCCCGGTGTCGTCGGTGATGCGCACAGAACCGTCTCGCAGCGCGCCGATCAGCGCCTCGTAGAGGATCGAACGCAGCGCGTTCTGGTCGGTCTCCAGGGACAGGCTGTGCCCCGTAGTGAACAGCGCTTCAATGGCTTGGCGTTCATCACGCGCGCGGGCGCGCATCGCGCCCACCCAACCGCCGACGCCGCCAAACATCGCGAGGTTGGTGAGTCCCTCGACCGGATCCAGGTGGAATACAGCATGTGGACCGCGCACCACCGCTTCCTGGGCCAGCGTCGCCAGCACCGCCGCGAGCAAAGCGGAGCTAACCCCGAATTTCGAAGCTGAAGCCAGCACCGCGATCATCAGCAGCGCCAGGACGATCGAGTGGCCCAGCAGCCCCTGCAGCAACGCCGCCGCCGCCGCTGCGATCACGATGAGCCCCGTGGTCGTCGCCGCCCGCCCAAGCTCGGCCATCCAACGGCCCGCGCCCGTTGAGGCGGCGCGGTTCAGGAACTGGCCGATGGCCCTGCCTTCGGTGTGGACCGAGAGGGTCTGCCCAGCCTTCATCAGCGTCTTAGCGGCGTTCTGCCGGCGCTTCACGCCATCGGTGTACAGGCCGGCGAGCCAGGCGGCCGCGAGGAACAGAATGACGTTCAGGGCGTCCTTGCCGGTGTCGAAACGCCAGGAGAACACCGACAGGCCGAGGAACAGGCTGTAGGCGGCCGCTGCGGCGAGCGCCGCCAGGAAGCCATACCAGACCCCGAACACAGCCGAAGCGACCAGCACGGGGACCAGGAAGATGATCTGAACGCGGTCCACACCTAGGCCGTAGAACAGCCCCAGCGACACGAGGTAGGCGACCAGCACCAAGCATAGGGTCTGCAGGCATCGGACCAGCGCCGTCCCCGACTCCCTGGCCTGCTCGTCCTGCTCAGTCCCCTGCCGCGCCTTCATCGCCGAAATGCCCCCCGCCATGGTCATGTCCAGGATTGGAGGAAGCCGCTAGTCCAGCTGGCGAGAAGCGCCGCGCATGCGATCGGGACCCCGTAGGGAATCCCCCCGGCGCCGGTCTCGCGACCACGCTTTGTCAGGCCCGCCAGGGCTCGCTTTGGGCGCACGACCAGCACGACCACGGCCATCAACCCGCCGATCAGCACAGTGGCGAGGGCCAGGGCGCCGAGGTTTTGCAACCCCGCGAACAGCGCCGTCGCGGCGAACAATTTAGCGTCGCCCGCGCCGATGACGTTGAACGCAAAGAGGGTGAAGCCGGCCGCAAGGCTTATTCCCGCCGCGGCGAGCGAGGCCCACAAGGGGTGGGGCGACAAGCCGGCCGACACGACTGCCGCGAAAACCGCGATGAGCGCGACGACCGCCCAGTTGGGGATCCGTCGAAAGAGGATGTCGCTCACCATGGCCAGGACCAGCGCCGCGACGTAGGCGGCCACCAGGGCGAGCGCGATCGCCTTCATGGCGCGTGACCGCCAGCCACGACGCTGCCCTTTCGCAGGCCGCGAACCAGCGTGAGGTTCTCGTAGGCGCGGCTGTAGAAGCTGCCCCTGGCTTCGATCGCCTGATTGAACAAGCTCTCCGCCTGATCGAGATCGCCCCGGAGCATGGCGACGAAGCCGGCGTTGTTGAGCACCGCGGCGCGGTCCTCAGATGCGCTGATCGTGGTGGCCTTTGCGTAGTCGCCGCGCATCGCAAGCGCGAGACGCAGGTTGGTCCGGGCCTGGGACAAGCCCGGGTCCTTCTGCAAGGCGCTGACGAAGGCGCCGGTCGCCTCTTCGTAGCGCCCTTGCAACATCATGGAGTATCCCTGGTTGCAGTAGACCTCGGCTTGCGCGCTCGGGGCCTTCAACGCCTGCAGGTAGGCGTTCTCCGCCTCCGCCCAGTTCTTGCGGCGGTCCTGCTCGACGCCGAGGGCGTTCCAGGCGCGCCACAGGTTAGGGTCGGCCATTGTCGCCTGGGTCAGAGCCTTCACCGCCTCGTCCGACCGGTTGAGGCGCGAGAGCGTCAGTCCCCTCCCCTCTGCCGCGCGGGCGCCGAGCGCCGGGTCGGCCTCAGCGGCCGCGAAGCTTGCGAGCGCGGCGTCATAGCGGCCCTTCGCAAGGTTGAGGCGCCCCGACAGCAACACCAGCCGTAGGTCGCGTTCACCACCGGCGAAGGCCTGGTCGAGCAACCTACCCGCGTCGGACAAACGATCGTCATCCAACGCGCGTTGGACGGCCTCAACGACGCCCGCGCTGGCCGGCGTCGGATGTCGCGTCGCTGCGGGCGCCTTGTCGCGTCCGAACAGGCCCGCTTGCGCCGGCTGCCCGGCGATCAGCCAAGCGATCGTCGCCGTGGCCAGTAATCCGCCCTTGATCCATCCCGCTTTCGCGGGCGACCTTGAGGCTGAAGTCATGATCAGCTCTTCCATCGCATCGTCCCCCCCAGCACAATCACCAGGCCCTGGCAGGTCGATTTGCAGTCGACCAGTCGGGCCTCGAACGGCAGCGTGCGCGCAAGCGCCAGGGCCGCCTCACGATGTTGCGCCGGAAACTCGATCAAAGAATGAACTTGCGGCGCGCGGACCGTCTCGATCTCGCGCGCGACCGACCATCCGCGCGCGACGAGCTGGTCGCGCAACCGGGTCGCGGAATCCGCAGCCGCGATACCGGCGACGATGTTCAACCTGCGCCCGACCAGCAGTGGCGCCGTCCGCGGCGTGATCACAGACTGGGCGAGGTGCAGGCCAGGCGCCGCCGCTGCAAGGATCGGCGCGGGCGGGGTCGCCGGCTGCGCAACCGCGACCAGGCCACCGGCGTCCTCCTGCAAGGCCAGATACCGCCCCTGCAGCAGGGTCGAGTACTTGACGTTCGCCAGGACAATCGGCGACCCCGGTTCAGATTTCAGGGCGTCCGCGTAATACCGCGCGCTGAGTTCGAAGCGCCCGAGCTTGTCGTAGACGACGCCAAGGGCGTTAAGCACCCGGACGTCCGACGGCGCCACATCCCGCGCATACTGCAGGAGCTCCAGCGCGCGGCCGTAGCGCCGAGCTTCGATCTCGCGGGACGCGGCTTCATAGGCCCGGTCGATCGAGGTCTGCGCGCCGAAGGTGGTAGGCGTTACGATCGAACGCACCGCAACTGTCTTCTCCGGCTGCAGCCAGCTCCATGCCTTCGGAATGGACGTGCAACCGCCGAGGCCGAGGCCGAGCGCCAACAGCGCCGCCGTGAGGCCGGTAAGCCTTGTTCGGGTCATCTGACTGTTCCTCGAAGCGCAGGCAGCAGCGTCTGGGCCACCTCGATGCCTGCCGGGAGCATCAACGATGCGACCACCACAGGCAGGATGCAGGCGACCAGGGGGATGGTCAGCAGGACCGGCACGCGCATCGCCTTCTCCTCGGCTTTGACGAAGCGCGTTTCGCGCATCTCCTGCGAGTAGATGCGCAGGGTCTGCGCAATACTGGCGCCCAGGCTGTCCGTCTGAATCAGCAGGGCGGCGAAGGATCGGATCGCGGCCACTTCGGTGCGTTCGCCGAGATTGCGCAGGGCTTCGGCGCGGCTGCGGCCGGCTCGCAACTCCTGCGACACGATGCCGAACTGGCGCGAGATCAACGGGTGCGATTCACGCGTCTCCTCGCCCACCTTGACGAACGCCGCCTCCATTCCCAGTCCGGCTTCCACGCAGACAACGGTCAGGTCCAGCGCGTCAGGAAACTCGTTCTCGAGCTCAGACTGCCGACGCGAGCCCATGCGATCGACGATCGCCTGGGGGGCGATGAACCCGGCGCCGCATAGCGCCAAGGCGAGAAAGATCAGCTTCGTCCCGACGACGGGCTCGCTGGTCAGGGTCTGGCCGACCAGGAACAGCAGCGGCAGCCCGATCGCCAGAGACAGCCGCAGGATCACGAACAGGATGGGGGCCGAGAGCTGTTCGAAGCCCGCGCGACGAAGCTGGCGCGCCAGCTTCGCGCCGTCATTGGGGTCGGCGAACGCCGCTTGCGCCCAAGCGAGCACCGGACTGGAGACGTTCTGCGGCTTGATCAGCTTCTGGTTCGACGCCGACCGAGCGCGGTCGCCGGTCAGGCGCCGCTGAACCGCACCCAGTGTGCGCAGACGTTCGATGCCAATCAACGCCATGGCGGTGACCGCGACAAAGACGGCGGCAAGTACTCCGAACTGCAAGAAAACGCCCATGCCGCCCTCAATACCTGAAGTTAATTATGCGACGCATGATCAGAAGTCCCACAATATACAACAGCACTATACCGCTTACGATCGGCCAAAACACAGGATTCGAGAATTTGCTGGTGTAGAATTGGGGCTGGGTAAGCGACAGGAATGAGATCAA
>NZ_JAUXZW010000321.1 GCF_030693805.1 Phenylobacterium sp.
TGATCGGCAGCTACCACAATATCTTCCGCATCGGCACGGCGCTGCAGGACCAGGGCTTCTGGCTGCTGAACGACATCGTCTGGCGCAAATCGAACCCGATGCCGAACTTCCGCGGCAAGCGCTTCACCAACGCCCACGAGACGCTGATCTGGGCCGCCAAGGCGCGCGGCGCCAGGCGCTACACCTTCAACTACGACGCCATGAAGATGGCCAATGACGAACTGCAGATGCGTTCGGACTGGACCATCCCGCTGTGCACCGGCGAGGAGCGGCTGAAGGACGAGAACGGGGTCAAGGCGCACCCGACCCAGAAGCCGGAATCCCTGCTGCACCGGCTGATCTTGGCCTCGACCAAGCCGGGCGACGTGATCCTCGATCCGTTCTTCGGCACCGGCACCACCGGGGCCGCGGCCAAGCGGCTGGGCCGCCGCTTCATCGGCATCGAGCGCGAAAGCGCCTACATCAAAGTGGCCACCCGCCGCATCGCCCTGGTCACGCCCGCCACGGCCGACGAGATCCAGGTCACCACCTCCAAGCGCGCCGAGCCGCGCGTGCCGTTCGGCCAGATCGTCGAAGCGGGTCTGCTGCGCGCCGGCGACGTACTGTACTGCGCCAAGGGCAAGACCTCGGCCCGCGTGCGCGCCGACGGCAGCCTGGCGGTTGGCGCGGTGACCGGTTCGATCCACAAGGTCGGTGCGATGGTGCAGTCGGCGCCCGCCTGCAACGGCTGGACCTACTGGCACTTCAAGACCGATGCAGGTCTCGCCCCCATCGACACCCTGCGCGCCAAGGTCCGCTCCGAGATCGCGGCTTAGGGGTCGAGCGCCTAGAGCAGGTTGTCCAGGCCGGCGCGGGCGGCTTTCAGGAACACGCTGGGCAAGGCTCCGAGGTCGCGGGTCGGCGTCCAGATCAGATCCTCCGCGTCGCCTCGCGCACGCAGCACCCGCAAGCCCAGGCTGAAGTGGGTGAACACGTGCTCCACTTCGCCGGCGGCGCGCCAGTCGGCGTCGGCCGGCGCGGCTGCGAGCGCCTCGGCCTCGCTCCAAGGCGTCGCGCGCCAGTCGCTGGTCGGCAGGGCCAGCATGCCGCCCAGAAGACCGCGCGGCGGACGCCTGACCAGTCCCACCTGGTCTCCCTGCGTCAGCAGATAGGCGATGCCGAAGCGGTGCGGCCGCGCCGCCTTCGCTGACTTTCGCGGATACGACTCCGGCGCGCCGCCGGCCAGAGCGGCGCAGAAGCCCGCCACCGGACAGCGCTCGCACAGCGGCGACTTCGGCCGGCAGATCGTCGCGCCCAGGTCCATCAGCGCCTGCGCCCAGTCGCCGGGACGCTCCGCCGTCACCAGTTCGCCGGCCAGCCGTTTGAGCTCGGGCTTGGCGTCCGGCAGCGCCGTCTCCACGGCGAACAGCCGGGCCATCACTCGCTCGACATTGCCGTCGACGACGTTGGCGGGCCGGTCGAAAGCGATCGCGGCGACCGCGGCGGCGGTATAGGCGCCGACGCCGGGAAGCGCGCGCAGGCCCTCCTCGGTGTCGGGGAAGATGCCGCCATGCGCCTGGGCCACCGCCCGCGCGCAGGCCAGCAGGTTGCGGGCCCGGGCGTAGTAGCCAAGCCCCGCCCAGGCGGCCATCACCTGGCCGTCGTCCTCAGCCGCCAGGGCGCGGGCGTCCGGCCAGCGTTGAGTGAACGACAGGAAGTACGGCGTCGCGTGCGGCACGGTCGTCTGCTGCAGCATCACCTCGGACAACCAGATGCGGTACGGATCGGCGCGCACGCCCTGGGCATGATCGGCCGGTCCCACGCGCCACGGCAGCGCCCGCGCATGGGCGTCGTACCAGGCCAGCAGGCTGGCGCGCAGGCGGTCACGATCCACGCGCCATCGCCTAGCCCATCGCGGCGCTCGGCGGGAGGGGGCCGATGTTGTAGGCTCGTCAGGTCATGAGCCGTTCCCTGCCGACCCGCGACGAAGCGATCCGCATCCTGGCGGCCAAACGCACCCGACCGGTGCGTCGCGCCCCGCCCACTGCCGGGCGCTCGCTGAACAAGCTGGTGCGCGAGCTGGACGGTCGCTTCGGCCAGGGGCCCGGCGCGCTGCAGGCCCGCTGGCGCGAGATCGTCGGCGAACAGATCGCCAGGCGCACAGAGCCGGTGAAGCTGACCCGCAAGCGCGCCGGAAGCGCCGCGGCGTTGGAGATCCGCGTCGCCGGCCCGGCCGCCGCGATCATCCAGCATCAGGCCCCGGAAATCCTGGCGCGGGTCAACCTGTTCCTGGGCGAGGGCGCGGTGGACAAGCTGCGCATCGTCCAGGGGCCGTTGCGCGCCGCCGCTACGCCATCGGCCGCGCGACGCAAGCCGCCGCCGCTGGACGCCGCCAAGGAAGCCGAACTGGCGCGCGGCATGGAGACCGTGGCGGACAGTCCGCTGAAGGCCGCCTTGCTGGCGCTGGGCCGGGGCGTCATGCGCCGCGAGCGTTGAGCGCAAACGAAGCCCTTCAGATCGCCGCGCAGGCGGACTAAAAGCCGCGGGGCCGGCTTTCAGCGACGCTGGGCGACGGCGCGCGGGGAATCGCGCTTTAATCCGTCACGAAACATCCGAAGGCTTGTCCATGCGTACGACCAACCGCCGCCTGATGATCCTCGCCGCGCTCGCCGCTGGTGCGCTGGCCCTCGCGGCCTGCGACCGCGGCGCCAAGCCCGGCGCAGTCAACGCCGCCGATATGTCGCTGGGCGACCCCGCCGCCAAGATCAAGATGGTCGAGTACGCCTCGCCCACCTGTCCGCACTGCGCCCGGTTCAGCACCGACGTCTTCCCGGCGTTCAAGGCGAAGTACATCGACACCGGCAAGGTGCACTACACGTTCAAGGAATTCCTCACGCCGCCCAACGACGTGGCGGCCGCCTCTTTCCTGCTCGCGCGCTGCGCCGGCAAGGACAAGTATTTCACTGTCCTCGACACCATCTTCCGCAGCCAGCAGGAGATGTTCGGCGGCGCGGAGACGCCCCGCGACGTGCTGCTGCGCATCGCCCAGTCGTCGGGCATGAGCGAGCAGCAGTTCACCGCCTGCGTCGGCGACGAGGCCTCGCTGAAGGCGCTGAACGAGCGCGTCGACAAGGCCATCAAGGTCGACAAGATCAACTCCACGCCCACCTTCCTGATCGACGGCAAGAAGATCAAGGAAGGCGAGATCAGCCTGACCGAACTCGACGCCGCCGTCGCCGCAGCGGGGAAGTAGCGCTCAACGCCCATGCATTTCCAGCGCCTGCGGATCTCGGGCTTCAAGTCCTTCGTCGAACCGACGGAGTTACGCATCGAGCCTGGAATCACCGGCGTGGTCGGCCCCAACGGCTGCGGCAAGTCCAACATCCTCGAGGCTCTGCGCTGGGTGATGGGGGCCAACTCCGCCAAGGCGATGCGAGCCGGCGGCATGGACGACGTGATCTTCTCAGGCTCCGGAAGCCGGCCCTCGCGCAACCACGCCGAGGTGGCGCTGACCATCGACAACGCCGACCGCAAGGCCCCGGCGGCGTTCAACGCCGACCCGGTGCTGGAGGTTGTGCGCCGCATCGACCGCGGGGCGGGTTCGACCTACCGCATCAACGGCCGCGAGGTGCGCGCCCGCGACGTGCAACTGCTGTTCGCCGACGCCTCGACAGGCTCCAACTCGCCGGCCCTGGTGCGCCAGGGTCAGATCTCCGAGCTGATCTCCGCCAAGCCGCAGAACCGCCGGCTGATCCTGGAAGAGGCCGCGGGCGTCGCCGGGCTGCACACGCGTCGCCATGAGGCGGAGCTGCGGCTGCGCGCCGCGGAGACCAACCTCGCCCGGCTAGACGACGTGGCTCGTGAGCTGGAGGGCGCGCTGGCGCGGCTGAGGCGAGAGGCGCGCGCCGCCGAGCGCTACAAGAAACTCGCCGCAGAGATCCGAAGCCTGCAGGGCGCGCTGGCCTACGTCCGCTGGGCCGAGGCCAAGGCCGCCGCCGAGACGCTGATGGGTGAAGGCGAGGCCGCCGCGCGCACTGTCGAGGAGGCGGCCCGCACCGCGGCGGCCGCGACCACCCGCGCCGCCGCGGCCGAGGAGGCGATCAAGCCGCTGCGCGAGGCCGAGACCATCGCCGCCGCCGTGCTCCATCGCCTGGCTATCGACAAGGACCGGCTGGAGCGCGAGGCCGAGGCCCAGGCCTCCGAGCTCGAACGGCTGGCCGCCGACCTCGTCCGCCTGGGCGCCGACCAGGCGCGAGAGGCGCAGATCGTCGAGGACGCG
>NZ_JAUXZW010000322.1 GCF_030693805.1 Phenylobacterium sp.
GCGGCGCGCCTTGGCGTGGACCCCGACTACGCCAAGCAGCGCACCAGCCGCGGCATGGTCGAACATCGGCTGATCGAGATGGAAGCCGTGTGGCAGGCGGCCTGGATGTCGGTGATGCAGGTGAAGTTCAAGGAAGAGCAACTCGGCGAGACCTCGGACGGCTCCCGGATCGAAGCCTCGATGGCCAAGGCCATGGGCGGCAAGGCCGCGCGCCAGATCACCCAGGGCTGCATCGAACTGCTGGGTCCGGACGGCTTGTCGGAGGAGTTCCTCGCCGAGAAGTGGTTCCGTGACGCCCGTATCACCGACATCTACGAAGGCGCCGGCGAGATCCAGCGCCTGCTGATCGCGCGTCACCTGCTCGGCTACCGCAAGGGCGAGCTGGACTAGTCGCCGCACCGGTCTCAGGGCGGCGGGCGCGCAAGCGTCCGCCGCCGACCGGCTCACGCCGCGAGCCGGCGCCTCCGGCGAGCTGCGGCTGCGCGTCAGACTGCTTGCAGCTCCTTGTAGGTGACGTAGCCGTCCGGGCCCGGCGTGTAGAAGGTCTCGGCGATCCAGGGGCTAAGCGGCGCGCCGATCTTCAGCCGCGCGGGCAGGTCGGGGTTGGAGATGAACAGCTTGCCGAACGAGATGGCGTCCGCCTCTCCAGCCTGGATGACCGCGTTGGCGCTCGCCAGATCAAAGCCTTCGTTGGCGATGTAGACGCCACCGAACTGCGCCTTAAGCAGCGGGCCGATGCGGTCGTCGCCCAGCCGCTCGCGGGCGAAGATGAAGGCGATCTTTCTCGCGGCCATGGCGCGGGCCACGTAGCCGAAGGTCGCCTCGCGGTCTGAGTCGCCCATGTCGTGGGAGTCTCCGCGCGGCGCCAGATGCAGCCCCACGCGATCGGCCCCGAAGACTGAGATCGCGGCGTCGACGGCCTCGATCATCAGCCGCGCCCGGTTCTCGACCGAACCGCCGTAGGCGTCGGTGCGGTGGTTGGCGCCATCCTGGAGGAATTGGTCAAGCAGATAGCCGTTGGCGCCATGCAGTTCGACACCATCGAATCCCGCCCGCTTGGCGTTCTCAGCGCCCTTGCGATAGGCCTCGACCACGTCCGCGATCTCTTCCAGCGCCAGCGGGCGCGGCACGGGATAGGGGCGCTTCGGGCGCAACAGGCTGACGTCGCCCTTGGCCGCTACGGCGCTCGCCGACACCGGGCTCCGGCCATCGAGGAAGCTGGGATCCGAAATGCGCCCGACGTGCCGTAGCTGCATGAAGATGACCCCGCCCGCCGCATGGACGGCGTCGGTCGTGAGTTTCCAGCCTTCGACCTGTTCGTCCGCCCAGATGCCCGGAGTGTCGGCGTAGCCGACGCCCAGGGGGGTGACCGATGTCGCCTCGCTGAGGATCAGACCCGCCGAGGCGCGCTGGGCGTAGTATTGCGCCACCAGGGGGCCTGGCGTCCTCTCCACGCCCGAACGCGAGCGTGTCAGGGGCGCCATGACGATGCGGTTCTTGAGCGTCAGGTCGCCAACTTTCAGGGGGTCGAACAGGGTGGGCATCAGCAATCCTTTGAGCGTCGATATGCGTAGGTAGGGCGTCGGTCGGCGGATGCACGCCGAGATTTTCTGAACAAGGCCTCAGGTGCTACCGGCGTCGCTGGAGTGCGCAGACGAGACGTCTCCGCCTGGCGAGGTGAGCGCTGCGGTCTGGACGATGGCTTCCGGCAGCATGATGAAAGGCGATCCCGGACGCGCCTGTGCGACAGCGCAGCCTGCGGCCCGCGGCTTAGCAAGCCAGATGCTCTGACTTGGCTGTCAGCATTTCCCCTGGGTCATCGGACCCTGCGCCGCGCGCAAGGTCATAGCGTTTGGCATGGACGCCGCTGCGTGTTCTGACCACAATGAGAAAAAACGGGGGTGGGGGCGATGCCGTGGCGTCTGGTCGCGCTGGGGATGGTCTTGGCGTGTTTCGCACCGCAGGCGGCCTTCGCTCAGCAGCGCAGTGCGGAAAACGCCACGCGGTCGGCTGACGACGCCTTCGGCGTCAGCGTCGGCAATGAGAAGGTCGGGCTATACAACGAGCGTGACACGCGCGGCTTCAGCCCCTTGTCGGCCGGCAACCTGCGCATCGAGGGGTTGTACTACGATCTTCGCCTGTTCCTGCCGACCCGCGCGTTGGCGAGCACGACGATCCGTGTCGGCCTCACGGCCCAGAGCTACCCGTTCCCCGCTCCCACCGGCATCGTCGACTACGCGCTGCGCACCGTCGACGACCGAAATTCGATGTCCGGGGTCCTGCAGGTCGGACCGAACAACGGCTTCTCCGCCGAACTGGACGTCCAGCGGCAGATCATCCCGGGCAAGCTGGGCATATCGGCAGGCTTGTATCAGCGCATCGACGACAGCGTTCCGGGCGACAGTACATCGTCGAAGGGGTCAGTTGGGGTCGTCACGCGCTGGCGCCCGATGGAGCGCACCGAACTCACCGGCTTCTTCACCTATGGCGGTGATCTGGACAACAAGTTCAACCCGTTCGTGTTCACCTCCGGACCCTTCCTGCCGCCGAAGGTCAGGCCGAAATTCTTCGGCCAGGACTGGTCGCTGTCGAGCACCTACCTGCGCAGCTACGGCGTGCTGGGCTTCACGCCGGTGGGCGACCACTGGACGCTGAAAGCCGGCCTCTTCCGCCATAGCACCAATGGCCAGGGGGCGATCGCCGACCTCTATCTCAACACTGACCGCGCTGGCCTACCGGCGCAGCACGTCGTCACAAACGATCGGCCGTTTCGCACGGCCACCACCTCTGGAGAGGCGCGTCTGACCGGAGTTTTCGCCGGCGACCGGCTCCGCCAGACCGTCCATCTGTCAGTGCGAGGACGCAATGCGGAGCGCAACTTCGGGGGCGCCGCGTCTGCGAGCATCCTTCCGATCCCCGTGGGCCGCAACATCGGCCTGCCGGAACCGGCGTGGGTCTATGGCCCTCAGTCGCAGGATCAGGTGCGCCAGTGGGCCGTGGGCGCCCAGTACCAGCTCGCGTGGCGAAAGCTGGGAGAAGTCAGCTTCGGCGCGCAGCGGGTGGATTATGAGAAGACAGTGACTCCGGCGCTCGCGCGCCCGACGGTGACACAGGACAAGCCGACGTTCTTCAACGCATCGGCCGCCCTCAACGTTTCGAAACGCATCGCCATCTATGCGGGGACAACGCAGGGGCTCGAGGAGGTGCCGCTTGCGCCGGAGAACGCCGCCAACGCGCAGGAGGCGCCGCCGGCGATCCACACCAGCCAGTACGACTTCGGCGTTCGCTACGCGATCACCCCGACGCTGCGACTGGTGCTGGGCTACTTCAACGTCGAGAAGCCGTACTTCAACCTCGACCCGTCGAGGATCTATCGCAACCTCGGCGACGAACAGCACAAGGGCTATGAGATCTCGCTGGCCGGCGCGATCAACGACCGCCTCAACATCGTCGCCGGCGTGGTGCTGCAGAAGCCGAGCGTCTCGGGCGAAGGTGTGGACCGGGGGTTGATCGGCCCCAAGCCGGTCAGCCAGCCTGAGACGACCGTGCGGCTCAACCTCGACTACCGCACGCCCTGGGTCCAGGGGCTGTCGATCGATGCGGCGGTGAACCACACCGGCGAGCGCGCGGCGACGTCGCGCGAGTTCGCGGAGCTGGGCGGCGCGCAGCTGAACGCAGAAGCCTACACCACCCTCGATCTCGGCATGCGCTACCGCTTTCGCGTCCGTGATCACGCGTCGATGTTGCGTGTCCAGATCCAGAATATCTTTGACGACTTCACCTGGAAAATCTACCCGTCCGGCGCCTTCTATGTCACGAATCCGCGCAATATACTGGTAAGTGTTGCTACAGATTTCTAGATTTTCCGTATAAATAAGAAAAAACAAAAAAAGAGTGTAGTCATAGTCAAGCGTAATAGCAATGACGGCTTGTTCGCCAATGGCAATTTTCGCCATCTGTGGGCGATGGGCATCATCGTCAGCATCACCCAGTGGACCGAACTCTTGGTGGTGGCGCTCTACGTGCACGACACCACACATTCAGCCTTCGCCGTCGCCGTTTTGGCGACGTGCCGGCTGCTGCCGTTTCCGTTGCTCAGCGCCAACATCGGGATGCTGGTCGCCCACATCTCGCCGCGCACGCTGCAGATCTACATCGCCCTCGCCATAACGCTCAGCAGCATGACTATCGCGACCCTACATGCCTTCGGCGCTCTCCAGCTCTGGATGCTGGCGGTCCTGGTGTTCGTCAACGGCGCGATGGCCGCCGCCGACATGCCGCTGCGCCGGCTGATGATTGGCGATGCGGTTGGGGCCATGCGCATGCGACAGGCGATGGCGGTCGATATGGCGACAGGCAATGTCTCACGCATCGCAGGCCCTCTTGTCGGGGGCGTCGTCGCCACATCCATCGGCATGAATGTGTTCTGGTTCAGCGCCGTCGCATTTCTCGGGTTCGCCTATCTGAGCGTGCGATTGAGACTGCCGAAGGTCGAGGCGGTGACGACCAATCCGCCCTATCACCTGTTGTTCCTCAACGGCATCCGACTGGTGGCGCGCGACAGCAGCCTGACCGGCGTCTTCGTCCTGACCGCGATCTATAACCTGTTCGCCTGGCCGATGATGACCCAGACGCCGGTCGTGGCGTCCGACAGCTATCGCCTGGCCCCGGTCGCGGTCGGCGTGCTGGTCTCCATGGAGGGCGTCGGCGCATTCCTGTCGGCGCTGACGCTGCACCGCATCTCGTCGCCGAGGCATTATCCAAGGATCTTCGCCGGCGGGGTCATCGCCGGCCTGACCTGCATCGTCCTCTTCGGCCTTGCTCCCAACGCGCCGTTGGCCGGCGTCGCGCTGTTCACCTCCGGGCTCGCAGGCGCGGGCTTTGGGATCATGCAGGCGACCCTGATCTACATGCTGACGCCGGCGCAGTCCCGTGGCGTGGTCCTTGGATTGCTGGCCACTTGCATCGGCCTCTCCCCCTTGGGCGTGCTTCACCTGGGCGTCATGGCCGATGCGCTCGGATCGCGAACCGCCGTTCTGGTGATGGGGCTGGAAGGGTTGGTCATCACCATGCTGTCGTTCCGACTGTGGGGGAGGATCGAGGCGTCAAACGCCGCCGTCGAGCCTCGGCCGTCATGATTTTGGCCGCACGACCGGTCTATGGGTGGTCGACGGCTCGCAGTCTCTCGGAATTCGGCGCCGAACCCTGGAACAGCGGCGGCGCAAGAGGTACTGGCGAAGGGCAGCTCGCGCCGACGTCGGGAAACAGCCCGCAGGCGGCGCCGGCGTGATGCGTTCGTAGAGATGCTTTGGAGCACAGCACAGGCTGAGCCCAAAGAGGGAGAACCAGATGCCTCGACCCCTGGATGGAATCGTCGTGGTGGATTTCACCACCATGGTCGCTGGGCCCGCAGCCACGCGGCTGCTGGCCGACTGCGGCGCCGAGGTCATAAAGATCGAGGCTTGCGGCGAGGGCGACCTGCTGCGCGGCCGCTACAACATCGATCTGGTGAGCCGCTACACCTACGGCCTCTACAATGCGGGCAAGAAGAGCATCTCGCTGGACCTGAAGACCGAGGCCGGCATGGAGGTGGTGCGCCGCCTGATCGCCAAGGCCGATGTGGTGGTTGAGAATTTCCGGCCGGGCGTGATGGCCAGGTTAGGCCTGGACTACCCCAGCCTCGCGAAGGCCCATCCCAAGCTGATCTATTGCTCGATCTCGGGGTTCGGCCAGACGGGCCCGCTCGCCGAGCGTCCGGCCTACGCGCCCATCGTGCACGCCTACAGCGGCCTCGACATCGTGGTGGCGACGGCCGAGGAGGATCGTCATGGGGTGCCGCTGAAGAACGCGGTGCTGACCGCCGACGTGGCGGCCGGCAACAACGCCTTCGCCGCCATCCAGACCGCCCTGCTGCATCGTGAGCGCAACGGCCCCGGCAGCTTCATCGACGTCACCTTGATGGAGTCGACCATGCAAATGATCGGGCTTCAATATCAGCAGGCGCAGGCCAACGTCGAACCAGAGCCGCTGAACTATCCGCCGATCAAGAGCAGCGACGGCTATGTGATCATCCCCTTGATCGCGCCGCGCACGGTCTTCGAGGTGTTCAAGATCCTGGGTCACGCGGACTGGGTGTCGGATCCGCAATACGCCACCCGTGACGGCATGCGGACCGCGC
>NZ_JAUXZW010000326.1 GCF_030693805.1 Phenylobacterium sp.
TCGGCGCGCCGACCCCGACGCTCCAGGAACTCGCCATAGGCCAGGACCATCATGTCGGCGGGCGTATCGCTGGCGGTCAGCGCCTTGAAATCGGTCTCCGCCTCGTCATAACGCTTGGCGCGCTCATAGAGCTCGGCCTGCCCCAGTTGTCCGAAGTAGCCGACCAGCTTGTCGTCGCCGGCCTCGGGACGCACGAGCGAGCCGTCGACATCGCCAGCCATCGCCGCGGCCCAAGGCGACAGCAGCGCCGCGCCCGCGGCGTGGGGGAAGCCGATCGGCGTCGATAGGATCGCCTGGGCCTCCTTGCCCTTGCCCTGGGCGATCGCTTCGGCCGCACGCACCAGCCGCGAGAGCCGCGTCATCTGCTCGGTGGTTTCTTCGCTCGTCGGCGCCATGGACACCGCCCGCGTCACGTCGCCCGACAGCAGAGTGGCGACGAAGGCCCGTTCGGCCAGCGCCGGCTGCTCGCCCAGACTCCCGCGGGCGCGATCGAAATAGCGCGCGGCTTCATCGGTCCGCCCGTCGTTCAGCGCGCCTTCGCCGGCCAGGAACAGGCCATACGGCGAGTGATCGCTGACGCCGGCTTCGAGACCCGCCACGCCCGCGTCGTGCGGTGGGCTGGCGCAAGCGCACAGCAGCGCCAGCGGCGCGAGGAGGGTCAGAAGCGGGCGACGCATGCAGGACAGCCTTTGGACTTTCGACAGCGGCAGCCAAGCGCCGCGGCGATCACATATTCGGGTAGTTCGGGCCGTCGCCGCCCTGCGGAGTGGTCCACACGACGTTCTGAGACGGGTCCTTGATATCGCACGTCTTGCAGTGGACGCAGTTCTGGAAGTTGATCTGGAAGCGCGGATTGGCCCCCGCTTCGTCGTACAACACCTCGTAGACCCCCGCCGGACAGTACAGCCTGGCCGGCTCGCCGAAGCGCGGCAGGTTCACGTTGATCGGCACCGTGGCGTCACGAAGGCGAAGGTGCGCGGGCTGGTTCTCGTCGTGGTTGGTGGCCGACAGGAACACCGACGACAGCTTGTCGAAGCTGATCTCGTTGTCGGGCTTTGGATAGACGATCGGCTTGTAGTCCTTGGCGAGCCCGGTCGACTCCGCGTCGTTCTTGCCATGCTTCAGGGTGCCGAACAGCGAGAAGCCCTTCAGCAGATTGGTGATGGTCATGTCGATGCCGCCCAGCACCATCCCGCCCAGCACGGTGCCGTAACGCGCCAGCAGCGGCTTGGCGTTGCGCACCACGTGCAGTTCCTTGCGCACCCAGGACGCCTGGTAGGCCGCCTCGTACTCGACCAGTTCATCGCCGGCGCGGCCGGCCTGGATCGCCGCGAAGGCGGTCTCGGCGGCCATCATGCCGGTCTTCATGGCGTTGTGGCTGCCCTTGATGCGCGGGACGTTGACGAAGCCCGCTGAGCAGCCGATCAGCGCGCCGCCGGGGAAATAGAGCTTCGGCACTGACTGGAGACCGCCCTCAGTGATCGCGCGCGCGCCGTAGGCGATGCGCTTGCCGCCCTCGAGATAGGGTCGGATGGAAGCGTGCTGTTTGAAGCGTTGGAACTCGTCGAACGGCGAGATCCATGGGTTCTTGTAATTCAGGTGCACCACGAAGCCGATGGCCACGTAGTTGTCGCCGAAATGGTACATGAAGCTACCGCCGCCGGTCTTGTCGTCCAGCGGCCAGCCCAGGGTGTGCTGCACATAGCCCGGCTCGAAATTCTCATCCGGAACCTGCCAAAGCTCTTTGATGCCGATGCCGAATTTCTGCGGCTCGCGATCTTCGTTCAATCCAAACTTGGCCTGCAGCTGCTTGGCCAGCGAACCGCGCACGCCCTCAGCGATGAAGGTGTACTTGCCCAGCAGTTCGACGCCCGGCTGATAGTCGCCGGTGGGTTCGCCGTCCTTGCCGATGCCGAACACGCCGGCGACGACGCCCTTCACCGAGCCATCCTCGGCGAAGACCAGCTCCGAGGCGGCCATGCCGGGATAAATCTCGACGCCCAGCGCCTCGGCCTGCTGGGCGAGCCAGCGGCACAGGTTGCCCAGCGAGGCGATGTAGTTGCCGTGGTTGAGCATGAACTTCGGCATCGGCAGCCAGGTGATGTCCAGCTCGCCCTGGGGCCCGAGGTAGACGAACTTGTCGCGCTTGACCGGCGTCTCCAGCGGCGCGCCCATGGCCTTCCAGTCAGGAAACAGCTCGTTCAGCGCCTTGGGGTCGATCACCGCGCCGGACAGGATGTGCGCGCCGATCTCCGAGCCCTTCTCGACCAGGGCCACTGAAACCTCGGCGCCTTGCTCTGCGGCGAGCTTCTTCAGACGGATCGCGGCCGAGAGGCCCGCGGGGCCTCCGCCGACGATGACCACGTCGTACTCCATCGCTTCGCGTTCGACGGCCTGCGTGTCCGAAGCTTCGCTCATGTTCGCCTCAACTCCTTCGCCGGCGCTCAGATTCCCCGAACGGTGCGCCATCTGATCGATCGTGCGACTTATCCGAAGCTTCTCGGAAGGTGGTCAAGCCCGAAAGCCTCGCGACGGGTCCGCCGTTACTGAGCCGTACCGGCGATCCGGGTTTGAAGTCCGCACCCAGGGCGGCGCATTATAGGGCCGAACCGCCGCACAAACGCCAGGAACGATCCGCCCGCCATGAGCTCCGCCGCCGCCCACGACCGCGTCGCCGAGAGCTTACTGGCGTTCTGGGCCGAGGCTGGCGTGGACGCCATGCTGCTTGACGAGCCGGTGGATCGTGTCGCTGAGGGGCGAATCGCGCCTCCCCCGGCGCCGACGCCGATTGCGGCGCCTCGCCGCCCGGCCTCGGGCGCAGTCGCCGCCACGGTCGACATCGCCGCCCCTTTGGCCGAGGCGCGTCGCGCCGCCGCCGCCGCCCAGGACATCGAGGCGCTGGCGGTTGCGATCGCCGCCTTCGACGGTTGCGGGCTGAAGTTCGAAGGCGCCGCCAGCCATTCGGTGTTCTCGCGTGGGCGCGCCGACGCACCGCTGATGGTCATCGGCGAGGGCCCCGGAGCCGACGAGGACGCCCAGGGCGAGCCGTTCGTCGGCCGCGCGGGCAAGCTGCTCGACAAGATGCTCGCCGGCGCCGCCATCGCCGATCGGGTGTTCATCACCAACACGGTGTTCTGGCGTCCACCGGGCAATCGGACCCCCACGCCTGCCGAACAATTGATCTGCGCGCCTTTTGTCGAACGCGCGATCCAGCTCGTCGCCCCGCGCATGCTGCTGTTGCTGGGGGGCGCGGCCGCCAAGTTCATGCTGAAGCGCGACGAGGGGATTTTATCGTTGCGGGGCAGATGGTTAGAGTGGAAGTCCGAGGACGGCGAGTTGGAGATCCCGGCCTTGCCGACCCTGCATCCGGCGTTCCTGCTGCGCCAACCCGCGGCCAAGAAACGCGCCTGGGGCGACCTTTTGACTCTGGTCGAAAGGCTTGATCGCCCCGATCGCCCCGCCTAAACGGGACTCGTCATTGGGAAAAGGGCCACGCGGCACGCGTAAAAACGCGGTCGGGTGGAAGACGGCATGACGCTAAACAAGCGCATGCAGATCGCGGTCCTGGCCATGATCTGCACCGCAGGATTCGCTACATCGACGCTGGCCGCCGGTCCGCAAGCCCTCTCGGCTGCGGATGTGCGCAGCTATGCGGCGGCCTTCCAGGCGGCCGACAGCGGGGATTTCATCGATTCCGAGATGCAGCTCTCCGATGTGAAGGACAAATCCCTGCTGGGCGTGCTGTCCTTCCAGCGATTGATGCATCCGAGCGCCCACCGGGCCAGCTTCGACGAGCTGGCCGGCTGGCTCGCCCGCTACGCCGACCTACCCCTGGCCGGGCGCGTGTTCGCCCTGGCCGCCAAGCGCAAGCCCGCTGACGCCGCTTCGCCGACGCAACCGCTGTTGGCCGACGCCGATTGGGCGGTGCGCACGTCGCCGAACTTCGCCGCCGGTCGCGGCCCGAACGAACGCGGTCGCGCGGCGCGCGAGGCCTTCTATTCGGGCGACATCAAGCGGGCGCTGGTCCTCGCCCCTGCGGCGGGCGAACCCTGGATCGCCGGCCTCGCCGCCTACCGGCTGAAGAACTATCCCCTGGCGCAGGGCTATTTCGAGCAGGTGTCGCGCGACGAGAGCCAGGACGCCTGGTTGCGCTCCGGCGCGTCGTACTGGGCCGCCCGCGCCGCCGCCTCGCTGGGCGACCTGGCGATGAGCACCAGCCATCTGCGCCAGGCCGCGCAGTACCCCGACACCTTCTACGGCATGATCGCCGAACGGCAGGCCAAGCTGCAGTCCGCGGCGATGGACGCCCGGGCCGCCCGCGCAGCGCCTGAGGGCGAACTGGTGTTGGCCGCGTTCAACGGGCCCAATGTCGAGCTGAACCGGTTCATCGCCAGCGACCCGCGCGCTCACCGCGCCGCGGCGCTCACCCAGATCGGCCGCCCCGCCGAGGCCGGGCTTGAACTTCGCGCCGGCCTGACCCTCGCCAAGACCGATGTGGAACGCCAGAGCTGGGGTGATCTGATCGCCGCGCTCAACGCGCCGATCAGCGGCGCGCGCGACGCGGCCGCCGCCGACGTCCGCCGCAACCTGGCGATGACCGACTATCCGGCGCCGTCCCTCGAGCCCCGCTCGGGCTTCACGCTCGACAAGGCCCTGGTTTACGCGATCGTGCGCCAGGAGAGCCGCTTCAATCCGGCCGCGGTGTCGCCTGCCGGCGCCGTCGGGCTGATGCAGCTGATGCCCGAGGCCGCCGCGCGCGCCGCCGGCGACGACAAGCTGAAGCGCGACATGAGCCCGCTGTTCGATCC